>CALFYW010000001.1 GCA_937952265.1 uncultured bacterium
CCAATGCAGCTCCACCGTTTGCCTCAAGTTCACTCACCAGTTCATTCGATATACTTTGACAACCGTTTGTTATCTGTGATACTGTAGCCATGAAACTTGAATTAATGGTCTGCTCTGTTGATATGTTACACCCAACACTTCTCTCTATATTAAGATTCATGTTTTGAAGATTTTCCATTCTATTTTCGGTATAACTTTCATTATTGGTTACAGATTCATACAGTATGTCGTTCACCACGGACATGTTAAATTCCTGGTTTATAGTGGAACTTCCACCACCTCCCATGTTTGTGTTGTACTGAGAAAAAAATAACACTTAAAGACAATCACATAGTCCTAAAGTATGTGGTGTTGGTGGTGCTGTCATCCATTTGAAGGTGAGATACTTAAATTGCCATATAAATATGACGAACTCAGGAATAAATTTCATACATGCGGTGGATTTTGTTCGTGGAGCTGCATGAAGCGATATGCCATAGACAAGTACGGCATTACGAGAGGTGGTATCATATGTAGTAACATAATCATCATGCGCAAGAAATTGTACAACAAACTTGGATCTATCACGATCGCACCTCTGAGAGAACAATTAGACGTGTTTGGCGGCGACCTTACCATAGAAGAATTTAGAAGCAATAGCATCGTAGACAAAGAGAAACCTAAGGAGATAAACTCCAAACCTCTGGAAGACCGTATTATACCGATTATTTCAAACACGAAAAAGATGGATGAAATAAACAGTTCTACCGGTAAAAATGAGACTTTGAAACTCAAACGAGAAAAGCCTCTGAAGAGAAATGAGAATAATCTTGAGTCAGCACTCGGACTCATCATTAAGCCCAAATCGTAAAAGACGGCGCTGTTTATTCGTTGGTTTTGACTTGGGTATGTGACTAGAATGTAAACTATCTATCCATCTATCCCCATCATAGGCTCTCCAACGCAACCCATGTTTTTCTATCACCTTTCTACATAAAACACATGGCATAGAAGTTCCATCCCCGTAACTCGTGTCTCTCTGAATGACGAGCGTTCCAAACTTTCGTCTCACCCATGCAGTAAATTTATGTATTCGGTTTCCTCGTTTCAAACATTCGTGTTTTAGTGCTTTTATCATTTTTCGCTCGGCGCAACATATACAATCACTTTCGAAATGTACGAAAATGGCGCGTCGTATACGTCGTAACAGTCGGATATCTCGGCATTTTTACCTGAGTATCATTCGACTCTCTCTTTTAATAGAGTTACAATTGTCACACACGTGACCTTCGAATACAAACGAACATGTGTCACACTCATTAAGTACTCGTATGTTCCTTTGTACAAGCTTATTTTCTGAATACAGAACGAGATCCCGTATTGTGTATATACCGTACATTACCATTGTTTCAAGTGAAGGGAACTTCATCTATTTACCAAAACAGCCACAACCTTTAGTTACCTTTAGCATCACTGAGAAGCTATCAATCATTGGCGGAACCATCTTTTTGAGAACGACCTCAATTTCAGAATCTTCCTCACCTTCATCGATTTCTTCTATGATGGAATAAATGAGGTCAATCACGAGTTCCTTTTTGTCTTGTCCACTGAGGGTCTTGATCTTGTTGACTTCCATCATGAGTGTGGACACGATGCCACAGATATTTTCCTTGTTGATGCCCGTTCTCTTGTAACGGTTGGTGAGAGTCTTCACGCGTTGAATCACGAGTTTACCCTCTTTCGACTTGTCATCATATCCAGCGAGGACGCTTTCTGGAGTGCTCATTATATCCTTAATATAGAATTAATTTCTTTAATAATTGTAATGGATACGGATACCCTTTTGTTTGCGACAGCTGTATCTTTAGGTATGTATCAGATTATGTACGAAATAAACGACGTGTACAAGAGAAAGGATTTATCTGACCTTGATCCACAGTATATCACAGTGGGAGTTTTAGCTGGTCTTTTATAGCCACTGTATCAACACAAGAAGGGTTCCACTCATTATTCGAAGTATTACCTTCTTGGTACCTCGATCGGTCAACCCACTTACTATCGGATTTACAAAGAGCGGGAGGAGGAAAAACAGTTTCTCTGACTATCATACCTGTGAATTCTAATAATTTACACTTTTCTTCGAACGTTAATCTTCCTGTCTTCTGAAACACATAAGACAGGAGCATTAATATGATGTATATCGATTGTACTACATGCATCTACTCTTTGCACACGTTAAAAAGTAGATTTTTACCCTCATCGGATACATTATCCATGTATCTCGCATAAAATTGAATTGGTTTGCGTTGTGTGCCGTCTAAATATTGAATTATTAACGTTTCTGATTTTTTAAATCTCTCGAGTGCGTCATAGTGTTTTGAACACCACCGTTTTATCTTGTCTATGTGGGGTTGAGAACGAGCGATGGTCGCATCTCTCGCCTTTTTATTTTTAGACCGCAATATTTGATAGTCAATGTAATCATTTATATCTATAAAATCACCCGCAGTTTTTTCTGGTGGGGTTACGACTGTGTCCGCGGCGACGGCGTCGGTGAGAATTTTTTTCAATTCATCGAGTTCAAATTTTTTTACATAGAACTCTTCTGTGCCTTCTATCGCACCAGAACGTTTAGCTTCGAGTGCCCCCGTTGTTGCTAGTATCACAGTGAATATACTACTGACACAGCACAATATCAGAATGGTTAACACAAATTTTTGTCTGCTTTCCATCTGTAATGTACTGATATTAATTTTCTCCAAATATAATATAAAATGTTTAAGACCCTGCGATCCGCTTCAGCGAAAGCCGGTGGTGGTCTCAAGAGAGGTGGTGCCGCGATGGGTGGCGGTCTCATGAAAGGTGGTGCCGCGATGGGTGGTGGTCTCATGAAAGGTGGCGCTGCGGTTGGTAATAGTATATCCAGCATAGGACAAGCCACAGTTGAATCCATGGGACGAGGTTATCGAAGATTTGAAAGTGCTGCACCAATTGTGTCCACTGCGAAGCAGTTAGAAAAACAGAAATTCGATCTTAAAATGCAACCCGCGACGATTATTTCTATCGTTTTCTTGCTCGTGTTTTACATCTCGGTCTCGGCTCTCGGTGTAAATGTATTGAATAAATGTGCACAAACCGACGATTCTGAGAAATTGCAGAACATAAAGGGGTATTTCAGTCACACACTCGCTATGGCGATCGGTGTTGTTACGGCTCTATTGACAATTCAATTGTTTACCGCTGAACTTTCTGCTTTCTATGTGCTGTTCTCTTTGATGGGTGCGGTTGGCGCTTTCATGTTGATACACGTGATAAACGAATGTGATCCAGATGACAAGAAGGGTAAGATGGGATACGCTGGATTTTCCGCCGCTCTTAACATGCTGATGCTATTCATATGTCTGTTTATGATGTTCAAGGGTAAAAAGGTGGTGGAGAATTCGTACGTGGCGGCGGCTGCGGCCACAATGCCATTAAAGAGTGACTAATATAATATAATGTCAGTGTTACTCAATAAAAAACTTAATAAGATCATCAATCCCCTTGTTTTGTCTCCAACCAATTGACTTTAATTTATCGGCGCATATGTAATATCTTCGATCATTAAATGGTCTATCTGTTACATATTCTATCCATTCATCATAATTTTCAGTATTTTTTATGGTTTTTATGATGAGTTTTGTAACATCCATGACGGTAAGTTCATAATCTGAAGCT
>CALFYW010000002.1 GCA_937952265.1 uncultured bacterium
TGTGGAAGAAGTTTCACGCGCACTTTTCCACACTTTAAAATATTCACTCGCATAATCACGCGGTCTAGATATTCCACTTGTGGAATTTTCTTTTTGGCGAATGGTTCCTTTTCTGGTAAAGGTAGCACATATTTTGGCATAACAAACTCTGCACCACTCAATTCACATGATTTTCGAAGATTGTCTACATAATTATCGTAGTTCTGCATGTATGTCGTTTCCCTTTCGTAAGGTTTGCATTTTGGGGGATACAAAATAGAATGCAAGAATGACCCCTCGGTTGGACGAGACGACGGAGTCACTGTAGTGGGCCTGGGACGAATAGCGGGTCTTTTGAACATATTGAGATAGTTCTCTTAATCTTTATTACAACTTAGGTTTAATTCACACTCTATCACGTGATGCGCTTGAAAATTTTGGAGGGATTCATACGGTCCCCATATTTCAATGACTTTACGGTTCTTGTCGTACCAGAGATAGGACAAATCCAAAAATCGCGTGAGCCAATAGAATCTCTTTCCTGACTTACCTACGAAATTGAAAATGTCATCTTCCTCGTACGACGAGACATCTAACTCACTGTAGTGAGTGTTAGGTGGCCTGTACGGAGCCATTTATAATTAAACGCGTGTATCTTTTAAGTCTCATTTACTTACCCCCACACGCACCGCAGTATTTTTCCTTTGGTTGGGATGGTTTATAAACATAGGTGTACAAGAGAACGAGAGCAATAATAGAACCTGGGAGAAGCAATCTGTTCGCGTTTTTCATTTTATATGAACGCACATTTTATTCCTCATCGTCCAGGCTAATGTCCGAATCACTCTCTTCATCGGTTGACATCTCATAATCTTCGTCTGAATCATATATAGGTTCGTAAATTCCCTCAGCGACTTTTCTATATAAACCCGTGTCTTCGACCTCTGTCACATCGTAATAACCACATACCGCGTCCTTTGAGATGGTTTGTACTTCACCATTAAACTTACACGTACCATTGCGATGACACACAAATTCCCTGACGAGATACTCATTTGCGTTTAATTCGTGTTCTATTCGGCACAACGACACACTACCATCTTCAAATGCAACGTCCACTATCATTTAATAGAGTTATAATTTCTTCTCTTAAAGTAGGTTATAATGAATGTATTGAAAAATAGGTACGTAGACTACAATGACGCGGTAATGTTCGACATAGATAACACACTTATATTTACAAACACTAGACCTAATATTCCAGCTATAGAACTTCTTGAAGACTGTATAAAACTTGGATACAGAATAGTTATTATGACTGCAAGACCAAACATACCGGGTATGTCTTGCCTTACAAAATGTCAATTACGCATGTATGGCATATATTACGATGAACTCCACTTAGTTCCAGCTAAAAGGAAAGGTGAGCGCAAAAGAATGACAGGGTACAATTACGTATTATCCGTCGGTGACCAAGACACAGACCTTACCGATTCTGAATACGTGATTAAGATTTCCACCTAGAATCGCAATTATGACACGTGATAAATACCGTCATTGGTTCATCCGCGGATCTTGTCTGCATCTCATAGTATGTCGTCTTATACGACTTACATCTTCTACATCTGAAGATACCCTTGTAATTTGGATCTTTTAATACATTTGAATTGTATTCCTTTTTCATGTCTTTCGTCACACACACTTCTTTCATGGCAGCCCATGGTCCATCTGGCCATAAACCTTGTGGTGAAAGGTCAACAATACTGGAAGCCTTCACATCACCATTCAAAATCCTATTCTTCAAACACGGAGCATTATTAATATTGTATTGAATCTGGAGAAACTTATGTTTATAACGGTTCATGTGATTTGGGTTATCAGCCGCGGCGACGTCGCCAAGTGCTGTACTCCTTTTCACTGCCCAGTTATGTGTACTTTTCTCGAGATTCACGCATAGAGGACTGTCTTTTGGGATACCCAAAAGCTCAGAATATTTATTTTGGACGTATTCTCTGATCATGACGATTTACTTAATTATTACAAAATTAGTACCGACTTAAGTACTTGAATTCAGGTCTTTCGCATTCACTGAATGATTCCGGGGAACATTTATGGAATGGACCACCCTTTCTACCCTTATCATTTATGGTTGGGACCCAATCCCCATCCAATAATCTAACCCCATACAATTCCGTTTGCCTGAGAATAAGATACACAATCAAAAGAGCCAACACGGCTGTGAGCATTTATGTAAGCATAGCTTTTATTTTGGGATGTACGCAGTTCCGTCAAACACCGCATCTGTGTATTTCATGGCCAACACAAAATGTAACTGTGCCCAATCCTGTGGTTTGATTTTCTCATCCGTCACTGGATTATTATTTACATCGGCCATGAAATCGTGTTTTTCGCGCATAGACTTTTTAAAGCTTTCGCCCGCACGCTTCAGCCATTCAGCGTGTTCTTTCTTGGTAGGATCAAATTTGAGAGATAAGCTTCCCATTTTTTATAATATATTAATCAATCTTTAAATTGCATTCAAGCCACATTTTGTACATATCATCATCTATATTGGCATCTATTTCCTGTCCTCTTAATTTCAGATCGGTTAATTCATCTGTGTATTCGAAATTATGACAATAAAAATATGACAGACCAGAACTCATAGACATGCCATTTAATTCATGTTGCTGAAGTGTACTCACTTTTATAAATTTACGGACATAGTCGGGTGTTCTCTTTTTAGCACCAACAGTTGGTTCTATCTTCGTATGGGGTTCACTTAGATCAATCGATGGCCAATGCCCAAATTTAGACCTATATATAGATAGATAATCAATATACTTAACGGCTTGTATCTTTTTACTAAAGCACAATGCCCGTGGTTTATGTGTTGGATCCGTTATGGTCGCGAGGTTACTCCGTCCAACCGTTATAAAATGGAACTCCATCCTATAATGTAATAAAGAAAAAACCTTAAGTAACTATAGATGAATATCCCAAAAACTCCAGGTCAAATTGAATATGTCAAAGTGTTACAGTCACACAAACCAATTGTAATCGCAACCGGTCCCGCTGGTTCGGGCAAAACCATGTTCGCGTGTCAATATGCGGCTGAACAACTAAAAAGCAAGGAATGTAAAAGGATCATTCTCACGCGACCAATTGTTGCTGCGGACGAAGACATGGGATACTTACCAGGGGAGATGGAACGTAAGATGGAACCATGGATTCGTCCAATGATGGATGTATTTGAAATGCAACTCACTCGCAATCAACTCGAACATTGTGTAAAAGTTGAACCACTTGGATTCATGCGAGGAAGAACATTTAATGATTCATTCATCATCGGTGATGAAATGCAAAACAGTACACCGAACCAAATGAAGATGTTACTCACGCGTCTCGGTGAAAACTCTAAAATGATAGTCATGGGCGATTTGAGACAAAGTGACCTGATAAATAGAAAAAACGGACTCGCAGATCTCGCACACAAACTCAAGGGTAATGAATTTGAATACGTTGAACACGTGCTCATGCATGACGAAGATATCCTGAGACACCCAGCTGTGGCTGAAATTCTCAAGATTTATTGAAAGACGCGAGTACTTCGTGGCGTAATTTTTTGATTTTTTGTTTTAAATCGGTTGTTTTATGCGACAGTTCTATTTTTTGCTCACAATAC
>CALFYW010000003.1 GCA_937952265.1 uncultured bacterium
AAGCCATTCAGTTTTCGCAAGACACGAACCATATGATTCTAACACGTCGACTGATTTAGCGTGCTCTCTAGGATACACACCCTTAAAATAGGTCTCAAAGTCAAATCCAGAAAGACCCCAGACACTCTTAGATCCTTCCAATTCAAAACACTTCATAAGATGTAATCCCATATCTTCCTTGTAAAGTGTATCGTCATTTACATACAAAATCATGTCAGCGTCTGTTTTACCAATTGGACCCATGGCTTGTGTACCCGGTCCAAGATCTTCACAATCTCGATTTATGACGGTGTTTTCACCAAATGATTCATATGGAAACTCACCATCCCAATCTGGAAAACGGTTATATTTTTTGGGTATATTAACCCATACCTCATCACATCCCTTTATTTCCTTTAAATGTTGGACGAGTGGTTTGAGATATTGAAAACGAGTTGGTATACTCGTTATACTCAAAATGACCTTCATTTATATGAAATAAATTCAATTCTATAAGTTCTTATAAAAATCATCTTGTTTTTCTTGTCTGTCTGTACTTTTTATGTGCCAAATTCCAATAGATGGCATTGGATCAAGACGTATCGGGTGTTTTGCTCCAGTCACAACTTCGTGTAAATTTTTAGACCATCCAATAGAGGGGTCATTTTTGAAAATACGACCCTGATAATCTGGCCAATTAATAAATCCAACCTCATTCGCATTGAAATTGTATTTTTTTAACCATTCGCGAGTGTATCCGGGACATAGATTCATACGTGGCACGAGTACCAAGTCACACTCCGTCTTCTCAAATGGCTGTCTAATATTACGTATGAGATCTTCTTGTTGTATCTCGTCGGAATATATCATAAATATATAGTCAACAGAACACATTTCTATATGATAGTTTCTATGCGAAGCAAAATCACCATCAAATAACCTACGGTTTACTGAAATGTCATCCGAAAATAACTCCAATACACGCGTGACTTCTGGAGTTTCTTTACCGGAATCAACCAACACATTTATATCATCGCGTTCATCTTTTGTTCTTTTAAGAAATGTAAGTAGCGAGTGTAAGTCGTTGTGTTCATTACAAACGCCTATAGCATATGTTATTTGCATG
>CALFYW010000004.1 GCA_937952265.1 uncultured bacterium
CGTTACCAAACATTAAAACACTACTTCCATCTGAACTCACCGTGATTATCAAAAAAGTTCAGGTAATCGTCTTCGAACAAATACTCAATCAAACTTAGACCTGTACTGTCAGGACATACATCTCCTACATATTTACTCACGTTCAAACGGGGAAAGCCCGCCTTACCTAATTGCTTTCGCTCATCGGGATCAAAACCACAAAGGGCAAGAATTTCATCATACCGCTCATCTACCTCAGTTAAGTCAAATACCTGCATGTCCGAGGGCACTTCATCATTTTCATTGGTCAAATGATCAAAACACGTGGTAATTCCAAACTGATCGCCCATGTGATCAATCAACCATACCACAAACTCCGCAAAACTCATCTCAGCCACCTTCTCGTGTAGCTGATGCGCCTTGTTAGAAGCAATGTACTCGTAGAATGAACACACTCGATTGACAGGTGAACGAACCAAGGCAAACTTTTTTGCCGCTTCAAAACGGTCGATTTGTCCCGCCTTTTGGTAGATGTGCTTGGTTTCCAAGTATGTCAGGTGAGTGGTGTCAATGGTCATCTTCTTTGCCTTCGGAGACCACTTCCCCGCCTCCTTGAGCACATGGTTCATGCTCGTGCCCCCGCACTTGGGGATGTGAAAGAAAATGAAACTATGGTCGCTTGCTATAACACTCATTTCTACTTGTCATTTGGGCGGCTCATAGAGTACGCTACAATGATGATCACTAGCGTTGTGGCTCCATAAACCACCATTAACACTTGTTCTTCGTAACTCATTGGTTTTCAGACCTCATTTCTTCCTGAACGTCCTTAAAATACACAATTTCCAAGTCTGTTTCCTTTAATTCACCTGCAAACCGAACTGCATCCTTCTCTGACATCACCATTAACCCCGCTTGTGGGGCTTTCCACACGGTTTCAGGGGTTTTGTTGCTAAAGGTGGGTTTTGAGGTGTCAGCGTGCAAATAAGTCCCATCCTTGGGGTTTTTGATGCAACAGGCAAGTTCTTCCTTGCCACCAATGGTGGCGAATCGTGGGTGTGAATCAGACGAACCCACAGGCTGATTGATCTCTTTTAAGATGTCGGCAAGTGGTTGCATACGCTCGTTGGCAAGCTTCCGAAGCTTTACCACCCGCTCATCCAAAGGTAAATCAGCAAGCCTGACCCATTCAAAATCTACCTGTCTCATTTTTTTGTTCAACCCATCTAGTTGGCTCTTATCACCACTACCCATGGACTTGGCGATCTCTCTAGCTTGCTCATCAGTCACATTCGAGATTGTATAGTACAACCGTAAACGTGTCTGAAGGGTGGTAACCAAGGAATGAACATCCTCAACCGAAAGCGATAGTACCCTCCCTTGATTCCGACCCTTCTCCAATGCAGTGATCACGCTGTCTATATGCTTGATCTGAGTATCAATGTGCTCAGTTAAGCCCGTTGTGTTTTTCAAATCGGGTTTTTCCATTTCGGGATATACATCGCGGGTGTTTTTATTGGAAACCGAATGAATCGTATCGGTTGCCTGATCACTTAAACTTCTGCCCCCATCTTCTTTCATAAACTGAAATGTCACAACAGAAGTCCGACATTCGCGCTCTAAAGCATCAAGTTCTACAGCAGTTACATCCACAAGGTCAATACTCGCGTTTTTTTGGTCTTCATCATGTACTATTCGCTTCATAGTCATTTAGTTTTTGTTAGCAATACCTCATAGACAGCTTTGATCGCACGCTCGGGAGTGATTGATTGCCTGAAAACCGTACTCCCATCGGTGAATTCCGCACTGACCTCAAACAAGGCTCCGCCCGCACTATTCACATGACGCATCCGAACCTCGACCACCTCAGGGTGTCTCAAAATATCACTCAATTGAATACGCATCACTGTTCTTCTGAATTATCTCTTATCACTTTTTTCAACAAGTCAATGTCATCCTCACTCAACCCCGTGGACATCGACTGAACCACCTGAATGAAAAGCTCATAACTCGTCACCTTTTCCACAGACAGGTTTTCAAAGTCAGTCAGCCACGTGAAACGCTTCATATCAGGATCATCAACAGTACCATGCTTGTAGCCTTGAGAAAAGTAAATCTCGCATATTTTCTTGTGAAACTCCTCAGAAGTTGTTACCTCCTCGTTGATTACCATTGCTACGTGATGCATCACAGCGTGCTTTTGGTCGTGGCT
>CALFYW010000005.1 GCA_937952265.1 uncultured bacterium
CGAAGAAGTATATGGCGACGTCAACTGGTCCACTCAACGCAATGTATAACGGTAAGCAATTAGCGTACAAAATTAGTATGAACTCTGTGTATGTGTTCACTGGTGCATCCAAGGGTATGCTTCCGTGTGTAAACATCGCGTCAACTGTGACGACGAAGGGTCGTAGCATGATTGACCAAACAAAGGAGTACGTGGAAAAGAACTTTCCGGGTGCAAAAGTAAGGTACGGTGACACCGATAGTGTAATGGTCGAATTCGATGTGGGTGACCGCAAAGGTATCGAAGCTGTGGAATATAGTTGGGAAATCGGTGAACGAGCCGCCGAAGAGTGTACTGCACTCTTCAAAAAACCAAATAATTTGGAACTTGAAAAGGTATATTGGCCCTATTTTCTATACAGCAAGAAGCGTTATGCTGCTAAACTTTGGACACAAGGAAAAGATGGAAAAATGAATATGGATTACATTGATGTAAAGGGTCTTCAACTCGTGAGACGGGATAACACAGCACACGTACGTGAAGTGTGTAAAGAGCTTTTGGATGTTGTGCTTGAAAGTAACGATACTGAACCTCCGAAAGCACTCGCGCTTCAAAGAGCTCTCGAGCTGATTGAAGGGGATGTTCCCAACGAAAAACTCACACTTTCACAGAGCTTGTCTGATTCCTACAAGGTTAAGGGGAATAGCGTGTCTATAAATAGCCCAGGTATTGTAGATATCAATCAAGCACACGTCCAAGTTGTACGCAAAATGCGAGAGAGACAACCCGGTTCGGAACCGCAGTCAGGTGACCGCGTGCCTTACATTCTCGTGAAGACTGAAGATCCGAAAGCAAAGGCATTTGAAAAATCAGAAGATCCCAAGTATGCGAAAGATAATAACGTACCAGTTGATTATGAGTACTATTTCATGAATAAGTTCATCAATCCGGTGTGTGATCTCCTTGAACCACTTTTTGAGGACCCGAAGGAAGAAATTTTTGGTGAACTCCTCACCAAAATTAAACCTAAAAGAAGACCAAAAAAGAAAAAGGAGACACCTCTCGACGAACTCCCATTTAAAAATTAGGCGCTATACTGTAATAAGGGTATGCGGGTTTCTGATAATTTAAATAGGGTATTCAACGATGAGGTAGAGAAAGCATGCCATGAACGCATGTTAATTTTTGTGCAGACCATATCTGCTATTCACAACATACCACTCAAGCTTTTGCTACGAGATATGCCAAATCCAGGTGGGTATTGTTTGGGTATTAAGAAAGGTGGGCAGCCCTGTACGAGAAAGGCGAGTCAAGATGGATATTGTTTATCGCACGCAACATCTAGCAAACTACATGAACCCGTGAACGTAAATACCACTGTGTTGAGACATAATCATACATTCCCACCCCTGTTTAAACTCGGGTGTCCCGCATGTGAAGCTTCATCTAGTAACCAATTTAGAGATTTGAAACTTATGATGTAATATGAAGAAATCGGATATCCTACTAAATTCAATCGATGCATTTTATGGTACCCCCGAAAATGGAAGGACGCTTTCGCAAATTCTTTCAAAGACGGGTGGTATCTCCCTTAGAAATTTGGAATGGTTCATCACGAACTATTCCAAGAAAACGAATTTGATGTATAAAACAATCGATGGTAAGATTTTCAGTGTACACTGTGCTTATAAATCAACTCTCGACGGATATAGCAAGAAATTGTTCGACCCATTTTGTCGATCAGATAAAATCTCGTATAAGATACCCGGAACAACTGATGAAATTAATACGACTGTTGCACAGCTCAATTTCATCAAGTGGTGTATTAAGAATGGTATTATTTCTTATATAAAAGAGCACAAAGACGCTCTATTTGGGAAATGACGCAATCATCATGGTTCCGCCATCTTGACCTAAAACAATTTCATCTCCACTCATTAAATCCCCTGTACCGTATTCACCTACGTTAGCTGAATACGATAAAGGTTCAACTCTTGTACTGAGATATCCGTTTTCAAAGGTGAGAGTGGTATAGGTTGAGTAGTATATATGACACGTGAATTCTTCATTTCTTGTACCATGATGTGGGTTAATAGTACATTCGAGAGTGGTTCTATTGTTTTTGATATTCGTAAAGTCAAGACTGCCCGATGGATCTACATTACGTGGATTCATAGAAAAACTATATGTGTATATATTTCTAGGCGTTCCATGGAATTTGTGATTTAATGTGGTGAGATACCTATAATAATGCGAATCTGGATTGTTTATGTTTGGTAAATCTTCTCCATTTATAGTGATTTTTGCGTTTATTGCTATATCATCTGATATTGAATCATTTGCTTTCGTGTATGATGGGAACGGTGTAAGATTGAAACGATTGTGATAATAGTGTGTGTTTTGGGTAAGGTATGCACTATGTGCAGGTAAACCATTATTTAATACCGCGGCGTTACTCGCAATTGTTTCATCTTCAAATAATTTGTTTCTGAAGAAGAAGTGGAGTGTTTTCACCCGACCCTGTGGGGTAAGTTCAATTTTGAATTTGTCCTTACCGGGTTCTGTATCGGCTTTGGGATGTGTGTGAAATATATCGGTTATCATTTCATACTTAGAAGACATGTAAAACAATCTTTCTTCTTGCGTGACTACTATTTCTTCTGTCACTATATCAAAACCGGATAAAGTTAAATCAGTTGGCTCATCCGTAAAAAATGTTTGTGGTCTGAATTCTATATCGAACTCAAGCTTTTGTTTGTTCATAGCGCACAAGGGAAAGTATGGGCGATTGTGAACGTTTGTCTCGTAATCCGAAGACTCGTACCTTCTTGAAAAAAAGAACGGTATGGGTACATAGACAAATGTTTCGTTGAGTCTTAATAGATTGAGCGCATTTGATACTATAGTTTCTCGGTTTAAAAATCTATTATCTGTGTAATCTCTACTAATGTGCTCCGCGTGATCCAAATATAATTCATCATAAATGAATCCTATGTCATCTTTGTATATTTCAATGACGGTTTCGTCTACGCGCATTGTGATACTTTTGAACAAGTGTTTACCCACTTTATCGGCATAATTATAATCTGTATTCGATAGACCTGGTAACTTTATTCGTATGTACATGTTGCACAAAAGATCGCCCATGTTCATTGGATTAAATGACGCTTTCACGGTTTCGCCAAATGGCCATTTTGGTGAAGCATTAGATGGCTTATTTATATTAAAACTCCTATGAAACTTTCTAAATTCAGAATGTCGCTTTGGATCATATTTAAAGAGTGATTCTTTATCCAAAAGATATGTGTCCTGACCACCTATAGCAGTCAAACAAAGTGCGGCACCGGTGTCTGGTCCGGATCTATCACACATACTACTTATTGCTTATATATTTTTAAATCAGATTTCCACATGTCCAAGTGTGTGGTCGCATCCAATATTTTCAATTCTTCGGTAGCTTTTCGTGTATCTTCCATGAGTGATTGTACTGCCTCTTTCGTGTATTGGTATGTCTTAATGTTGAGCAAATAGTCATATGAACCATCTATTTTATCGTATGATTTTGAAATTTCACTTTCGAGGTCGCTCTTCTTTCTCTTGAAGACAATGATACGTTCGTTAATCACCGCATCCACGAAACGAGACATATTCTCAAGCTTCTTGGCCTTCTCTCTGAGAACAGCGATGAGATGTTCCTTTCGTTTCTTGTATGTGTGCATTCTCACTTCGATGAAATCAACCAAAATGTCTTCTGGACTTTCATATTTCTTGATACCCTTGGTTGGGTGAAACAAATGCATGTTACTCACGTGAAACGATTTTTGGAGCTTGAAATCTTTGATGAGATTCTTCCCTCTGTATCCCGTGATTGTGAAATCCACATTTTCAGTCGTACTGTTATTCACGAATCCAGAGATGACCTTCTTCTCTGCGAGACCATCCAAGTATTCCTTGTAGTCCTGTGTCCAACGCCCCGGTGGAAGTTCTGTAATCTTGAGATTCGTTCCCGTGCTGTTGCCTGACCATACACCCTCTGTAATCCAAAGTCCATCCTCATTCTTGAAAACACGACCCTTGAACTTGTCAAACCACGGTTTCATCTCCTTGAGAGACTGTCCAGAAATAGCTCGTTCTATGTTCTCACAGATGTCCTTCGGATTAAATGGCGGAACATAGCAACTGAAGCCAGTACCGATACCTTCCGTTCCATTAATGAGAACAGTTGGTAAGATTGGTACATAATATTCAGGTTCAATAGGACGCCCATCGTCGTCAAGGTATTTGAGTACCGCATCATCCCGTGAATCAAAGAGTTTTCTCGAATCTTTCGTGAGCTTCGTAAAGATGTACCTCGTTTGGCTCGCATCTTTACCACCCATGAGTCTCGTACCGAACTGACCACACGGTTCGAGGAGATTGATATTGTTTGAACCCGTAAAATTGTGTGCTAATTTTACGATCGTATCTGCGAGAGACACCTCCCCGTGATGGTACGCCGATGTTTCTGCGACATATGCAGCCAACTGCGCAACCTTCATTTCATTCGTCAAATTCTTCTTGAAGCACGAATACATGACCTTTCTTTGAGAAGGCTTGAGACCATCACATACGTGTGCGATGGATCGCTTCAAATCCGCAAGACTGAAATTTACCAGATCCTTGTGAATGAATTCTGTGATATTGATTCTTTCAACGTTTCCATATGGGATTTCAAGCTCCGAACTCTCCTTTTCGGTGCTTTTTAAGAGCCACGTCTTACGAGAATCA
>CALFYW010000006.1 GCA_937952265.1 uncultured bacterium
GCATTTACTGTGGTTTTAACTTCAGGCACATGAAAGTGGGGGGCAGTAGAACCCATCACAAGCTGGTAATTTCCAATTTAGTGGCCGCCAAAACGGCAATCAAACGGTTAATACTGACATTCAAAATGAAGTTAAAACTATGATGGAAACAAACAACCTTACTAAAACCGTAAACGAGTCGGTCAACGTCCAGGGCCAAACCATCAACGTAGGTGAAACTATATGTCTCAATGGCGAACAGTTGTCGTTCAAGCAAAACATATCCGCTGATCTTGCGGCACAAGCGGTCGCAAAGAACGTTCTTTCGGCTATATCTAAGAATGCGGTCGTAAACGAAGTCGTTGTTAAAGCAGAATCGGAGGCGAAAGCTAAGGCTGGGGGTGCCGCCGAAGTTGTTGACTCGGTCGGTACCGCGGCGACGGGTATTATCGGTGCGGTGACCGGACCAATGAAATACGGAATAATGGCCATTAGTGGTATATGCTGTATGTTGATAGTGGCCATGATAGTCATGGGTCTGTCTCCAGCGGGTCAATCTAAAATGAAAAACATGAATATGAGAGGTATGAAGATGCCCGGTGGGTTGCCTGGTACGCGACGCTAAATTACATTTTTGTTCTCTGTGGTGTACTGTGACCACTAAAAACAAAAATACATTTACAAAGATTCGAGGTGTTTGATGAGGGCATCACGCTTGTTCGCCTCCGCAAGTGGGATAATTTTGGCAAGCTTCTCTTCGTCATCGGTGATTTCTTTAGCCATACCATACACTATGTATGGGTTAATGTACTTCTCTGGGGAAGCATCTCTCACGTAGGCAACCGCCTTGGAATCACCCTTAAGGTTTTCTCGCATCCTGATGGATCCAAGCCACACGGCCAATGCGACGATGGACACAATCAAAAGGACTGTGTTTATGTTCGCGTTCTTCATTATAATATATAAAGAAATAATTTTTCTTTAAATGAATGATAGTGAGCATAGACGTAGGTATACGTAACTTAGCTATATGTCGTTTTGATGATTCGTGTAATTTGGTAATGAACTGGGATGTATCGGGTGTTCCACCTGAGTCAAAAGATGGATTATTCGTATCTATGCGAAACCACCTCGATGAAAAACCTTGGGTATTGGACACGGATACGATTCTCATAGAAAAACAACCAGACCGCAATAAGAAGATGAAAATGGTAGAAAATTTCTTACATGCGTACTTTGTAATAAAAGCGCCTAAGTCCGAAACTATTATTTATGATGCAAAGTTTAAAATCCCGGATGTGTGTGGACCGGGTAAAGCACAGTATCTTAAACGTAAAAAGGTATCAATCGAACGTTGTGAAGCGTTTTTGAATGATAATCGTATAAATGAACATTGGTTACCTATATTTAAAGAATCAAAGAAAAAGGATGATCTCGCGGATACGGTAATGCAAGCCATCAGTTTCACGAAGCGTACGGAACCACTCAAGAAGACCGTAAAGAAGAAGGTCATTCCAAGAAAACCAAATCAAAATCAAAAGGAAACAAGATACTCAAAATCAAATTTAGCTTGGATATACCTTAATAAGCCAGATTGTGAATGTCTCGAAAAGAATAAGAGGTTCATGAAGGACCTCAGAAGATACTACAAAGGCATGGACGATATGAAGAATGATCTAGATGAAAAATATCTTAAGTAAAGTATGCTTAGATATGCGGCAACATTCAAAGAGTTTCCACGAGTGATGGAACTCATACACAGAAGAGGTGAGAAGGTAATAGTCGATTACGCGAAAGAGAATTGTAGATTATCGGAAGCTTATGAAATAGCAGAGACGACTAAGAGACTAATCACAGCAGTTCCAATAGGTTCGATGTGTGCTATAAAACTTACGAGTTTTGGTTCAAGAGAAAATGAATCGGAAGCCAGAGATTATGCACACTCTATTATAAAACACGCCAAATCTAGAGGTGTAAAGATATGTATAGATGCCGAAGATGTCTTGTATCCAGATATATGTTATACCATGATGGCCGAGCATAACACGAAAAACGAAGTTAACGTATATAAAACCTATCAAATGTATCGCAAATTTGGAGTTACAGAATTATTGAAAGATATAGAAAATGCACATTTGGATGGATTTAAATTAGGTTTAAAACTCGTGAGAGGTGCATATCTAAAAAGACAACCCGGTTTACTCGATAAGAAATCGAGTGTAGATAGACAATACTCACAAGGTATGACATATTCACTTACATGTCCAAACGCTCACACAATGTTAGCGACGCACAACGAAAAATCTCTCATATACGCAAAACGATTCGATAAGGAACAATACGTGACGGCACAACTTTTAGGATTAGGCAAAAATATAGGTATTGATTACAGATACATACCAGTCGGTACTTTAATGGAACTTACCCCTTATCTATTGAGACGCCTCAAAGAGAGAATGTCATGGGATTAAAGATTTAGCGATATATTTATGTAAATGCAGAAAGATGTCTTGGATCACGGATTTGTTAGGCTCGTTGACCACATGCCTTCAAAAGACTTGGATGCGGCCATCGTACAATCCGCCAGAGTCTCGTATGGAGATGGGACTAAATCCTCAAGGGGAGACCGGGGACTTATTCGATATCTCCTTAGACACTGGCACACCACCCCTTTCGAGATGGTCGAGTTCAAATTCCACATCAAAATGCCAATCTATATCGCTCGACAGCACATGCGTCACCGCATGGCCAGTATCAACGAGCTCTCCGCCCGATACTCCGTCGTACCGAAACAGTACTATGAACCGGACGTTTTACGCGGGCAATCCAAAGTAAATAATCAAGGTTCGGAAGGTACGGTTGATGTGGGTGAAGAATTAGGTGGAAAAGTAACGAATCAATTGAGTGAATCGTTTGAACTCTACCAAGACCTCCTCGATAGAGGTGCCTGCCGAGAACAGGCCAGAGGTAACCTTCCACAGTCGACATACACGGAATTTTATTGGAAGATTAACCTTCATAATCTCATGCATTATTTACACCTTCGTATGGATGAACACGCACAGATGGAGATTCGTCATTACGCGAATGCCATATATGAACTCGTTCAGCCTCTCGTTCCCGTGACGATGGAGGCATTCAAGGATTTCCGAATCAATGCGATGCATTTAACTGGTCCAGAGATCGAATCCATCGCGACCGGTAGGCGAATAGATTCACCCGGTGAACGTAGAGAGTTTGAAGAAAAACTCAAGCGACTCAATATTAATTTGTAATGAAATAGTAAGATGGTATCAAACAACGAAGCCGCCAACGCATTGGTAAAATTGAAAACATCCAAAAAGCCAAAGGCAAAGCCAGGGCCAAAGCCAAAGACACCAAACAGTATGAATAAAATTGCGACTGCTTTAATAGCAAATAGATCGAACAAACCAAAAAATAACAACAAGAAGAAAAAGGCTGCGTCAAACTTCTTACAATCGTTGTTTACACCCAGAAAAAATGTTAAGAGATAATAAATGTTCAGTGTGTGTCAAACCCAAATCATGGCGTCTCAAAAGAAGCTCAAGAAATTCGGTAAGAAAATGCGAAAGCAGCGCGAGAGAGATCTCAATAACATGAAGAATAGACTTTCAGAAATTGCGGACAGTGAGAAGAAACGTTCTCAGGAAATTTTTGAAAGTCATCAGGAATTCTTCCAGACAGCGAAGACTGAACAGCCAAAGGTTGAAATAGTCGAGCGCTCTATAGACTTCTACGAGAAGTAAATACAAACCAAAGAGTTAGTACAGAAAAAAAGATAAACGAATAATGCCTTCCATAGTCAAGCATATTACCCGCACACAAAGCACACAACACACTGTATTGTGCGTATCTGACCTCCCTCCTCGTCTTTTTTAACGATCTTTTCATGGATGCTCTAGATTGTTCCAAACCTAGAACAGCCATATTTATATTACGTATCCTAGAAGGCATCTCCATCGACGTAGATAGCATATCCTTCACATCTATCGCCTCGGCCACTTGTTCCTTCAAGAGAGGTTCTAAGTACTCATAATAATTAAATTTATCATCTAACTTTACACATGTACCTTCTATAGTAGAGAAGGCTTTAGCCAAATAAATGAAAGACGTTGGTATTATAAACGGTTTTTCTGTGGCAAGTGACATGAGTATCTCATCGTTCATGATTTCATCACGAAGATTGTTTCCATCGAGGGTTTCGAGGTAATTAAGTGTGGTTTTGAAAAATATCTCGATGTCACCCGTATCACTCGTCGTGGGAACTATCACCTTCAATTTTACGAGTGTGTCGACTATACCTTTGGTGTCACGGTTTATTATGTACGAAAACATCTCTTTAAAACCATCCTTCAATTCATCGGATATATCTATCACGAGACCAAAGTCGTAAAAGACAAGTTTTCCATTCTTTGAAAATCCCAAATTTCCCGGGTGAGGATCTGCGTGAAATATACCCCTATCCATGGTTTGAATCATGTATGAGCTTATGAGAGCCTCACATACCTTTTTACGATTCACCTTCTTACTCGAAATTTCCGTGAGTTTTTCAGATTCAACCATCTCCATCACTATCATATCATCCGTACAATAATCATCGTACACTTTTGGTATCTTGACCCAATCGACCCCTTTAAACGCAGCTCGCATCTTATATGCGTTCTCTCTTTCTTTCGCATAGTCGGTCTCTGAAAGTAGATATTCAATGGATTCGTTTAAAACGTATCCCGACGAAGTGCCGGTATCGATTCCAATTTTTTCCAAAAACGTAACAATATCTATTATATTATCTGTATCATACTTCATAATATTATAGATATCCGGGCGTTTGAGTTTAACGACTACATCTCGTCCATCTGTGAGTCTCGCCCTGTGAACCTGACCTATACTAGCCGATTTAAAAGGTATATGATCAAAGTATGAAAAATCTGGTATTTTCCGTAATATATTATCTACATATTCCCCTTGTATTGGTGGTACATCATCTTGTAAAGATTCGAGTTGTTGGGTAAATTCCGGGGGATATAAATCGGGGCGCGTCGATACAATTTGTCCTAGTTTTACAAAAGTTGGACCCAACTCCACGAGTTGATCCTTGGTCCAAGCACCGAGTTTGGCTTGATCCTTTTGGATGTATTTTCTCCATAGAAATTCCCCCGCGAATTTCCAGGTTTTTATTCGTTGTTTACGTTTGTTATTTGATAATGACGGTAAATTTATATTATGATTACAACGCAACGTCAACATCCTTAGATTATCTGGACATTTTATTCTTTAAACATTCTTTCCATATATCTCACTTGCTGATGGCCCACGTCTAATTTTTATGGGTGTGATATCCCTTCTTCGAATTGTTTGTTTTGTCATTGGGTCTATGAATAAAATTGAATTGCGGTGACGATTAAGACCATCGTATACAGAGGAACGAGTCAAATTCCTAAATGATTGCAGGGAATAAATGG
>CALFYW010000007.1 GCA_937952265.1 uncultured bacterium
AGGTTCGCGGAGAGATCAAGCTGATGGGATGGTGCAAGCTTCATCCAAAAAACCGTAGGGAGGCGTGAGTGGTAAATTGAAAAGACGATGAATAACGAAAACTCAAATACAAACAAAATGAATCCTGCATTAGTATCACAAGGTCTTCAAGGGATTGGTGATATTGCTTCAGCGTTGGGCAATATGCAAACCCCGGGCAAGGTCTGCAAAAGCATCGGACTCTATGGCAAAGCCAAACGTAAGTGTAAGAGACGGTTAAGAAAAGGCGAAAGCATCCAATCCATTGCCCGATCCTATGGGATTTTTGTCCCATCAGACCAATCAGATCAAATTGTACAACGTGCGGCTGAAGATGCTTACCAGAAGGGTAAAAATTGGACTCCGTGGATCATTGCAGGGAGTGCGGTGGTGTTACTAGGTATTGGAGTTGTTGCCTACCGCTACGCTAAAAAATCAAAACCTCCAACACCCAAAGGATAAAATATTCAGTCATGAAAAATATGAACGATGTAATGCGCGATTTCTTGTACGCTGAAAGGTATAGCGGCGTGGATGCACATACAGGAACCGATGCTAAGAACAATGGCAATTCTACAACCTCTTATTATCCTAAGCCTCGTCAAATTTTATCAACAGATAAGAGTCCTGCTCAAAGTGCCCATGAGAGCGATGTGCTTGATCCGACCTATTCAAAGGAAAGCATGTATGCTCATTCTACTCATCAAATTCTTCCATCGAGTAGTAGTCCTGCAAAATCAAAAAAGGATGCTGATTACCGAGGTCATGCTGACCCGGGCAAACGGTTGCTTGCAAAACGTCGTGCAGCGAGAGAGGCTCAAAAGAGGCGCAATCGCATGATTGCTACAGGTATTGTAGGAGGAGGTGCCTTGCTTGGGTTGTTCGCAATAGTTGGTTAAATGACTTGTAGGCTTGAGTCAAAAGCATACCATACAGGTAAAAGGAAAGAAGATTGACACCAAGACGGTGTATAAGGATTGGAGACGCCTTGTGAACATGAGCCTTGGTGAGTTGAGGCGATATTATGATTCAAAGGATGGA
>CALFYW010000008.1 GCA_937952265.1 uncultured bacterium
TATGAGCTGTTCGAGTATTGTTGCATCCAACCACCAGACAATGGGTTCACGCGACCATCGACACGGGTCGTATCCGAACGAGCCGCCGTGAGCATACCACCTTGGTTGAGTGGACCCGCTCTGACGTTCATGCGACCTGGATTTGCCGAACGATTCGCCTTACCACGTCGTTCATCTGGACGGAAACCATAACGGGCGAGTTCTTCGGGTGTGTACGACTTACTTCCACCGATGGCGATTGCTGGCGACTCAAGATAACCATGCGCATAACTGCTAACACCTGGTTGCGGCTGATTCGCGTACTGATACTGTTCCATGTTACCATCCTTCTTGTTACGAGTTGGATCTTGGGAGACAGTTTGCGCGGAAATGAATCTCTTCGCCGGGGCATTGCTAAGGGTATCGGTTCGAAGACCGGTTTGTGCCCGGTTGGTGGTTCGCTTAGTGCGTTCATGACTTCCACGTGGAGTGCGACCCGAGAATCCTTGGGATTTTCCGAGTGCCATTGGAAGACGTTCGGGCAAAAATGTAGTCGTTTCTGGTCGGTTGTTACCTATGGCACCCGCGATACCACGTCGACCACCGGAAACATCGGCGGCAGGACCAGATCTACCGGGCAAGGTCGTGAGTCTGTAAGCACCAACGTTTTCCGGGTTCACGCGCAAAAGCTGTTGGTAACCACCGTAACTCTCAACCGATGGGTCCACACCCAAACCTGGACCAACGAGTCTCTTCTCCACGGGTGACACGTTGTTCATTCGGTTGTAATCATTCATTCGGTTTCGCATATCCAAAACCTCTTGGCCACTCGATCTTAATTGTGGTGCGACAATTCCCAAATTATCGACGGATGTCTTTACTGGCTTCAAATTTTCAATTGGGCGTTCCTTTACTGGTTCTATTTTGTACGATGGTTCGATCGTAGGAGCACTAACGTGAGCACCCTGTTCTGGTGTAAGAACATAGGTTTCTTTGGGTTGACTCAACTTTCGACCCGCATACACAAGACCTGCGATAGCTGCTACAGATATTGGATCAGCCATTCTTATTTCTTATTGATATTTTTATTTACGTATCTTTGGTTAAACATTCCATTTTGTATTTCGGAACGAGTACTCATTGGTTCGTAGCTAATAGTACGAAGAGGCAATTTGCATTCCATGTTTTGCAATGGGAACAAATTTTGTTCGTACGTCTTCGCGAGAACCTTGTTAAATCTCGTTGTAGATTGGGGTCTGAGTTGATCACTCGTTTCGATGAATTCCGCTGGAGCACCCTTTCCAGCCATGAATGGCGCCGTACCATACAACATGGTGTTTGGGCGACTCGAGCCATTATTCAATGTACTGGGCTGAGGGTACACAAACACTTCGTCCGTCGCGCAGTTCACTGGAACTGCTGGGTTCTCGACTATACTAAGACCTGGCTGCAACTGGTAAGCCATTTACTATTACATAAGATTTATTTATTTAGGCGTGAGTAAAGCCATGCATACCACTACGTTTGTCACCGCTTGGATCAAGACCTGCAAATGCCTCGAGTTGTACTCCTCTCGCATTTGGGTTACACATGGTTCCATCCGACTTGCACATTGGAGCACCCTTCTTACCATACAATAATTCGGCAAATGCAGTTTGGTCACCTGGAACAGTGGTTACTGGACCGGAAACAAACTGACGGGAAAATGCATTTTGTTGGTATTTTGGGAGGGTGGATCGAGAACGAGCTTGGCCATATTGAATGCTGCCAGTGATAAAAGAGTCAACGTCCGCTTTCACGGTTTCTTGGCTACACGCCCGATACCTATTTGGGTCATCTCCCATGAGAACATTCGCCATTGGGTTATCCCGAGTTGGTAACTGACACGAATTATCGACACCTTCGTAAAACTCGGTTCCACTGGTGGGGCATTCCTTCACCATACCAGCCTTATCCATAACATAAAGAACACCCAACGCAGTTCCGGCCAATATAAAGATTCGCACATCGCGCTTTATCAGGTAGTGAATGCACGCAGCGTAGATTATGAATCTCGAACCAGCGTTCACGCGTTCCGCTGGAGATTGGGCACTCGATGGCCAAAATTCAAGTATCTTTGTATCATCAACGAGATGTTTAGGATCTCTAAACCAAGAGCTCATTTAATATATAGTAGTTTTATTTTTTCAAGATACCCCCGAGCATCCCCTGCATGGTCTTCATAAGGGCAGCCTCGTCGATGCCACCGTCTTGACCTTCGAGCTTATCGGCACATTCCTTCGCCACCTTTTCAATCATAGAAAGGGTGTCGTCTGGAATAGAACTGATGGTAGTCCCGAGCATGTACAACGTTTGAATATATTGCCACACGGCGTCCTTGGTCTGTTGAGACACAGACGCCCACTTCTCTTCGAGCTTCACATCCTTCAAGAAATCAAGATTCTTCGCTTCGTTGAGAAAGAACGTGTCATCCTTCGCGGAAATCTTTTCGGCGAACGGCGTAACACTGGCCATGAACCCGTCAATCACGAGTCTTGGATTGGACGTTCGCATAATTTCGAAGCCCGACATACACTTCTTGATACCCTTTTCTTCTGGAAACGTCTTGTGAAGTTCCGCAAGAAATTGGCCCATCATATCATTGAACGCAGTTACAGAACTCATATTTACTGTAAACATTACTTACCTACTCTTTAAGCGAATGGTTCTGTTGATATGGTTTCCTTACCTCCTATACCATTTGATACTATGAAAAAAACGAGAATCGCATTTAAGAAAGCTGGTTTTGAATAGGCACTCGCTGGGAGCTTTCCTTCGTTATTGAGCTTCGACTTGAGGTGGATGTATCCAGCCGTGATTATACCTGCCACGATGGCGGCCCACGCTGGATCTCTTAAATAGTCTTCGAACTCCATTTAATTATAACCAACTTTTTTTGCACGGGTTTCCGATGCGTCTGGGAACAACACGTCGTCTTCTTCCTCCGCTTCTGGTGGTTGATCGGTAGTGGAAATTGTCTTGAATTCATTATCGAATGGAGAGCTCTCTGTTTCCACTTGCTGGGGTTCGCCCATGGGTGGCCCAGCTTCGCCCATGGGCTCGGCTCCGGCTTCACCTTCGGTCATGGGCTCAGCTTCACCTTCGGGTGGACCCATTTCTGGTTCCGCTGTAGATTCAGGTTCTTGGTATTCGTCGACAAATTCCGGGTCTTCTGTGTCTTCCGCTTCACCACCAACGTCTATGTCTTCAGATTCATTACTCATATACGTTTGAAGTATTTGTTGAACTGGGATGAGTTCACGAACCGATGCTTCAATTACCACGCTGAATCGTTGGAACAACTTTTCATCGCGCGCGTGCTCATTTTGACTTTCGGTAAAGATGTATGGATCTTTGTAAATATCCTTGGCGATGTTATTGTAACACGTTTGAATGAAGGTTTCATTTGTGGGCAATTTAAGAGAAATCTTCTTGTTATCCTTACCGAGACGCACGGACGAAAGAATCTTTACACAACTCACGAATACGGCAGCGAGAAGATCGTTGAACCAGGCACACCTGTTCGCAATGTTATCGGTGTGTTGCTTAGACATACCCTCGTTCCAATTGGGAACTTCTTTGAGAAGTTTTTGGAACATGATGAGAACTTTACGTCCCTTGGACATGGTGTACGCTTCTTCGAAAATTTTATCAAACGTCTCGATCATAACTGGACACATCAAATGGGACAATTGTCCCAAATATTCACG
>CALFYW010000009.1 GCA_937952265.1 uncultured bacterium
TATTCGGGAGTGCTTTAAATAACCTCCCGCTCAGGACGGTCAACCGCCCCACCTAGCGTTTTCTATACTTTCAAAGAACTTTGATACTCTTTCAGAACATTCAACGCTGCATTGTGATCCTTTTGCAGTTTGTGACCGCAGACGACACATTGCATTTGATCATCCTGAAGGTTTTCCTTATCCGTGTGACCACAATTGGTACACTTTTGGCTAATATAATGGGTTTCGGCAACTTCGACGACAATGCCAAACTTTGCGGCTTTGTACGTAATAAATTGCTGCAACTCAAAGTACGACCAATTACGGAGTACATACTTTGATATTTCATTCTCGTCTCGAGCAATCCCCTGCAAATCCTCAATCAAGATTTTTTCCGCCTTGTTCTCCAAGGCAAACTTGATGATCTTGTAACTGAGTTGATGGTTCTTGGTCTTGACAAAATTCCGTTCGCTTTTCCTGAGCCGATTTAAGGCTTGCAATTTCTTTTTGCGCCCACGACCTCCCTTGGTGTCTGCGAGTTCCTTTTGAAGCCGCTTCCTTGCGCTCTGCATAGCAAGTCGCTGTTTCAACAATGTATTCTTATTGCCAATAGCCATGTGATCCCCTGTGGAGGACACCATATACGCAGGGACATTCATCCCCAAATTCATGGTCACCACTACGCCCTTTTTGGGCTTGAACCTTTCCTTTGGGGACTTGAAGGTGAGCAAAAGAAAAACCTTCTTTCCTGACAACTGAATCGAACTGTCACACAACTCATACTTTCCCTCATAGATATTCTGAACAATCGCCCTGTTGTTGCTGCGGTCTTTTCCGAACCGCGTCTCAAATTCAATTCCAAATTTTTTCCCAAATGGATTGAATGTATAGCCATTCTCACTCTTCTGAAAAAACGAGGTCTTATATTTGCTTGAAATATTGAACGGGATGGGCATTCCATTTCTGAAGGTAGGCAGTGCAGACAACCCTTTATGTATCTCAGACTTTTTCTGCTGATAGGTTTGATTCAGCGTTCGGGTGAGTCCCGCACGAATACAGGAAGGTATGTCTGAGAATTCAACCGACAACTCCCTATACATGAAGTTCATACGCGTGGAGGTCATGGTACCTGCCTCTTTGGAAAGTTTCTTTACCGTCTTTTTGCCCTTGTCAGTCAAAGATTGCCATTCATCGACCTTCTCAAGAGCAAACATGCGGCTGATGGCAATGTTCGACATGCGTCTGCACGCATACGACCACTTATCTAAAGTTTCAAGTTCGCCCGAGGTTAAGATCACCTCGATCTTGCGAGTGGATACATTCATCTTACCCATACACTGTGTTTTCGGATACCGTTAACAGGCACCCTGATTTTAGATTAACACGTGCAAGGTAATGTTATTTTTCCAAATAACAAGAAACGACCAAAAAAAATTACACCCAAATTTTCTCCTTCGCCTTGGAGCGGTCTGCCAATAGCCTTTTCAAAGTCAAATAGAAGTACACCCTGTCAAGTTCGTCGATCTTACCCTCTGACTCATCTTTGCGGAACTGATTAAGTGCCCCCTTCATTTGATCATCCTCATATTCCTCCGCCTTTGCCCATACACGATCCCACATCGCATCCGCTTCGGATTTATAGGTGGTGAACTCATTCTCCCAATTCTCCTTACGGCGAATGTACTCATTCAAGACCTTCTCCTTGCTCATCGCCGCAAGACGCACATCATAGATTTCAATGGAAAGACGAGCGCGTTTTTCTTTGTTGAGAAACAAAGCTTTCAGGGGGTTGCGCAATTTTGACCGTAGTGCACTTGCCAAACGATCATGTTGACGGATCGATTCGGTGTACATATCAATCTTATCGTTGTACTCATCTTTCAGACGCAAACGCTTGATGATGCCCTTGACTTCTGCCTTGTCAGGCACCATTAACTCAACAGACTTGTCGTCATCTACATTTTGTGCCTTTGGCTTTGGCTCTTTTACTTTACTCATGGCTTCGTTTATGTGTTTCGCTCTTCGTGGAATCGAAGAGGTAAAAATAAAGTTTTTCAGGGATGTGATATTCGCTCTTGATCAGTTTACAGATACCCTCAGAATATACCTTGTCCTCCCCATAGGTCTTAATTGGGAACCGTATCGCCTCAGCGATCTCCCTTTTGACAGGACACAAGTGATTGGGTAGACGGTACAGAACATCACCTGTAAACCTGCTCGTGGCTAAGTCTTTGCTGATCACAAAATTGTGCTTGGTGTGTCCTGCATTATGAAACTCTCCCCTGAAAGTCACGACATCCGTGCCATGGGCGATTCCCATGAGCAGAGCGTCAACATACCGCTCGGATATTTCGTCGTCATCGTCCAAATAATTGACATACTCCCCACAACTCATCTCAAGAAGCTTGTTGCGCTTCTCGCCCACAGTCAACTCAAAACTGTCCTCAAGCATCAACACCTGTACAGCCGAGCAAGCATCCAACTCATCAATCTGCCTGTAAAGTTCCTTTCTCAAACGAGCAGCCTGATCCACCCGCGTGGGCACACTGCAAATCAGTATGGACAGCTTCTTTTTCATTTACTGTAAAAACTGAATTCGTCAAAGTCATCCGAATCGACAAAAGGATCAGGCGTGGTTTTTTCAAGCACAGCACATACCAACCCGTTTTTATGATCTTCCCGTAACTCATGTATCTTATACCCCTGAGATTGGCTTAACTCCTTAAAAAATTCGCGGCTCACAGCGTGGTTGCCATCATCGGAAACCACAACACTCTGAGGTAATTCATGAACCATAATTCCACCGACCGAACAAAGTTCATTGATCATCTTAAAACACTCATACAACTCATCCATGACAGTTGTGGTACCATAGTCCAAAATCAATGGGTATGCCTGACCGTGAATGTCCGTGTCAATGTCAATGCCTTTCTGACCATTTACAGAGATCACGTCCAACACATCCACATAGCACATTTGATGCTCTTCCAAAAACTGTTTGAAAGGAATTGAACCCCCGTCCTGTTGACGAACAAAAGACCCGTCCCCCAAATCAAGCACCAACTTCTCTCGCTCGAGTAAGCCGTGCCGCCGCAATCTTTGTATGCTACTTTCTGCTATCTCCATCACTTATAGATCATATCCGAACAGTTCAAAATCGGTTTTGTACAATTCATGTACAATCGCCTTGGTCGCCGAATCATAATAGGTGCGCCATGACCTATGACGTGACCGCTGAGTATGAGGCAACTCCCCCACGATCATAAACCGCTCACAAAACAACTTCCAATCCTCCTTGAGTCGTTCAAATCGGTACACCTGCGTGTGACCCGCAAAACCGTCAAAGTCAATGAACATGTGCTGAGGAGCAAAGTGCTCCAACTTCTTTTCAAAGTAATCCCTCAATGACCATTGCTCGGGGTTTTGATCTCTTAACCACCATACAAACTTCTCAAAACTCGCAGGGAGTTCGCAATAGTCCACCTGACGAATGAAGTGGTACCCGCTTACCATACGGTCATAAGGATTTCTGACAAACGCTACGGCGGGAGGAGGAGGATCGCCCACCTGATGACCGAACGCATCACTACCATCTTTCATTATTTGTGACAACGACTTATGCCCCGAACCGCCAATGATCGATTCAATCGAAGTGCCCGCAGTCTTCGGAATATGGATGAAAATGAAGTTTCGGTGAACGATGCTCACGTGGTCTCTAATTTTTCAAATGCAGTCAACGAAAAAGCTTCACCCACAAGCTTGACACCTGTGTTTTCATGCCCTTCTTGTAAGAGGTCTTCCACAAACTTGCTACTGCCTTTGTGGAATGGTGCCCCGCCCCTGTACATACGGCTGTCATGGAAAAAAATCAATCCACCCTCCCTTACCTTCGGGAAGTAATCGGAAAAATCACGAGCAACCGCAGCGTAAGTGTGATCACCGTCAATGAACAAAAAGTCAAAATGACCATCCTTGAAATGATGAACCACATTGTAACTGTAGTCATTGATGAAGTTCCACCGATGCTCAAACGGCTTACAGTTCTTGTCAATCATCTCCTTACTCCCAATCAAACTCGCCTCCATGGAGTCAGGAATCAATGGATCAATCCCCGTCAGGTATATGTTCTCACGCAAGGCAAGAAAAAAACGAGATGTCTCCCCGTTAAGCACACCGATCTCACATCCCCGATAGTTGATAAAGCCTCGCTCACCAATCATGTGATCGATCGCTAACTTAAACAAGGTCTTCTCCGAGGCAGGATCATGAGGCAACTCCCCCTCATAGTGCTCATAATAACCTTTTACAATCTTTTGCTCTGCTTGCATAATATTTTGTTAGGCGACTCCCTGAGCCTTGAATACGATAGTTTGGTTTCTTACAGGTTCACGTGGGGCTGCATACTGTAACCATTCATCCCCACGTTTATACTCCATCCCAAGTTTGTGAGCAATGATCGAGCCTACCACCATATCATGTCGGTGTCCCTTGCATCGGGGGTCTTTGCTTTCCGAAAGATCATCATTGCGCCATCCACCCTTGAAAATTCCCGCCTTCATCGCTACATACCACTCCCTCAAAAAATCCTGAGCAATCTCCGCATTCATGTTCAAGCCCAAAAAACCCGCATTGCCATACATGTCAATCTCCATAGCTTCATCGCGAGTAATTCCGAAGTACTCTAAACACCTGTCATTTGCCCACGTGCCCGCCTTGTGACCTGCCGCTTGCATAATGTAACCCTCATCGGCAATCACCTCAAATACAGGGTCAATATTCTTGACCGCAAACACGCTCGCGTCCACCCATAGAATGTGCTTGAAACCCTGATTGATCGCACTAGAAAATCCATACAGCTTGAACGCATAAGGGTTTTCCTTGTGCTTGGGGGCACCTATTTGTTCCTCGTCCTGCCAAAATCGCTTTTCAAAAGGTCTGTCCGCTACAAGTGAGCGATCAAGACGCTCCTGACCCTTCACATAATTTCCCGTAGCCAAATTGATTACCACAGGTACTTTTCTATCCTTCATCCGTCTCAATTTGCTCCTGCCTGTTTACGCTCAAATTGCTTGTTCAAAAAGTCTAAATCAAACTTGCCCTCCATCACCTTGTTGAATCGCTCCCTGTCATCCTTCCACAACAAAAAACACATGTCATAAGCCGCGTTTCGCTCCTTATCAATGTGCTGAATGAGTTTCAAGACACGTTTGTGTGCAGGGAATTGCTGACCCTCAATTTCCACCTGACCCATCTGCTGTTCATCTCGAATGCGATCGTAAAGATGTTTTCGCTCACCATGCAAAATAACCCTGAATGATTGATGCGTATCAGGTATTTTCATCAGTTCGTTGATCAACTCATCACGAATCAGCAGCAAATCCCGAGAAGCACATTCAAGCATAGTGCTCATGTATAACTCACCCTTGTCGATCTTCTCAATCTTCTCAGGTAGCCCATCCATGTGCTTTAACAATGATGCCCTTGAAAAAGCCACCACAAAGTCATGACGGGTTGCTTCAACAACCGCTTCGGCTTTGTTGGCATAAGCGATCAAAACTAACGGGCCTACCTGTTTTTCAATTTTCATAGTTCGCCAAAATCAAGTTCTCCGCATTTTGATGAATCAAGCGGAAATTATACCGCCCACAGTAGGTCGTGATCTGCTGCTTTGCAATCTGATTGGAATTCCACTCCACACATATAAGCGCAGTGTTGGTCTGCTCCAAATCAATCTGCGTTAAAATCGCCACATCAAGCCCCTCGGCATCAATGGAAATAAACCGAAGAGAACTCGTGCCAATGCTTTTCCAAAAGGTCTGCCAACTCATCGTTTTCACCCGAGTGGTACTAAAAGTCACCCCCGACCCCCGCCACCGCCTTGTCTCCTGTTCATCCAACGACGACACAAGTGCGGTATCCGATACCGTAATAAGCGATCCTGACTCATGAAACTCGCTCTCCCCATCAAGATCACTGAGCGCAACCTGATGATACCAAATCATTTGAGATTTTTCTAGCGGAGGTTCGTTTGACTTGCAACGCCCCATCGCCACAGGTGACGGCTCTACAAGATGTGCACTCCACCCTCGCTCAATCAAAGCACGGCTGTTGGAAAAAGTAATCCCGTCATTGGCACCAATGTCCAACAACGTACCCTTGGGTTCGTTTTCAAAAAACTTCAATATGAAGTCCTGCTCATCGTTCTGCGTGTACTTCATTGAGGGAAATTCTTGGCTTTGCGAATGCAAAAGTTATGATAGTCCTCATCGTTGAAACTCTCGGTAAGCCTTAACTGATCATCGACCACCCCGCCCACGTTTGCAGGGTGTTGGTGACGAGCAATCACATCGTCTATGTACACATACCGCTTTAAGTTTTTGGCTACCACCGTAAATTCATTGTCACACCACAAGGACTTGTACGATGGATGATAGATGTACCCAAATCGGTCAAAATAAGCCCTGCCCATCACACTCATCGTGCACAACTTCTCATGGGTATATCCGTCGCTATAATGAAGCACCCCATCAGTATCAGGGAAATGATCCTCCATGTCCGAGATGATCTTTGTGTCCCACCCCTGATAGCAGACCTCAAAATCATCGCTCATGTTCACAAGGATCGACCACCGACCCTCAACCAACTCCAAATCACGATTGATCGCATCAATTTTGTTTTGACTTTGACCAAAGTTGAAAATGAAGGTCTCAGGATGTTGGTTCTTCAACTCAATCAACCGCTTTACAACCTCCTGATTGTACATAAATGGATCATCCTCATCCAAGGTGCACAGCACGATCACACGCGTAGAATCGTCTGCCTTGGCGTACAACTGATCAATGACGTTGAAAAACTTCTCAGGACGGCTGCGAGAGGCAAATTTGATCAGTATGTTATGATCCTTGTCCATAAGCTACCTGTTGCCATAGTACTGATGAAACATCTCTCGAATAATGCCCTTGACCGCCTGTTGGCGAGACTCATATTTCTTTTTGCCCGAAAGCAAGTCCTGCGCCTTTAACTCCGAGTTGACAATTTTTGGATTGGCAGTCAAATAGCTTGCAATGGCTTCGGTGAAATCCTGTACGGTGAAATTGCCACGTACTTTACCATAGTCCTTGTCGAGATAGCAACAAAACCGCTTGTCGCCCTGATTGTTCTTCATGCGGATCATGTACTCCATAATACGCATGTGCTCAATGTTTCCCTTTACCCTGTTTTGGTAAGCGGCGATGGTGTCCTCGGCGCGGTGAAGTCGAATTTCATTGGCATTTGACCATAACTTTGGATGACAGAGTTTTTGCACCATTTGAAAGTGAATGATTACATCGGTGCTGACATGGCGGAGGGTGCAGATGGAGCCGATCAAATCCCCGGGCAGACTATCGGTCACATACTTCGTAATATCCTCAATCAACAACAACCCATTCTTGTAATTCTCCAAAATCACACCCAAAGTCGAAGCCATTTCATCCAATGACATCCGATCGCCATTTTCCTTAAACGGAGTGATCCTCCGCAAGTCAGGCTTTGTGCTCTTGCCATAAGCCTTAATCTGACTCAGTGGCAAGTCCTTCACATGGTAAAACTTTGGGTTGTGGTCAGCCTTTACATTCCCAAACTCATTGTTGACATCAAAAATCAACACCTTACGCCCCTTGCGCCCCGTACGATGATTGTTGCGGACATAAGTCTGCATCATGCGCAGCGTCTCATAAGTCTTGCCCACGCCCCTGCGACCTGCCACCGTGATCAACTTCGGCTCACGCTCAGGTAAAGGCTTCGGATTGCGTTTTATCTTGCGTTTTTTCATTCGACCGATTCTTCTTCAACCTCAGGCTCAATAACCTCTTCATCCGACTCTGCCGACATATCCTCATGGTTGGGTTCATACTGCGAAGTATCCTCACCCCTTGGTGGACGTGCAGACTCTTTATTTTCCTGATGGAAACGCTCAAAGGTCTTCAGCATCTCATTGTTCTCCCTGCTGATCTTAAAGGCTTGCATACTCATCTGCACCAAGTGTGACCCCACAGCGATCATAAGACGCTGCGTCGGAGTCAATGCCACCTCATTCTCCATCAACACCTCCACAAGCGGCTCTCTGATCTCCTGACGAGTTTCCTCATCAACCTCAAACAAGTTTTCAACCTGCTGATTAACCCCTTGCAAGTATTCCTCCACGGTCATGCCATCGCCATCAATGACCATGTGCACGTTCAGCCTGTCTGAATCAACCAAACGCTTGATCTTACGCTTGGAAAAGCTAGACCAATTCTTAAACGGCATCGGGGCATACCTGCAATAGTTATTTAAGATCAAGTCCGCCGTCTTCTCCGCAGCTTTCCGCTTTTGAGCAGGGGACATGTCTTTGAGATTGTCGCCGCCCAACGGCTCACCACCACCCACATCATCATCCTCATAGACTTCCTCGGTCTCGGCAAACTCATCCTCATCAGGTGCTTGGTAGGCATCAGCGGGAATGTCATCAGGGGTTGGCTCAGGAGTTGGTTCCGCCTGAGGGGGTACGCCCTGTGGTTGCCCCTGATTTGAATCGGGAGCAGGAGGGGGATCACTTGGGATTGGCTCAGGTGGCACCTCCTCTACAGGGGGAGACTCCAACTCATCACCCGCCTCGGGTTGGTTGTAGGAACGGGTTTTGACAGGCCCCTCCAAAGGGTCGTAACCCTCATCACTTACCCCTAACTCAGCCTCAAACTCGTTTGCCAAGTCCTTTAACACCGAAGACCCACCCTCGGATTTGCTCGCAGCCTCACCGCTGCCTTCAGCCGCCTCAGAACCATCCATCGAAGATGTGCTCTCGGGAACTGCCTCTTTGGTCTTACCCATAGTATCAAATAAACTGTCGTCTTTCTTGCTCTGCTTCTTTGAAGGAAAATCATCAGTCTTAGGTAATTCCTCCACGGATTCCGCTGATGAAAAACCCGAACCAATAGCGGCTTCGGCTGAATCCACAATGTCCATCAACTCCGCCGTGCTCGTAGCAGGAACGATGTTCATCTTGAACTCCGAAGGAAGATCATCCCAAATCTGCACCATGCGCTTGCATAATGCCGACTCCTGCCTTGTCGCCCGACCATTCTTGCGGAAAAACTTTCTCTTTAAACTACTCACTGAACTTCTTTTTGGTTTATGTGTCGCTCAACAAAACGAGTCGCCTTCTGACTGATCTCCTCGTAATGCCTCAAATACTTGCGATCTGCAAAGTTCTTTGGACAAAAGTTCTGCATTCGCTTGGACGCCCGATACACAGTCTGCCGTGAACTGCCATTGAAATACAAGCCGATCGAACGCTGATCCAACGTCGGCATCTGACGGGTAATCACCGCAAAACACAAATTCCTAGCAGTAGTCACCACCCCACGCTTCTTGGTGTACATGACATCATGAGGATGAACCTTGTACGCCTCGCATACCTTGCTGACCACGTACTTGATTAACTCCTCCTCCTCACTACCCATGCCCTCGTGATCCATCGCCTTGAGACGCTTCAAAAACTCCGAAACACCCAACTTCCTCGCCAAGCGCGACTGAAGCCGCAAAAGCTGATAGACCTCCGTAGTATGAACTTGTCCGCTCATAAATATAAGCTTACCTGTTTACCGTTTGATGAATGTGGAAAAGTTGTAGGTCGCTACAATAGCGATCTACTTACGAAGGGATTTGGCAAGAGCATACAGCCCCAACGCACCAAGCCCAACGGCGACAACCGCCAATAGCCCGTTACCGCCACCCTCTTTCTTGTCGTCATCATCTCCGTCACCATCTCCACCCTCTTTCTTACTTGCAACAGGATCGCCCTTTGACTTGGATTCAGATTTCTTCTTTGGCTTTGGAGGGTCTGCGGGTGCAGGAGGGTCTACAGGTGCAGGAGGATCAACCTTGGTTTCCATGTAGTCAGCAATGTCCTTTGCTATACCCTCACTGCGACGCTCTAGTGAAGCGATTTGCTTGTCTGTCGGAGGCTTTGTACGCTTCTCAACCTGACCAAGCGCAGCCTTGTATAAGCTGATCTTTCGTCTGATCGGAGCGGGTAAGCTATCGACATCAATATCGTTTTCCTCAATGTAATCTTCGTGCGCTGCTTCGTATTCGATTTCAGCGTCTTCTGAGACGGTTTCTCCCATAGGTCAATGGTTTAGATGTTTTGGAACGTGTTGATAGGTTTTGACAAAAATAGGATAAGGTGCCTAAAAACCATACGGAAGTTTTTAACAAAACCCCCGCAGACGGTCTTTAGACACCTATTTTCATCCTAGTGCTGACGCAATCCCTGACGGTGAAGCGAACGGTTCACGTGGGTCAAGAAATAAGGATGACCCTTCGGGATAGTCGAACATGGCGTGCAGCCTCGTCTACATGCCTGAGCACGAGTCTCATTGGCACGCTTGTAGACGTGGCACGGTTTGTTGTGAAGACCTTTACAGCAGTTGATCCAACGACCACGCCTGTTGCCGCCCATCATGCTGCTTGAGCCTTGTTTGTTCTGCCACCAACGGTAGGCAAGCACCCCTCCTACGAGGAGAGCACCTGCTGTGAGTAGCTGTTTTTGTGATTTAGTGATTGTCATGACAATTAGGGTTTAGAATTAAAGTCGTTTGCGACGATCTTTGTCCGATCGATTCTCGCGAGTTTCCATGTAGAGGGTTCCGTATTTGGACAAACGAGTGCCGGGTCTCAATGCCTTGAACCTCTTGTCCATCTCCTTGGAACTGCCCGTCTTGATCTGATGAGCACCCTTTCCAAATACGCTGATCCCCGTCTTGTGCTTATTGATGTAGTCCACCATAGCCTGAGTAATGCCACGCGACTTGAGGGCTTCGGTTAGTTTCACGTTGCCCGGGGTTTGATGCGACACCACCCCCTTCTTCTTACGCTTCATCTTAGGCTTCGAAGCCGCTTTCTTCTTCGGAGTCGCTTTCTTGGTAGCCTTCTTACGCTTCATTTTTGGTTTTGGAGCCGCTTTCTTCTTCGGTGCAGCCTTTTTCTTCGGAGCCGACTTCTTCTTGGTTGTGGTCTTCTTCGAAGCGGGTTTCTTCTTCGGCGCGGGCTTCTTAGTTGATTTCAGCGCATCCTTGTGCTTGTTCTCAAGCAGACCCAACGTCCGCTTCAATAACTCACCACGCTTGCCCGAAGTGTCCTTAAAGCCATCAGTTTTCTCACGCACCTTCTCAACCGCATCCCTTACCTTTTCAGGCAACTTCGACAGGTCGTACTTAGCGAACTTCGCTGCATAACCTGTTTGACCGCCTTCTCCAAATCTCTCTCCTGTCCAACCAAAATGACTTGAATTGGGAACAAAGTGCTTCCCCTTCGCAAATCCTTTTTGAAGATAGTCGATAGAGCCAACATCTTGTCCGTCTTTGTAAATAGTAAAGGTAGCAGCCCTCATTTTTTTCAACTTGCCCTGCTCGTAATGATACATCGGCTCTATTCGGTATTCGATTCCTTTGTGTTTAAAAGTCCAATCTTTTGAAAGGTGTGCTCCAAGTTCAACAAGTATGAACGCTGATATTTCTGAATGAGCGTACCTTAAAAATTCGTCTTCATTCCAATCAGCCATCTCTCCCCCACCTGCATAGGTTGTGCCACCTTTGGAAAACTCTGTTGAATCAGACGCCTTCAACACAAGCTTTACTTCTTTTGGCTTCATCTTTTCAATTTTACCTTCACCTACAACCCTCTCGTCTAACTTGTATTTCAAGTAGATGGCTCCTTGGGAGGGTATCACCTCGCTATCAATGATGTTTTCAACCTTGATTTGCGGCCATTGCTTGTTGCCCACCAAAGTATCGTAAACCATGTCAACTAATTCCTTCTGATTTGTCGTTATTTTTCCTCCTTTTTCCATTTTGTCTTTCTTTCGGTAATAATCAAATGTGTGTACATCCTCCCAATTGTCAGGAACCATTATCACGCCTTCAAGCGCATGATTGGTGGTACCATCAGAACTTGTCGCGTTCGTTATACTGACCGCAAACCCTTTTTTGGAGTCGTGAATCAATTCACCTGAGTATTCTGTGCCGTCTTCTTTCCATGCTACTGGTGTTCCAAGCAGTGACATTGCGGGTTTGCCATCGATCCTAAAATCTTGGAACAAGGTTTCTCCAAGATCACCATGATCGACAAATATAAAAGCACGATCATCGTAAGGTTCATCAAGTTCGATGTAGAATTCTGTCTGACCTACTTCTCGAATCGTCCCACGTCCATACTTCTTATGGGTGACTCGTTCATTACGTTTTAACTCAGGCTTGATGGTGCCGCCTGTTGCATAAGTAGAGCCGCTTGATTGCGAGCCTTCCCATTCATATTCTTCGGGATTGTTATATCCGTCAAACACCACCCTGAAATCTTCAAAGTCCTTTTCGGTGGCTAGACGCCACTCCTTGTCAGTGAC
>CALFYW010000010.1 GCA_937952265.1 uncultured bacterium
CATGAACAACTGCGTCGTATGTTTGTGGCGATCACCTTTGTTTTTGTCTCACATGGCGACCAAAGACCCTGTGAAGATGCAATGGTTCTCTGACATGGAAGAGAGCAACAAAGGAACGTTTCGTTCTGATGTGACATATAGACAGATTATGAAGTGGAAGCCGCAAACCACGTTGTTCGATGACGATTTCAACGAGTGCGACTCAGGTTACTGCGGGTTATAATTTAAAACGAGAACAATGGTTAAGAATTTTTTAAAATGGTATAATCACGACCCTAATAATCCGCCCACCTTTGCTGGCGCTTTAGTGGTTTCAAACAAAGAGATTTTTTGGTTCATGGCTTTTTTTATTGTACTTATTATTGTCAAGATAATTCAATCTACAAGCATTTAAAACCGAGAACGATGAGTGAAATTGATTTAAAAGTCCGCAACAAGATTGCACAACTCTTCGTCGATATGGCGATAGGTGAGTCGAAGCCCGTGACGCGCCAAGATATGGTTCCGTTGCTCAAGGAGGTAAACGACACGCCGATGATTGGCCACGCGATGCGATTCTCTTCGGAGAATGGTGTGGTTGTGCGTGTTCAGAAATATAGATTGACGGAGGTTGAGCGCCGCATTGAACGTAAGAAGAAGGAGAGTGATGAGTGAGGAAAGAGTAGACCTTTCAATGAAAGGAGCGACACTAGAACACATCTATGTCGATGAAAATAAGGATGAGATATACTTCCAGTCAGCCGACAAGCAATGGGCGATGTGGCATACTGAGGAGTGTTGTGAGTCTGTTGTTATTGAGGATATCTCAGGAGATATCAACGACCTACTTGGATCTCCGTTGTTGGTTGCTGAAAAGTACACAAAAGACGGATGGAACGAGGATGGGGATTATACCCACACCTATACATTCTACCGATTAGGGACGGCAAAAGGTTTTGTAGATATACGTTGGTATGGAGAGTCAAATGGATACTATTCTGAGGAGGTTGATTTCGGTGAGTTGCGCGAGGTTCTTGAGCGCCCGTATTATGCCGCGCCGAGTCTTTGGATGGATTTAATAAAAGAACGTCGTGTAAATGAGTGATACCAAAGTATGCACCAAGTGCAAGCGTGAGAAACCGATTGAGAAGT
>CALFYW010000011.1 GCA_937952265.1 uncultured bacterium
TATTCCACAACCCATGTCTAAATGAGACCAATATGGTCTTTTAGCACAGGGGATGCCTAAGTCAAACCAATGTTTAAAAAATATCAATCAATTTTATGGAGGAGATACGGAAACATCATAACGCTGAGAAGAGGGAACTCATACAGAGAATATGTAGGGAAGGTGACGCCGTGTTAGATGTGGGATGTGGGTTCGGGGGTGATCTCGGCAAATACAAACACTGTAAGGTGAATCTCAGCGCGTGTGAACCACTCGATGATGCACTCGACGAGGCCAAATCAAGGGCAAAGACGTTCAAGATGCGTGTCAATTTTTATTTAGGAGACATCATGTCTACACCAAACAGAAGGTACGATGTCGTGTGTTACAATTTTTCACTTCACTATATATTCGCGAGTGAAGACCTCTTCAAAGAAACCACCCGTGAAATAGGACGACGCATGAAACCCGGTGGGAGGCTCATAGGAATCATACCCGATTCAAACCAAATCATATTTAAGACGCCACTCAAGTACGGCAAGGAAAGTTTCTTTCTCATGAAATCATCGAGCAATGGACAATTTGGTGAAAAGTTATTTGTTCACCTCGAAGACACACCGTATTACCAAGACGGCGCAAAATCTGAACCGATCGCACACAGAGACCTATTAGTTACGCGTTTAGAAAAAATGGGATTTAGGTTAGAATCATGGGAACCCATGTCTGGAAATCCCATATCAGACCTATACTCTAAATTTATCTTTGTATATAAGAGATGATACTTCTGGTTATTTTGTTTCTCCTAAATGTATACATATACATACACACGACCGAACCTGAAAATTTACGTATCGTCAAGGAGAGGTACGAACTTCTCAGGGAACATATTCGCGAAGCCGACAATGATGAGTTTGCACATTTGGTCGACCCCATACCCATCACCGCACACCACAGAGCGCAACAGGGGAGTGTGGGTTACAGTGTAAACAAGGGGCACGAAATAGGCTTGTGTATAGACGGCGAACCAAACGAAGTCATGCACGTGTTAATTCACGAACTCGCACACACGTGTGTCGAGGAGTACGCACACAGTCCTGCGTTCTGGGACAAGTACGATAAGCTCAAAACCATGTCTATCGCCATAGGCATTTACCAAGAGATACCAGAGAAGACGGAATTTTGTGGTAAACACGTCCAGGATAAATAATGTATATCTATTGTAAATGAATAGATCGATTTTTATTTTCATATTAATGTGGCTATCGGCTCTCATGATAATGTTGAGCCCAGTATTGGCCGATAAAGCGAGTGATGAAACTAAACCATGGATAGTGAGTGCGCTCATTCTCATATTGATTCCATTCACGTTGAACGTGATCGCGAGAGGTGGACTTAAATCGTACATCAGACTCGGTGATTTCGGGACGGATCACGAATACATACTACTCGCGTGCGTAATTTCATATGCCATCGCGTCTATATTCATAAGCTCCGTTGGTGAAGTGAAACAAGAACTCCGTAAGTTCGGCAAGGATATCAGAAGCACCGGAAATTCTTTGGCGCTTTTGATACCCGCGTTTATTTGCGGTTTGGCAATTGCTAATCGTTTTTTCGGCGGTGGTAGATATATCTACAGAGTCGTCGGTATCTAAGCATACTTCTTGAGCACGTAGAAAATACCAGCCGCCACAGCACCGGTCGCCGCGAGGCCGACCATGCTTCGGTGTCCCTGTTCATTCAAGAATTGGGGCACGTAATTGGCGAGCTTTTCCGGCACAGGCTTGCATCTGCTCATCAGTAAGGTTGAATGGATTTTTTGTTTGGGCGACCGCTTGTTGTTGTGGCTGCTGTTGTTGCACAACCATTGGCTGTTGCATAACAGCTGGCTGCTGGACCCGTGGATCGGATTCCATCATTGGTGGCTCGAGGGGCATTTCTGGCTGACCCATAATATCAGCGATAGCGGTGGAATCCATGGTCATTTCTTTATTTTGACTCACATTTTTTTCAGGTTGATTGTTTTGCACAAAAGATGTCGTGAGTGGAACCATACCATCATCGTTCTCGGAAAGATTCAACGTCCGCACGTCGGTAGACATTTAATGTTAACTGATTTTTTTGAAATTGTTAAGTGACGCATCACGATTTTCGTTTCGTGACCGTAAGGTGCGTTTTCTTTGTAGCCTTCTTTGCATCAGCCTCCTGCTGTTCTAAATATTTTGGATTGTACGTTTTTTTGTGCATACTCCACAATTGTGGACTCCCTACCCTAAAACCCGTTCTAATTTTCGCCTTGTACCAAAAGACACAGTCTGATATTTTATTCGATTTTACAGTGTTATCAAGTACAAGGCATTCATAGTTTTCTGTACATTGATCCATCACCTTACAAAACATATCGAACGATGGGAAGATACCAAAAAATGATTTATAGAGCTTTTCTCTATTTTGTATGATGTTCTCACGAAGAATAAAAACGTAATCCACATTGGCACGCAAGGCAGGTGGGAGGTCCATCACATATTGCATAGTTAACATGAAAAATATGTTAAAGTGTCGACCATTCATAAAACATTGTCTAATTCGTGTTTCTTTCAAAAACTTTGAGTCATACATACAATCATCCAAAAGCATGAAGGCTCCATTTGTGTTGTTTTTACCCCTCGTACCGACGAGTTTTCTTTGCCTGGACAAAACACGATCGACGGCTTCTCCATCGTAATCCCCGTAGACACAGACGTCTGGTATGAACTTTCCATAAAAATGGTTTCCTTCTTCTGTGCCTGATAGAACTATCCCAGCTGGTATATGTTTTTTGTAATACATGATATCCTTGACTAACGTGGATTTACCTGTGTTACGTTTTCCAATAAAGACGCATATTCGGTCGTCGCCCATCTTGGCTGGATTGAATTTTCGCAACTGAATGTTCATTCTAAGATATCACATCGTTTTAATTACCAAAATTTTACTCACAAATAGTAGGAATGTCGGGTAAATTGTCACTCGCAGTCAAAGGCATTCAGGACAGGTGGCTTACTGAGCAACCACAGTACTCACACTTCATATCAAGATTTAGAAGACACACAAAGTTTGCCTTTGAACAAGT
>CALFYW010000012.1 GCA_937952265.1 uncultured bacterium
ACCACAGTCACGTTGTCTCCAACCAAATTACTGTTCGTCGTCACCACAGTCACGTTGTCTCCGACCAAGTTACTGTTCGCCGTGACCACAGTCACGTTGTCTCCGACCAAATTACTGTTCGTCGTGGTCGCAGTCACAGTGACCGAATTCACATTATCCGCTATCAAATTACTCCTCGTCGTTACCGCAGTTATGTTGTCTCCGACCAAATTACTGTTAGTCGTGATGGCGTTGATAACTGTCACGTTCATACCCGCTGTGGCGTTGGATAAGGTCAATGTTCTGTCGGAAGAGAATGCTATCTGCCCGGCTTGTGGATTGACTTCGGAAACCGTTTGGAGTTGTGGCGTTGGGGTAGACTGAGACCCACCAGATAAAATGAAATCGGATGCGACGATGGTACCGGTAAGCGTGATTTCGTCACCGGTAAATTTAGTAGCGTGTACGTTACCACTCGTATAAAACGTATTTGAACCCAGTTCATCTATTTGAACATTGGCGCCTATGTCTAATGTGTGAATAGGCGCGGTGTTCAAAATACCGACATTTGATGTAAAGTTTACAAAATCAGTCGATTTTGCGTTTACATGATTAATAATGACTTCGTCGGTATCGATAGTTCCAGATACGGTTATATTCGACGACTTAAAATGTTCGGAATATACATTTCCACTCGTATAAAATGTATTTGAACCATATTCATCTATCTGAACGTTGGCACCTATATCCAATGTATGAATGGGTGCGGTGTTTAGTACTCCAACGTTCGACATGAATTGAACAAATCCATTTGTTTTTGGAAAAATCTTGTCTACGATTGTATCACGCACTGTGACAGAATCAGTGATCTCAGCAGTTTCACTTGTGACTTTGTTGGCGTATGTTGTACCACTCGTGTGAATCGTATTTGAACCAATATCGTCAATGTACACATTCGTACCCACATCCAAAGTGTGCATTGGTTGAGCGTTGGCTACCCCAATGTTAGAACTTGTGACAAGACTGGTACCTGTGTTTGTAAATTGTATAGTATTGGCTGTAACACTTCCAATTGTAGTAACTTCTTGGAGAGTTGTAATGAGTTTATAGTGACTATCAGCGGGGTTATATGCCTGATACAACGCATCTCCTTCAACTACACGGAGCGTGGATGACGCATAGTTTTTCTCATGTATGTTTGAGAATTGTCCTGCGTTACCAATGAAAGGCATGACTACTACTATTAATTACCAAATAAAATACCGGCCATTCCATTCGATACTTTTAGTATGTTATAATTTACGGCGTATAGGGTAATCTTTTCACCTGTTCTGAGGGTACCTCTCTGGACGTTTCTGAGTGTAATTTTTGCGTCATCGAGACGACTGAAGTTACACGTCCCGGTGGGTGTGTAACTCGACGCATTTTTGCAGAAATTAAACGCATAATATCTAGTGTAGAAGGGGCAGTTTTGGTTTTCATCAAATTGATTAATTCCAAATTTGCTATGTTTATAGTTTTGGATGGAGTGGTAATAGAGTGGAGACATGTTTTCTACGAGAGGTGTGGAATTGAGATAGATATCAGCCGTATCGAATGTAAACTTATCATTTATGAGAATGTTAGTTGTCGTTGGATGTCCAAAGTAGAGACTCTTTACTGGATGATTGAAGAATGATATATCAAGGTTATCCGACGTGTCGTATGTTTGTTTTTGTACCTGTGTGATGATAAATTCGTGTGAGTTATCGGCAAAAAATGTACGTTCCTCTGTGTCGAGATACACGTAATTTCCATACAATTTGACATCGACTGGTTGCGATGCATCGGGAAACTCTATACGTAGTTCTATCTGGTGGTACTGAAGTGCAATGAGTGGCAAAAACATTTCGTGATCACAAAAATAGAAATGAAGTGGTAAAAATCGGGTGTTCGACGTAGAGGTCGCGTTGTTAATTTCCTGGGACTTTGTGTACGTCTCAGCCATATAATTTTGCCAAATATCAGCGATAAAATCAAATGGTTGGGAATCCACTTTCGTTCCCCCTATGTATAGATGAAACGTACACCCAGTAAATTTGGTGACGAGATCCGTACCCTCGAACCAGAGTCCATCGAGGAGATCCCCGTAGGACGGGATGATGACGGTGGAGTCCTTGTTTGTAATGATTTTAATGAGCTTGGCCGCTTGTGAAAAGTTTTTGTGACGTGTATACTTGGTTCTAAAGAGGGACATACCCACCGAACTCGTGATGTACGCATCCTGGGCACCTTTCGCTGCGAGTTGAATGAGTGAACCAGACATATCTAATATGAGGGGAGGTTTTCTTTACAGCGAGGAATACTCACCGGAGAGAAAAGGAGAAGATTATTAAATGTGTTTGGCGAATGACTTGTATATTTATTTAATAAGCCACAGTTTTTTACCTGCGATAGTTTTTAAGTACTTCCAATTTGGGTGTTTTGGTGATTCATCTCGTACTCTAACTTTACCTAATAACCCAATGGTACTCCATTCTTTTCTCTTATCACGGGGTTCATAAATTCTTGTTTCGTCGTATTCTGGGTTAATTCTTTCTCTACTGCGTAGACGTCGTG
>CALFYW010000013.1 GCA_937952265.1 uncultured bacterium
CGAGAGCCTTGTGAAGGTTGGTAATGCGCTCGGCAACCGGAGCCGGAGCCTGAGCCGCGGCGATACGAGCGGCTCTTTCAATATTTTGTTCGCGCAACCGGCTGTGTCGTTCCGCAGCCACATAGTTAATCATGTCTCTTCGGGCAGGGCTGCTCTTGCCTCGCATGGTTCGCATTTGGCGCAACATGTCATCTGGGTATCCAGAGATAAATCTATCCAAGTATTGCAACATATCGAGGCGGTTGTGTTTGATAGTAGCCAATTTCACTTGGACTCCCGCACCACGAAAACCACCCGGGGATTCCCTCCACGCTTCAATAACACACTTGAGCGTATTCATGTTATCAGTAGCGATAGCATCTTCAAAATCACACGGAGACCAGTCTCGGTATTTGTGACAGAAAGTGTTGTAAATCAACTCAATCTTTTGAACATGTTCAGTCTTGATGGTCTCTTCAATGATTTTGTGCATGTCCCCAATATTGGCAAAAGCATCTCTCACAGTAGATGGATAATATCCAAGCGCGCTTCTCACCATACACATATCACCATATTTGATCGCGGCATATATCATGTGACGAATGAGATTCAATTTGTCCTCACGGGTGCCCCCGATCGCCATGTGGCGAAGATCCGAACGGAAAAACGAATAATATTCATCCAACCATTGATTCTTGGCACAAAGTTCGATTTCTACCTCAAGAGATCTGGGACCACCATATGTCTTGAGGAAGTTGTAGATGTTTCGCTGTTGGTGAGTAGCAGCAGCTTCAATGACCTTCTTGGATTTCTTGTAGTTGAAGGTTTTCATACACTCAATGTGTCCATTTTTGATAGCAGATAAGCACGTTTTGCAGTCTTGGCAGCGCATTGATATAGGTTCTTGTTTTTTGGAATTGACTTTGTGGAATGCTAGGTTTGACTTAGGTATGTTTTACAAACTATATATCTATTCTATGCTCTAACCCCTCGTCGTTGTACATCCATGAGAAGATTGCATATTTCGAGGTACTTTCCCTCTTGAATTTCACAATCCTCAATCAGTGACAACACTTTTTGAAGATTGGTGGGTCTTTCTTGCACAGGAGCTACGGGCGCAGCGGTGGCTTGGCGCTGTTCAATTCTCTCCCGCTCAACTCGTCGCTCCTCCGCTTGGTTGTGTCCTACCTCAAGCATCTTTTGGGATACATACGAAGCCATCTTTCGTCTGGCTCTGGTAGATTGACCTCTACTGTAATTAATCTGGCGCATCATATCATCTGGGTATGCCTTGTTAGGAAGGAATTCATCCAACAACTTTAACATATCCAAGCGACTTTTTCCGATAGTGGCCAATTTCATTTGGATTCCAACCCCTCTCAATCCATCCGGGCAATCTCTCCATAATTCGATGACTTGAAACAAAACGGAGATGTCACCGGTTTCAATCGCATAATCAAAATCCCACGTATTCCAGTGGGCGCTTCTGTTTTGAAACCATCCATACACTTCCTTAATGATATCCTTATTCTTGGATTTAACAGCCAATCCCATCGTATGCATCATATCATCTTCAGATGCATAGGAATCCATAATTCGTGAGCCCGGGACCGTGTACCCATTGTGTGTCGTATTGAATGGAGTGAGCGTCCAATCATTACCAACCACAGAACTCGCATACACGTATGTGCGGAGAGTTTGTAAGTCATTGGCTTTAATACACGCATTCACAACGTTTCGCACGTGTTGTTTGCGCCGCGGCTCCATACCAGAGGGTCTTTCTTGAATGATGGGTCTATACATTTCATGATATTGATCATACCAGTTATTCAAGATAAGATGAGTTCCAAGGGTATCCCAGTCATCGATAAGGGAGGGGTTCAAATTCGGAATCCAGTGTTTTTCTTTGAGAGCGTTGTATACATGAAGCTGTTTTGCTTTAGCGGCTTCAATCAAAGCATTCTTGCATTTTCTATAATCGAAAGACATAACACATTCCGTGTGTCCTTTTTTAATAGCAGTTAAGCACGTTTTGCAGTTGGGGCACCGCATTTTGAATTGACTTTATGTGGTCACTTTCTCGACTTAGGAATAATTTTAGTTATATTTTTGAAATTGCGAATTCCCACTGCGTTTATCTTGTTAATTAAAGCCTTTTTGTTGTTTGGGTGATATTTATTAACTACGTGCTTTAATATTTCCTTTGTTTTATCAGATACTGTAGAATTTTTCTTATTCCTCGTATTCGTTATGCTCTTGTTTATGTTATAATTATTTAATGAATTTACTATTTTGTCGATGTAGTCTTCGTAATCCTTAATTAACCAGTCTTCCAATTTTATATCTTCAAAGCCAAAAATACCGTCTCTAGTCATAAACTCTACAAGTTTTTTAGCCCTTTCTTCTGCGTATGATGTAGTAACCGCCCGCTTGAATATTTGGATATAGAATGAACGAGTTATATATATTTGTATTTTTTTTATCCCATCTATTTTAAAAAGGTGTTTTTTTATCTCCTCGTATAGACCCGGTTTAACAAATTCTATACCCTTTATATCCTTAAAATCACTCTCGCTCTCCATATACGAAACGGCAAGTATAGCCAGTTCCAATTGACGTAGTTTCACATTCCATGCAAGTGTCAGTTCTCTCAGTCCGTAATTATCGTATCGACCAGTTTTATTATCTTTATAGGCTCTTAGCTCCTCGTATATATGTTTAATTATGAGAGTTCTGACCTTTTTAACCATAGACATGTTAACATTATTAAAAATGTTTTTGTTGTATTTTTGGTTATTTTTTGGCATGAATAGCCTATAATTAGTGTTCATAATTGATTGCATAACGATATCGTGAGCTACATGAATGTTAGTTATGTTATTGTGACTTTTTGGGATAATAGATGTTTTTGGTTGCGTCATATGATTCACGTTTCTTATGAGGTTATCGAGTGATATACCACTTTTTAATAGGTTCAAATATGTCAATTTTTGTTCGGATGTTAGTTTTTTTCTCGTTTTCATGTGTTCTATCAATTTGTATTTGTTAGATTTAGTGCTTTTAGCGGCTTTCAACTCTTCAAGTGTATAAAGTTTAGTATAGAATGGATCATTAAGTGGTATACGGGTCAGTGGTGACCTGGGTGCTTTCCCATTTTTAATTTCTGTACTAACATGGTTGTTCAGTGCTTTTTTATGATATACAGTTCTCGGAGAACCATTTGAAGGAGTATTAGTTTTTATATATACCTGTTGTTTCTTGGGTATACGTTTAACAGGCGTAGGCATGAAATTCTTGTCATACGCTGTATCGATCTTAGACTTATTGACCGACATATATATAAGTAGACAACAATTAAAAATATCACGCATATTTCGTATTCATTTTTTTGGCGAAATCGTAGTATTCCTCATCTGACTTTTTAAGAAGGTCCTCGTACCTGCACGCTTTCATATTATTATTGAAAGCTCTGATGATGTGACGATCCATTTTCTTTTCGTATATTCTTACCCTTCTTTTTAGTATCCACGCCCTAAACTTCTCACACACCGTAAGCTTTTTCATCACATAATCTTGTATGTGCATCTTACTACCTATTCATATTTTTTCTTTATGTCGTTCTTAAATTTAGATAATTCGTCCACAAAAATAATTACACGAATTTCACGAAATCTATGTTAGATCTCTTAACCATCTTCGTCGTCATTGGGTTTATGAATACATTCGTGTTTCCATTGAGCTTATATACATCGTGAATATTATTGACGTCATTTCTACGTTTGTAGATGTGTTCCCCAGCCTGTCTCGCGTTCGTATTCGCCAATTTTCTGAAGGTATTTGCCGTCATGTACGTCGGTGATCGATTGGCATTTTTGATTCTCATGGCGGTGTTACCGACGTTGAAGTTTACATACGAAATAGAATTAGACGCACCATTATTTGGTATTTTCTGATTTATATATTTGATTG
>CALFYW010000014.1 GCA_937952265.1 uncultured bacterium
TTCCCAGATTACCCATTTTTTGGTGAGTTTATGAGTCAAAAGTTATCGCAGGCGGAAATGTGATGGAAATTCTCTTTTGAATTCCCATCCAGTCAAAAATTTTGGTGGAAAAAAAGATGATTAAATATTCCTTTTTTGTGATATTCAGTTCTTTTAGTTTGTTTTTCAGTTTATCTCTTAATTTTATATCATTTTTGTAAGTGTCAGATGATTTATTTTTAGCTTTTTCCAATCTACTGTTTACCTTGTGTATTTCATATTTCATGTTTTCAATGTCACGATTAGCAGCTACCAATCGTTTGACCGTATTTGTAACTTCATTATTGCTCAGGGATCTCGGAGACATATACATTATAGAAACATAAAGATTTAACACGAGTGTAATTCATGAGTCTTCAAATTAAGAAGCTATATCCCGATGCTACCATACCAACTAGAACATCACCGGGATCGGTAGGTTATGATTTATATAGTATGGAGGAAATCGTAGTTCCTCCGATGGAACGAGCATTCGTGAGCACCGGCGTGTGCGCATGTCTACCACCGGGTGTGTACGGTAGAATCGCACCGAGATCTGGCCTCACACTCAAACATGGCATACAAACTGGTGCTGGAGTTATTGACCCTGATTTTACTGGTGAATTGAAGGTTATCCTATTTAATCACGGGAGTGAACCGTTCGTCATTAAACAGGGGAATCGTATCGCCCAAATGATTTTAGAGCGATGTGAAACACCGCTCATAGAGGAGGTAACTGAATTAAAATCAACGCAACGCGGGGAACGTGGGTTTGGTTCTTCTGGGAATTAATTCGAGAATGCAACCCCAGCCATACCATCCTTTATGCGTAATATGTTGTAGTTAACCGCATATACTCGGTATAAACCTTCTCTGGCATCGGACTTTGGAGATTGAATGGTCAATTTCGCATTGTCGATTCGAGAGAAATTAAGGCTGCCACTTGGTTGCGAGCGGTTCATGGTAAGGCAGAAAGGCCACGAGAACAATGGAAGTGCATCGAGCGAAGATGGCGCGAGGCTCGTCGCGTGCATTTCATGGACGACGTTGTGGTGGAAGGTGTTGGACATGTTTTCGAAGAGTGCCAAACCATTGATGTAAAGGGACGCCTTGTCGAAGCTGTAATCACTCACCCAACCGGTACCGGACACATTGGATGTGGTCAAGTGGAGGGATTGCACTGGGTGATTGAAATACGTAAGATCAATCGATGTATCAGTCTTGGTGACTGGCTGGAATTGCGTTTGGGTAATGAGAAGTTCGTGTTCTTGAGACGTGAAATGTTCGCGCTCGGCGGTATCCAAATAGGCATACATACCATAAATCTTTGGTGCCGCACTTAAGTTACTCAATCCCGTGCGACACTTGATTCGCAACTCAACATCGTGATATTGGAGCCCAACGAGAGGGAGTGACTTGGTCCAATCTTCGCT
>CALFYW010000015.1 GCA_937952265.1 uncultured bacterium
ATTTGTAGAGATGCAAAAAAATAATATATTTGTAAGACACAATAGCCACAAGGATACGTGGGAAGTGTGCGAGAAATCAGGGGACAAGGTGATAGTCCTCTTCAGTGGATTGATTCACGAAGCTATCGCCATACGTTTTTATAATCTCTTAACAAGATAAGCTATGCCTAATCATTGTTTAAATCGAGTGGTACTAAAGTTTACCACCAAGAAATCAGCGCAAGAATTCATTGACGAAATGCGCACCGAAGAAGAAGATCAAACCAATCACTTCGACTTCAACAAAATCATTCCTCAACCAGCTAACCTCTATCGAGACGGACTGTCTTCCGACAAAGAGCAAGAGCTGAAAGCACTGGGTATACCTGACTGGTACAGCTGGAACACAGCCAATTGGGGAACGAAGTGGAACTCTTACTACCATGAAGAACCAAGTATGTACAGAGTGAAAGACAGTAAGTATTGGTTCGTTGAGTTTCAATTTACTACAGCGTGGGGTCACCCTTTCCCTATCGTTAGAGAACTATCCGAGCAACAACTCATAGAAGAGTGGGAGTATGACATCGAGTGTGATAACGGAGCCGGTAGATACTTCCGTAGGGTGGACAGAAACAACAACGTAATCAATAGGAAAGGTCACAAGTACATTGACTACGAGAGCGGAGAGTACACCAACTACTACTCGGAGGGTGGTGTAGATTGGCGTGTCGAATATATCGGTGGCAAGTTTATGTGTTGTGTGAGCAACAAAGAAATTGAGGTCGATGATATAAAGACTGTGGTCAAGACACCAAGCGGAAAACTTATTGAACTATACTACTTTAATTGTTAACTATGGAAGAAGATGATTTCAAACAAGCAATTGCTTTGCAAGTATCCTACGCACTGAACAATAGTAAGGCGTGGATAGTGATGGGTGAACGACTCAAGCGTGAGCTGGGCATCGACTTGTGGGACTTAGATGTATCGTACATCGCCCATGAGATAGAACAAAAGATAGCTGATGCTATCATTGAAGAGAGCGACGCTCTTGAATATAATATTAATCGTGAAACTTTAATCTAAAAAGAATGAACAAGACAAAAGTAAATCGTGAACACAAGGAGTTCACCGTGGCTATCGAGCCAGAGTACAAGCCAAACGTGGCTAAAATCGAAGAGGAACTGAGGTTCATTGAACTCGCCCTCTTGGAGATGGAGATGCCGTTCACCGGTAATGTTGCAGCAGACATCAAGAGTAAGCTGGTAATTGTATCTAAGTTTAATATGATTGCAAACACATTGCGCTCTTTGTTATGAAAGATATAAATGTTCTTGACCTCTTCAGTGGCATGGGAGGTTTCCACAAAGGCTTTGAGAATGCGGGGTACAATGTTACCTCGTACTTCTCGGAGATAGATAAACATGCCATAGCAGTATACAACCAACAATTTAAAGACTCAACTTATGTCGGATCAGTTACAGATGTTCGAGCAGAAGACCTCCCAAGCAT
>CALFYW010000016.1 GCA_937952265.1 uncultured bacterium
ATATGGCATGTACATAATTTTAGCTTAGGTGTTGCGAAGGTCATGATACATTACGCTATGCTCCTGCTTGATCATTCCTTGCGAGAATCACATCCGCCAAAACCTTGACCCAATCGATCTGGAATGACCCCCGTATACTGTACATACCTGCCCCACGATTAGCGGGCAGACAACGTACAAACGTATGGCACAATACATAAGCCCGGAACAACGGGCAAAAATTCTATCAGCAATTAAAGATGAGGGTATGAGTATTCCCGATGCATCAAAGACCTTTCTTGTCGCAGAGAAAACCATTAGGACATGGTTACGCAAACAAACGAGAAACGCACATACATCTTCAAATGAAGTACAGAAACAACAACAATAAGAACATACAACCCAAGGAAAAAGGAATTTGTCATGAACGAAGAACCTTCTGAAAAGAGTCGTACCACTAATGATCACCTGATCCAAATTGTCCTGGATCCCCAGGTCGAAGCACTGGTGAAGAGGATTGATCCGGGTCAGATATTCGAGTCCTATCAGCCTACATGGTTTAACGGTGCAAAGGAAGTAGAGCACTGGATGTTGGACCGGTGTCCGATGTGTCGCTGGTCACCTGAGAAAATGCCCGGAAGCCCCCTTGAGGATGACCGTGATCTGTGGATCGATCTGAAGCACGGAACATGGAAATGTTATGGTCGGTGCCAAAAAGAGGGTGATATGATTGATTTAGTGTCGGAGTTAGAAGGTATATCACGAGAACTTGCAATTGCGCTTCTTTTTCAGAGACATTCGCTTTCTCCAGGAAAGCGTCATGTATCACCCTGAAACGGGAGAAATGTTATTACGATACCCATCGCGTTTGGCGGTGGGATTTTTGTGTGTTCATAGGATTAAATCCTAAATCTGCTATACTACTTTTATATTAAGAAATAACAATATTTTTATGAAAAATGCAGCTAGTTATTTTAGTATTCCCGCAGAAGACTTTGAAAGAGCAAAGAAATTTTATGAATCGTTATACGATCAGAAATTTCAAATTATGGAGGATAACGGTGATACCATGCTTATGCTTCCAGGAGACCTTGAACATGGTGGTGTAGCTGGTGCAATCACAAAAGGACCCAACAGAAAACCTTCGAGAGAAGGAACCTTAGTGTATTTAAATTTTGAGGGAGATTTACAAAAAATTTTAGATAGAGCAAAAGAAGCTGGCGCAACCATTGATACACCCAAAACAGCGATACCTGATATGGGATTCTATGGAATTATTATCGACAGTGAAGGAAACAGAGTAGGATTGTGGTCAGCGGAATAATCATTAACTTGCCCACCCAACCTGCAACCTGCCAGATTGACTGGTAGACCATATATACATGTCAATACAGCATTTGCTATAATTTGGAAACAGGTTTCATTTTGTAATCGACCTATGTTGGGAGATCAGAGATTTCCATGAAATTAGAAAAAAAAATGCCATATGAAATTATAATGAAGACACTTGATACATGTGGTGATGGTATTATCCTTACCGATCCAAATCGGAACGATAACCCCATCATCTACTGCAATAGACAATTCTCTAAACTTACTGGTTATAGTTCTAAAGAAATCATTGGGAAAAACTGTAGATTTCTACAGGCTCATGACACTAAACAACCTGAGGTGCTGATAATTCGGGAAGCGATCAAAAGAAAAGAAAAACTCAAGATAACATTGAGAAATTACCGCAAAGATGGGAGCATGTTCTGGAATGAACTTTCTCTATCTCCAATCCATGGAGATAGGGGTGAACTTTTGTATTATATAGGAATACAAAACAACGTAACAAAGAAGGTACAGACACAGATGCAACAAAGAGAAAAAATCCTTCTTTTAGAGGAGAATCTAAAAAAATGTTTAATAGTCCTCACTAATAAATAAACATATGAGCAAAACACTTACCTGCCGTGAATTAGGCGGGGTCTGCGACAAAAAATTCTCCGGAGATACGTTTATGGAGATTGTCGAGAAAGGTATGACGCATATGCAGTCAGACGAGGCACACGAAGCACGCATTGCAAACCTCTCTCATGAGACTGGTGAGAGTAAAGAAGCGTGGTTTAAACGGATGCAGGAAGTATTTGACGCACGACCTGATGACCAATAAAAAGACACAGTACCGTATGCGTGCGAAAATATGGCTTTATCCAGGAATGGCTGGATGGCATTTCGTTACACTCCCTAAAAAATATTCAGCGGCAATCCAGAAAAACCATACTTCTCTAAAACGGGGCTGGGGTAGTGTCCCGGTATACGCAACAATTGGTGACACGCGCTGGAAAACTTCCATTTTCCCCGATAGAAAAAACGATACCTATCTCTTGCCACTTAAAGCTCAGGTGCGAAAAAGAGAAGATATTTATTCAGGGGACACCATTACATTTTCAATTGAGATTGGAAGGTAGCCTTTACAGATGGTGTGATATAATAATGTCTCTTATCCTAATCATGCGCGCTATGCGTACTCATACGTATGAATAAAAAACTGTGGTTACTTGGAATATCAGCAGTCTTACTCCTCCCTATAGGAGTAGCTGCGGCAGACTACCTTCCTAAGGATTCAAGCCAAGGAGGAAACGTGGTTGTCGGAGGTTCAAACACTTACCGAAATCTCTATGTCGGGGGTGGTTCAGTTATCGTAAATAAAGAAATACAAGGCGATCTCTTTGCCGCGGGCGGAAGCATTAACCTCGCGGGAGGAGTTGAACAAGACTTCTTTGGTGTGGGCGGAAATCTTAATATCGGAAATCCTATTGGCCAAGATGCTCGAATTGCAGGAGGAAATATCACCATTAATGCACAAATTGGAGGAGATCTTCTCATTGCCGGGGGTACCATTTCCCTCTCACCAAACGCTCCTATTGGAGGAGACCTTTGGGCCGCGGGGGGCGTGCTTAACCTCAACAGTCCTATAGCAGGCAATGTGCGTATCGGAGGAAGTGAAGTTTTTATCAATAGCAGAATCAACGGAACGGTTGAGATATATGCGGAAAAACTTACCTTTGGCCCAGAATCACGTATCGAAGGATCTATTACTTACCACGGAAGACATGAAGCAATAATCCAGAATGGCGCGGTGATTAGCCCTATTACTTTTGAGGCATGGGAGACAAAACGATCAGCTGATCATTCAGGACTCATTCCTTTCGGCGTTGGGGCGTTTTTCTTCATTAAACTCGCCGCTCTCTTTATCGGAACATACGTTATTCTTAAACTTTTCCGACGAAAAACCACTGAAATAATAAATGACGCGTACAGAGCACCCTGGAAAAATTTACTTATTGGTATCGTCGCTATTATTACGATTCCCATTATCAGCATCGTGCTTCTGATGAGCCTCATTGGCGCGTATATTTCAATCTTTTTGATTCTCTTTTCGTTACTGGTAGGCCTCCTTGCCTCACTTATGAGCGTGCTCTTTATTGGCACCATAATGGAGCGATTCTTTAAGAGAGATCAAGCAACTGAAATTTCATGGACAACCGCACTCATCGGGGTACTCGTGGGCGGGATCGCATCTTTGATTCCAATTATTGGGTGGGCGATCCTCCTCATCTTCTGCATCATAAGCTTTGGCGCGCTCCTTGGAGGTTTTCGCAGAAGAATTGAGGTATAAAGAATCAATGGCATTTTTTACACAACCCTTTTAATTGGAGTGTGTGGTGCTGAAGCGAAGAAAAATGCTTAGACGCTTTAAGTGAAATATGCTCAATATTATCTAAGGTGCAAACTGCAATCCGCTCTACCTTCCTACACCCATTACACACTAGGTAGTGACTATGCATGTTCACGAGTTCATATCTATGCTGATTCTCAAACACAAACACAGAAATGAGACCCGCCTTCCCAAAAACTTCGAGTGTTCGATATACCGTAACACGATCGAGAATAGTGGAAACCTTTTTATAAATCTCGTCTACTGAAATTGGTTTTTTGACTTTTTTGAGTTCTTCAAAGATGCGAATTCGAGAAGGGGTTACTTTATATTTCCCTCTTTGTAACGCTTCTCTTAAGACTAAATTTTTATGTTTTTCCATTATCATGTGGGTTATGTTGAGGCTCAATATGTGCTTTTTGATGAAGATGTGATAAAAACGCTCCTCCTTCTATTAAAACTACCATAAGATTACGAAGAAAGAGTACTCCCGCACCAAGAAAAAACCATGCGATCCATATTTCGATAATCCATGGATGCTCGATGAGGGTATCAAGTGGATTATAAATTAATACTGCAATTAATGAAAACCATAACGCGGAACAAAATCCGCAGGTTAATGCTCCTCCAACTATTGGTATGCCGTGAACTAAGGTCAGCAATCGAGGATGATTAAGTAAAAGCGTACGCCATATGAGCACCGAGGTGGTAGTAACTCCTAAGATAATACTAAAATAAAGTAACATATCGTTTGAAAAGATAACCCCGACATGGAGACGGGGTTATGTGTCTTTATAAACGTTGATAAAATAAACTATCAACAGTGTACCGCGAGCGGATTATTGTTTCGCCGAAGAAATGCTTTTCCCCGCTCAGTGACTGGGTGAAAATGCCCTCCTCGCATCATACCGGGTGTGCCATGAATTTTTACCACAGCACCGCCATCAGGTCGCGTACAATTGTACGCTGAACGTGCCAGAATAATCTGTGCCGGCTCATCCACCATCTTTTCGGGAAGCGGAGAGAAAACACAGTCATTGCAATGTGGAGGACATCCTCCGCAAGGTGCAGCCATGAACTTCCTTTGGTTATAAGTTTTGGATCAATAACTCTGATGTTACATCAGTCCACCGTTAGTATACTCCCTAGAAGAATAAATGCAAATATGTTGCAAATACTTTCCGCGCGGGATTCTTCACTTTAGTGATAATGGTGGTGTCCATGATTCTTCTCTTCAATGCCATTACCCCGCTCATGATAGAGGAACCACACTGCGAGCAAAGTGGTGATAGGCACGGTAAGCACGAGCCCGATACTTCCTACCAAAGATCGAACAATTTCAGTTGCAAATATCTCTCGATTAAGAATCGCGAACAGTGTGCTTTCCGACATTGAAAAAAGCAATAGGATGGGGAGCGCAACACCAGTATACGCGAGCACTAAAGTGTTTACGAGAGCTCCCACATGTTCTTTTCCGATACGCACTGCCCGATGATACACCTCAGCACGAGTGAGTGTTTGGTCTGTACTAAAAAGTTCACGCACCACCGCAACTTGGGTTACCGCAATATCATCGAGCACACCGAGTGCTCCGATAATAACTCCCGCGAGAAGTAATCCAACAAAATCAAGTTGTCCTCCCGTATTAAAGTTAAGATAAATGCTTTCATCAGAAGAGAAACCCGTGAGTCCTGTTCCTTGTATTGAAAAGTACGCAAGAAGACCAGTAATGCCAACGGCGATCATGGTGCCCGCATATGCAATCAATGAACGCCGGTTAAAACCGTGCGTAAAAAAGATAGCACAAAAGAGCACGGCTCCCGCAACCGCAATACTTACCGGAACAGGAGAAATTCCCTGAACCAAGGTCGGCACGAGAACATAAATAATAACAAGAAGGCTCCCCGCAAGAGAGATGAGGGAGCGCAACCCTTGCATACCTCCAAAGATGAGGATAGTCGCAACAAAGATTCCGAGTAAGAAAAGCATTGAAAACCTTCGATCAATCTCTCGGACCGAATAGAATTCGCGCCCATCGATCGTTACCATGTAGTCAACATAGAATTTATCACCCGGTTTAAGCTCGAGATAATCGTTCTCGAAAGTAATTTCTTCCCCTTCCCGGACTCCATCAAGCAGAACCGCGCGCAGCGTCTGTATTGAATTTTCTATTCGAGTTCCCAACACCACTCCCTGCTCCTCTTTTACCACCTCGAGCACTTCCGCCCGCCACACCCCCTGTAAATCATGGTGGAGCTCCTGGGCTGAAATACTCCCCGCTGGAATAAAGAGGAAAAGGATAAAGAGAATAACTCGCATAGCGCTATTCTAACAGAGAAACTAAAAAATCAGGAGTTTTTTAACCTATTCGGCTAATCTCGCCTCATCTGATAAAATGATGCTACTGAGCAATATAATCATCTCTTTTTATGAACATGTTTAAGAAAACATCAGCAAAAAATGTTAAAGAATACTTGGCGTCAATCCCCAAGGAACGGAAGGAAACGACCCTCTTTCTCCACAATGCAATACAGAAAATATCCCCCAAATTAAAACCTCATTTTGCGTATAATATGCTGGGATACGGTTCATTCCCTTATCGTAATTATAAAAAAGAAATTGTTGACTGGCCGATTGTGGCACTCGCCAATCAAAAACACTACATAAGCGTTTATGTATGCGCTATGTCGAGCGGAAAATATCTTGCTGAAAAATATAAAAAAGACCTAGGAAAGGCAAGCGTTGGAAAAAGCTGTGTTCGGTTTAAGAAACTCGAGGATATTAACCTTCCGACTCTTAAAAAGATTATTAAGGAGGCATCAAAAAACCCCGGCCTAACACCTGACCACGCATAACTTTATTAGGAAATGTAATTGAAGCACCTTTTGTGCTACGCTATACTACTCACCATGAATGAAAGTTCTCAGAGTCCAAAAAGTCTTTATAAAAATGGAGAACAAGTCCCAACTTCTGGAACCTACCAATGTATTGCGTGTGGCAATCGAGCATATTTTATTAAAGGAGATATTTTCCGTGATTGCGAGGTATGCTTTGCGGGAACAGATGATGGTCCATCAGGATTTGACAATACTGATAAAGAGTTCTGGAAACTCATTGACGCGCAATAGCTATGAAGAGATCCGAGGAAAAAGATCATGTTCCGCCCCCTCTACTCACCTCTCATGACCTCCAGAGGCTCTACAAACGAAGAAATCTACGTCCTGTACTTGCTATTTTTCGTATCTATGGAAGCGTTACTATCGCCATAGTATTAGGAATTATCCTACCTCCGCTATTCCTGATATTCATCATACCTACTATTGCCGCGCTACAACATGCCATCTCTATCTTACTTCATGAAGCTGTACACTCACTTCTTTTTAAGAGTCGGCGCACTAATGAAGTGGTCGGAAATATTATTTCATACCCCATCGGTTTTTCGCTCAGTTATCGAGAAATTCACTTTCCCCATCACGCGCACCTAGGAACACCTGGGGAAGATCCTGATTTACATAATTATGAGGAATTTCCAACAACGTGGCCTGGGCTCGCCAGGAAATTACTACTTGATTTTTCAGGTATCAGCGCAATTATCCAGTTCTTGAGCAAAAATACACTCACGCACACAGAGAAAAAAACCCCGATGATTCACTTGGCAGGTATACTCGGCGCACAGCTTATTATTTTTTCCTTCTTTTTCATATCTGGACATCCGTGGCACTATCTTATTCTCTGGATCATTCCCCTTGTCACAATCACCAAGGGCCTCGCGCAGTTAAGAAATCTTGCTGAACACCTTACACGCCCCGAGAGGGCTCCCTATGGAGCTCAGCGTATCAGAACCTTTAAGAGCTCTCTTATTGAAAGGTTCTTCTTGGCTCCGCTCAACTTCAATTACCATGCGGAGCATCATTGGTACCCCATGATTCCCTACTACAATCTTCCTGAGGCTCGAGAGATTCTCCAAAAGCAAGAGGGTTTTTCTCTTCATGCGAAATGGTGTAAGAGTTATATGAGTGCATTAAAAGAAGCAGTACAACCCCACAAAACACAATGAAAAAATTCTGTTGTATTTGCAAACAAAAGGTCAATCGAGAACGCTTCCTTGAAAACGGCAAGGACCTCGAGTACCAGGCACCCGGAATGTTTTCGCAAATCAAGTGTAGCCAGTGCGGTTTAGTTTCGATGGATCCTATGCCTCATCTTGAAAAGATTCTCTCCTTCTATCCGCATGATTATCACGGCTACCAACCTCCCGCGTCAAGGCTCACTAAATTTCTTATTGAACACAATCTTCGTGCCCGAGCACAACATTACCAGAGACTCATTGGAAATACGGGTGCCATTCTCGATGTAGGAGCTGCTGATGGCGCCCATTTTGACATATGGAAAAAATCAGGAGCATGGACACTCCACGGACTTGAGTTTAAAGACAAAATTGCACAAAATGCCCGAGCTCATGGACGTGACGTAGCAACAGCAACGATAGAAACCTATAACCCGGGAGGCAAAAAATTTAAATTAATTATTATGAACCATCTACTTGAACATGTCATAGATCCTCTTGAGACGGCATCACGCGCATACAACCTTCTTGAACCAAGAGGTGTCTTTATTGGAGAGACACCAAATATCCGGAGTCTAGATTTTTGGATTTTTCGAAAATATTGGGGTGGATGCCACTGGCCACGACACCTTCACCAGTTTGATCCAAAAAGTATGCGCGCCATGCTTGAAAAAGCAGGGTTTGTTAATATACGCTTCCATTACCCACTCCACACCGGCCACTGGGCTCTCTCGATACAAAATTTTCTTCAGTCAAAGAAGTTGACCAGAAGCAAGCTGTCATACGGACGCACCCGTTATTACCCGCTATTGCTCTTCCTCTTCGCTCCTATTAATCTGATCCAGAAATTATTTGGAATCACTGGTATTATGGGATTTACTGCACAAAAGCCACAATGAATAGAGACCCTTATTCATTTTCCGTCAAAGACAAGAAGGTCGTTGCGAGGGATACGTGGGAGATCACCCTCGATACGCAACATACCCCCTTCTCTTTTATACCTGGGCAATATATCAGGATGACGATTCCAGAGATCTCTAAAGAAGTAGATGGTGGAAATAGCAGATCTTTTACGCTTTCCTCTTCACCAACGCATACTACCACCATTACCATCACCACCAGAGCATCCGGTTCTCCTTTTAAAAAAGCGCTTCTCAAAATCCCTTTGGGAGAGAACATCCTTGTCCGTGGCCCATTTGGAGAATTTATTTTGCCCGAGAATCCTAAGGAACCCGTAACACTTATTGCGGGTGGTATTGGTATTACCCCTTTCCTTTCTATGATTCGTTTCGAACTTGAAAAGAAAAGCAAGCGGCCGATGGCTTTAATATACGCAAATTCATCTCAAGATCGAGCAGCCTATCTTAATGAATTACTACAGGCATCCTCCGATACTTCACATTTTACTTTCTATCCCTATTACCGGCGAATAGACGAAGCGATTATTAAGAAACTGCCTTTTGAGCGCCATACAATGTATTACCTCTGTGGACCACCTATGTTTGTTGCTCAAATGAAAAAAAATTTGTTTGACGTACGTAAGATAGATCCTGATCGAGTACTTACTGAAGACTTTGATGGCTACATCGGGCTCGAGAATTAAATTATTTTTTCTCTTCTTCCTCTCCAGAGAAGCTCAATCTGTGGAGTGCTACGATAAACAGACTCTCACTCCAACCAAGCGGGGTGTTTTCATTGTACGTAGATGAGTTTGAAAAATAGAGTTCGGGTAATACCCCATCCTGAGTAACTGCTTTTTCCGCCATCGAGAGAAATGACTCTGCTTTTGCCCGATCTCCGATTTTATCATAAATAATAGCGAGCCAGCTTAAACCAAATGTCCATTCAGCTTCCTCAGACCATCCATCCGGATTCTTGTTATAATAGTGATCTCCTTTGTATCGAATAACTCCTCGCTCTTTCAGGAGATGGTACTCAACATTCTTAAGAATATCCTCAGTCTGTGTATCAGTGGTTACGTGATAAGGCCAAATCAAAGAAAGTAACGCTAGATCAACAAATTTTCGGTCGGATTCTCGTGGAAGTAATTGTGCAAGCGCTTCTTCGCCACGGACAATGAGCTCAGGAGAAACCACTACCCCCTCAACATGTTGTATCTCTTTAAGTCCTGCCAGACAGGCACCGACTGAAGATGCGTGTACCTCTTGATCCTCTTCCCACACACCAGAATCGGGGTCATGCCAGTATTCAAGTGTTGAAAGATACCATACTAGTTTTTGTATAATCCGCCGGTCGTTCTCGTCTTTGATTAAAATCCCTTTTTCTTTTTTTTCTAACTCTCCAACCTTAAACAAAATACACCCGATGGAATCATTCTGCTTATTTCCCCATTCTTCCCAATACTCATCAAAAGTTTCCGGGTGATATCTTGGATGAATATACTGGTAGGTATGTTCTGGTTTCTTGCTGATCGCATAATCGATCTTAGACTCATGTTTTTTAAAAATATCAAGAATCGCTCGGTACGTTTTCTGAACCGTTTCAAGATCCCCCAACACCTCAAACGCAAGACATTCATAAAAATTATCTCGCAACCATGCTTTATCATATCCTGTTCCTACCTCTTTTTTTGATGCAGAAAAAAGGCCTGACTCATACTGAAGTCCGGAAAGAATTTTTATGTGTTCATTTAATAATTCCTGGCACACATCAACTCGTGACATAAATACTATTGTATAGTAAAAAACAGAAAACAAAAAAGACCTTTCATAAATGAAAGGTCTTTGGCTGAATAATACTCGACACTAGGAAACTCGTGCTTTCCGGTGTGCACGCCGAATTTCTCTGATAATTTTCTTTTGCTGAAGAAATTCACGTCCAGCACTGAGTAGCTCGAGAGTGATTATCCCTAAAATATCTCCTCCATCCCTTAAAGGAACGTGGCCCGCGAAAATGGTGTAGTTTTCTAATGCGTATACCCATTGCCCATGGGTCCACTTTTTAAAATCAATGCGAACTCGTTCATTTCGTGTTCGAACCACCTCTCTTCCTCCATACGCGACCTTATATGATCGATACCAGGATGCGCCCATTGATTTCTCTCCCGTGTAAAGTTCCCGCTTATGGTACTTTCGAAGAATCAATTTAATAACCTCTATGTCTTCTTGAGAAAAATGCATTGATGAATCCTTTCGTGTTTTATCCAAACACACTGTACATCAAAAAACATACTTGTCAAATAACCCCCTTCAGATTTCGATGGCGCATACCAGCACAAACGGCTATACTAAAAATAAAGAACACTATGACCCCTTTTGATATCGCATCCGTTATTGCTTACCTCACCCATATACCATTTGTAATAAGCGGTGTAGTATTAATTTTCACTACACTCTTTTTTTTATCTCACCGCAAAGAGGCTTTTCTTTTTCTTTCAATTTTCATCAGTACCATCTTAATGAGCAACCTCATTAAATGGACGACAGAAATACCCCGACCTGAAGAATCCTTTATGGCTCCATTTCTTGATCCTAATAGTTTTAGTTTCCCCAGCACACACACTGCCAACGCGTTTGCTCTGGCATGTTTCTTCTCATGGCTCTATTTTAAAAAAGAGATAAACTATCGATTAGCTGGGATGATGGTTTTGTTTTTCTCGATTGCTGGTATTATTGCGTGGAGCCGTGTAGCACTTGGCGCGCATACTGTTTTTGATATTATCGCAGGGAGCGCGCTCGGTATACTAATCTCTACCACCATACTTATACTCTTAGGTACAAAAAAGAAATAGATGCTTCATTAAGACACACGTACTACGATATGATTGAAAAAATTCGAAACTTCTATCAAAAGCACGAGGGGCATGCAACATCAATAGCATTCATCCTTGGATTTATCTGGGACAATCTCACCCTCACCCGTATTGATTTACGCCTCGATAACTTAATCCTCCTTACTTACCTCATGATTGCAGGGCTTGGCATTATTGCTTTCAATACCTACGAGCATGATCGAGAAAAAAGGAACTCGCAAAAAAACCATATGGCGTGGCTTCCGCTCGTTATTCAGTTCGCATTCGGTGGCCTGTTTAGCGGATTTATTATTTTTTACGTACAGAGCGCATCATGGGCCGCAAGCTGGCCTTTTATTCTACTCCTCATATTCATTTTTATTGGTAACGAGAGATTTCGAACTCATTATGCGCTACTTCCGTTTCAAAGTGCGATATTTTTCACCGCACTCTTCTTATATCTTATTTTCTCAATTCCTGTTCTTCTGGGGACTTTCGGACCTGGAACGTTTCTCCTCAGCGGAGGAATAGGTCTTATTGGAATCTTCCTTCTGCTCTATGCGATAGCTAAAAATGCGCCAGACCGCCTCAATCAACAACGATCAATGCTTATCGTGAGCATCTTGAGTATCTATATAGCACTTAATGGTATGTATTTCAGCAATATCATTCCTCCTATTCCACTCGCGCTTAAAGAAATTGGAGTATACCACCACATTTCACGAACTGAAGCGGGCTATGTGCTACGCTACGAAGAAGCGCCATGGTACAGACCTTTCAAGAAAACAGATACTATATTTACACAAAACCAGAATGATCCCGTATATGTATGGAGTGCTATCTTCGCTCCAACCAAACTTTCAGTTGATATTCAACATGAATGGTTCTATTTCAATGAAGTAAAAGATGATTGGGAATTAACAAGCCGTATCCGGTTTCCCATTACGGGGGGAAGGGACGGAGGCTATCGAGGATTCTCTCTCAAACACAATGTAATCCCTGGCAAGTGGCGTGTTGAAGTAACGACACTCCGAGGCCAACTGATCGGCAGAACAAACTTCGTGGTAGTAGCAAGCAATGAAGAACCTTTACTTATCGAGGAGATCCAGTAATCACAAATAATTTCTCCTCAAAAAAACAATACTTGCTATAATAAGCTTATATGAAAAATCGGCTTAGAATTGGTTTTACCCTATTACTGTTCTTGGAATTATTCATTGTGGCATACTTTGTCCCAAACATCGCGGGACGATTCCAACTCACTACCCTCGAAGAAATAGTACTGCTTCTTATCGGAAGCCTCATGTGTGTCTGTATTGGGTTTTTTATTATCGAATTTTTTGTCACCCTCCCCTTCAAAGATTTCATTGAATACATTAATCGTGAATGGAGAAGAAACCATGATCTAAAAGGGAAAAAGATTTCCCACACCCCTGTTGAGCTTGAGCTTTTATATTACGAATTTAGTATGATGCTTGAGACACTCCGACACAAAACACGAACACTTCGCGAAGATGAACAACTTAATGAACTCAAATATGGTTTTATTGCTATTGCATCACACCAACTACGAACTCCACTCACGGGTATCAAATGGGTATTAGGAAGCGCGCTTACGATGCCTTCTGTCCAGAAACATAAAGACTTAAAGATATTGTTAGAGCGCGCGCATAATACCCTTCGAGCTATTATGAATATCACCAACCAACTCTTGAGCGCAATTCAAATATCTGCAAGTGAATTTGCTGAACAACGCGAAAATCTCGATATCGAATCAATGGCTCGTGAATTGATCACGGAAAACAAACTCCTTGCGCAGAGTCGAGATGTTGACCTCATCTTATGCAAAAAGAAAAATATCATTCCAAGTATCAAAGGGAATCGCGAACAAGTTCGACTTATTCTCCAGAACCTTGTTGCAAATGCAATATATTACAGCCCATCGAATCAAAAAATAGAGATCGTGCTTGATCATGAAGATGCGTTTGTATACGCCCATGTTATTGACCACGGAATTGGTATTCCTGATGAAGAAAAACACCTGGTATTTGAGCGATTCTTCCGAGGCAGCAACGCAACTCGTGTGCGGACTGAAGGATCAGGCCTCGGGCTCAATCTTGCCAAAAATATCGCGCTCCATCATGGCGGAGATATTACTTTCAAGAGTAAACCTGATGAAGAGACCGCATTCACAGTCTCTTTCCCAATACCGCGTGAAGGAGAACTTGAAACATTTATCGCACCCAAATAGCTATCATGGTTTTTAGTATTTCAAGTATTATTATGGCAGTCAGCGCCTTTATGGTAATGTTTTTCTCCTATACCAGATATGAAATTTTCCAACGAAATAGATCAAATAAAATTACCTTCTTTTTTTGGTGTGCCTCATCCGCTTTTAGTCTCGCCTTGCTACTCTACGCCCTATCTGGTGTACTTCTAACAACGGATACCTCTCTACTTTCCTCTTTCATCGTAAGCATCGCACTTATCATTACTTCGATCGGTATTGGGTTCTTTCTCATGATTCCGTTTTATAGCTGGGGATCAGCGTATTTCTTCGTTTTCGCCAAATATAGTATCTATCTCTTTTTGCTTTCCCATATTGGCTTCCTCCTTATTTACCCCCCTGCACCATACACTGATCTCTTCGGAATCACTCATTGGGGTATCCATGCATATCTAAAATGGATACTGGGCACTTTCTATCTTTTACCCTTCGTATTTAATATCGTTCTATTAGTGAAATTTTTACTACACGCTCCAAAGAAATTCCAAAAAAACACCAGTACCCTTATTATTGCGTTCTTATTAACAGGAATTGGTGGGAGTTACCAATACATTGGAGATGACACTACGCTACTCACTGCTTCGCTACTCACCATACTTCTTGGTAGTATCATACTTCTTTACAACACTTTCATAACGCGCTCGTACATGAAAGAGAAAGATTTTATGGCACACCATGGGTAAGATTAAAAAATCATGTTATATACAAGCAATCAACAGCATATCCACGAAAAATGAGAAAAAATAGATTGACAAAAGCAACTATTATGCAAGAATTAAACTAACGATTATCCATTCTTTTGAGAGGGTTCCGAACAAATAATTTATTCTCATTATGGGTTCATATAGCATGTATCCGAGGATACATGCTGCGAACACCACATTTGCGAGACATGCGGATCCATTCTCTCTTAATGAAGAGGAGTGATCGGGGTCAGAAAATCTCTGTGTGGAAAACACGGAGATTTTCTTAATTTAAGAATTTGCTTTTTTAATAATTCTCATGTAGGCTCTTCATTAGAAAACAAAGGAGGTGCAACATGGATTCGAGCGAGACCAAACCCCTTCTCAATAACATAGAGAAATACTACCAAGGGCAGAATATCGATACGGACATTCTTTGTGATCTCATTTCCTTGTTCACAGAGCTGGTACGAAATAATGATGACTTTAGTCTTTCTCTCCCCCAATTGAAAAGACCTCGGTCATCGGCACAGCTCTTTCTCATCACTCATCGGATGATCATTAGAGTAATAGAAGATGATAACGAATGTTTAATCTTTATTACGGATAATTTAATTCCGTATTTCCTCACACGGATCGCGGAGAAAATCAAATCCGACACACCGATTAAATGTGTCGGTTAGCATGAGCAAGCGGCCTTATGGCCGCTCTTTTTTCTTATTTCTCAATCCCCATATCGAGAATGAGACCGCCCCAGGTAAACTGCTTTGCACCAAGACCTGTTCCATTATGCGGATTAAAATTTTCTCGAAATCCTGATTTCTCAATCAACGCAAGCGATTTTTGAGCAAGCTCTTTCGCGATATCATTAAAGCCATACTTCCGGAGACCGTGGTATACAAACCAATTAGAAGCAAACCACGTAGGGCCTCGCCAGAACCCGTGTGGATTAAAAGATGGCTCATCTAAAGACACCGTTGGGATTGGGTATGTTGTCCAAAACTCTTTTTCATTCAACAGGTGTTCCTCAACAAGACGCCGGGCATCTTCTTTCTCACATATTTCCCCAAAGAGCGGTGCGAAGATAGCCCATGTCTTTACTTTGATACTTCGATAGTCTTCTCCAAAGGTGGACCAAAAAATTCCATCTTGAAACATGAGTTTCCGCATTGACTCAATAATTTCCTCTCGGGCTCGATTAAAATAATTAGCATCATACGCGCGACCTAACTTGTCTGCGATGTGGGCAAGTGCGGCCAAATTTTCAACCATAATTGAGTTAAAAGGAACATCTTTAACCCAAAAAAAGTTTTTCATGCAGAAAGGCGCATCAAAATTACATTTCTTATTTTCTTTAACCAGCGCTAAGCGTTTTTCCAGATTTTCCTCTAGAGAATGTACTGGTGGAAGATTAAGAAGATGATCAAACCGAGGTGAGTCGTCTTCTCCTGATTCATCAGGGTTAATGATTCCGATTAAATTCCGCTCATGTGGATCACGCTCATTGATCAAGTATTTATAAAAATGAAACAAATTTCGATATACTTCTTCTAAAAATTTTTCATCCCCATCACATTCAAAGATACGTCGTACCGCGTAGGCAAGCATTGGAGGTTGAGTAATACTTGAGGTTCCTTCAGTACCCCAATCAAAATTAATCACATCCCCTTCCTCCCAATAAATAATATGGGGTATCATTCCATTATCAAACTGGCGGGCTAATAGTGAACGGATTTCTTTCTTTGCACTTTGGAGATCAAAATAAGAAAGAATGATTGCATGAAAACACGAATCCCATAGCCATTGATACGGGTACGCGGTCGGAGATGGAACCGTATACTGATAGGTATCTGTAACGCGCCGATTTGCTTGGAAGATTTTTTCTACATCAGATTGGAATCCCATATTTTTCTATCTTACCATACCCTCTTAATGGACCAATCTTTAAAAACAAAACCCCGCATACGCGGGGTTTTGGAAGGACTATATCCTACATACCCATTCCTTGGGGCATACCATTATCGCGCGTGCATGCTTTGCAAGTGCTTTTGTGGGTAAAAATCTCCACCACAGCTGCAAGACCAACAAGAATATAGATCACTTGTGCAACACCCCCTGGAAGCTTGGCAACAAGATTCCAGTCCATATTGATTCCATAAAGGAGCCAATTAAGACCTCCAATAATAAGGAGGATGAATGCAACTACATGTAAACCTTTCATAGGTTATGCAATCTAAAAATTTGTCTAATAAAAATCGACTTTTTATTGCATCTTTATCATATCGCCCATCAAGGAATGCGTCTATATGAGTAATACACAGGTAGATTTTTCTATTACGATCGCTATAATAGTGGTTATTATGCATGTAATATATAAACACACTGGCCTTATTATCGGATTAATTATCTTTTGTTCAGTTGGGCTTATTATTTTTACGCAGATACAACCTGGAAAACTCGATGCATTCGCGCAATGTATTGCCGAAAGTGAAGCTCAATTCTATGGAGCATTCTGGTGTCAGCACTGCGAAAACCAAAAGGCTCTGTTTGGAAAATCAGAAAGACTGCTCCCTTATATTGAATGCTCTACTCCCGATGGCAATAACCAACTACCTCGATGCACCGATGCGGGTATTAGCGCGTATCCAACATGGCGTTTCAGTGATGGGAGTGAGTTCATCGAAGTACTCTCTCTCGAAGCATTGAGTGAAAAAACGGGATGTCAAATCCCCAGTCCTGAAGCATAGGTATGATTGAACTCTCTCAAATTCTTGCCTCTTTTACACTTATTGCCATTGTTGGGCTCCTATGCTGGTTTGTTATGTTTTTCTTGGCAAGAATTACGGGAACCTATGATCAGTTCCAAGAATCAGCCCTCATGAGGTTTATTGGTCGCAATGGAGTACTCTTTGCCTTCATCGTGGCTCTTGGTGCAACCGTAATGAGTCTCTACTATTCTGAAATTCGTGGTTTTACTCCGTGCAAACTCTGCTGGATTCAGCGCATTTTTATCTACCCTCAGGTAATTATTCTTGGTATTGCGCTATGGAAGGGAGAACGGCACGCGGTGCGTTTCTATAGTGGCGCTCTCGCCATCTTAGGAATCTGTGTTTCTCTATTCCATTATTATCTACAACAAGGAGGAACCCTTATCACAACCGACTGCTCTATTCTTGGGTCTGCTACGGAATCGTGTTCAAAAATCCTTATCCTTCATTACGGCTTTATTACCTTCCCCTTAATGGCGTTAGTAGCCGGTATTCTTATATACGTATGTATGGCCTTTTTGAAGGAGACACCTCACTATTGATCTATGAGATCCTACCAATCATTACTTCAAAAAATAGACAGGGGTATTATCAGAATGAATGGAAACATTACATCTCTTCTGTCACGATGGGCTCTCTTTATTATCTTTTTCTGGTTCGGATTTCTTAAAGTAATATCAGTAAGTCCCGCGGACCCTTTGGTTGAGGCGCTTCTCAAAGAAACCCTTCCTTTTTCTTTTGAATACTTTATCGTTTTTCTAGGAATTTATGAAATGTGTATTGGTCTCCTCTTTGTTATTCCGCGATGTGAACGAATTGCTATTGCACTATTCATCCCACACATGATTACCGCCTTCTTTCCACTTATACTACTTAAGGATATGACATGGGCGGGATCTTTTATTCCTACCCTTGAAGGTCAGTACATCATTAAAAATGGAGCCCTTATCGCGCTCGTGGTAAGTGTCGCAAGCCGTCTTCGCCCATTATCAAAGTCATAAAAAAAGAATCTGCGCTATTTTCTTTGAGCAGATTCTTTTATGTTTCTAAAAAGATCTCTTGGTGGGTAAAGAGATAATCAATCAGTACGGAAATAGCTATCCAATCCGTTTCACTGCGAAAAGAGGGAGTTGATACCATGGTGCAATGCAATAAATTTTTTATTTCATTTAAAATTTTTGGAAGATCCCTCAAGGAAACCATTGCTGTTTCTTTTTCAAAATCTTCAGTATGAGAATTTGGTGTTACTAGCACCAAACCGCTTCGAACCGCTTGCGCAATTTGATCTCGGGTAAATGACATAGGGCAAATATAGTATTTTTCAAAAAACATTTCTCTTACATTGATAACTATTGATTTCTGATCAAGAGTTAATTCTTTCTTTAGAATACTCCATTTACACTCAAATGAAAACCACCCCTTTCGAAGGGGTGGTTTTCTTATTAAAAATAAGTAGTGTTACTTATTTTTAATAGCTATTTGACGGTTTTCGCTCACTCATCGGTCGAGCTTCGCTTACAGAGATTGAACGTCCTTCAAAATCAGTTCCGTTTAATGTTTCAACAGCGCGGTCTGCGTCTGCATCATTTGCCATTTCGACAAAACCGAATCCTCGAGAACGACCAGTAACACGATCGGTAATAATATTTACAGAGGCTACTTCGCCTACTTTTGTAAATACTTCCCGAAGCGCATCCTCAGTAGAACTATAAGGGATTCCGCCAATATAAAGCTTCTTTGCCATGTATAATTTCAAAAAGCTACTTGATATACGTAGTGCGACCTTCTCACCGATAATCGCACGACACAAGGCACTGCCTGGAAGGGAATCTCGTTGAGACTAACTACACCTAGTAGTATACCCCATTATTATTAAAAAAGCAAGTCTTCAAAATACGGCTTGTTCATTAGGCCTAGCTTCGATACAATATGCGTATGTTTGAGAAGCTGCGCCATATTGCTACTGATCCTTATCGTGGTGTGCGTGATTTCTATCCCGAAGACCAGGCAGTACATAACTATCTGCTTCACACCATGCGGACCAGTATGGAGCGTTTTGGATACGAAGAGTATCATGCTTCAATTTTGGAACCAGCAGAACTCTATCGAGCGAAGACGAGTGAGGAGATCGTGAGCGAACAGACCTATACCTTTACTGACCGGGGCAACAGAGAGGTTACCCTGCGTCCTGAAATGACGCCCACCACCGCACGAATGGTTTCCGCCCGAAGAAGAGACCTCGCATTTCCCCTTCGATGGTTTTCAGTTGCAAACGTATTCCGATATGAACGGCCTCAGCGCGGACGTCTTCGAGAACACTGGCAACTCAACGCTGATTTTTTCGGACTTGAAGGGATACACGCAGAAACCGAAATTATCCATACCGCATCCTCAATACTTAATACATTAGGTCTTAAAGAAACTGACTTCTCAATACAAATCAATAATCGTGCTATTCTCCGAGAACTCCTTATCGAAGGTATGGGAATATCAGAAGCATCTTTCTCAACCATCACACGTATTCTGGATAAAAGAGAAAAAGTCCATCCTCAAAATTTCAAGGCGGCTATTTTTGATGCTTTTGGAAAAGAGACCGCTCAAGCTGAACGATTCCTTTCTTTTCTTGATACGAAAGATCTTCATGGAATTATTGCTACATTTTCAAACCATGAAGCACTAAAAGAGAAGTTGCGGGATACCGAGGAGCTTATTCACAACCTTTCACAGAAAGGGGTTACGAACGTGAATTTTAATCGAGGACTTGCGCGTGGTTTTGACTACTATACGGGTATGATTTTTGAGATTTTTGATACTGATACAAAAAACAACCGGTCTCTTGCTGGGGGTGGCCGTTACGATAACCTCATTAAAACATTCAGCGGGCATGATATTCCTGCCGTTGGATTTGGTATGGGAGACGTTACTATAGCCCAAGCACTTGAATCACGGGGGCTTTTACCTCCTTATACCTCACAAACCACCCTTTATCTCTGTATCGCCCAAACTGGGGCATTGCCTTACGCAGAGAAGGTTGCAGCGATGTTGCGAGACGCGCATATTAATACCGCAATTGACTTCACCGGAAAGAAAATTGGTGACCAGATACGTTACGCGGTTCGACACCATATTCCATATATCGCCTGTATTGGAGACCAGGAAGTTTCTTCAAAAAAGATAGTAGTGAAAAACCTCAAAGAAGAATCCGAGAAAACAGTCCCTGAAGACGAACTCATTACGTATTTAACACATGAATGATTATGCGGAAAATTACTTTTGATATTGAAACGAGTAATCAATTTTCAGATGTCGGTAGCTCAGATCCCGCAGACCTCGACCTTTCAATTATTTGTATTCATGATTCTCTTGGTGACGAGTTTAAAAGCTTTACCCAGGAAGAGCTTTCAAACCTTTGGCCAATCATTGAAAAAGCGGATATGCTGATTGGGTTTAATTCCGATCATTTTGATATTCCGCTTCTCAATAAATATTACGCGGGAGATCTTTCACGCATCAAAAGCCTCGACCTACTCAAAGAAGTGAAAAAATCTCTCGGACGACGAATTAAACTCGACACCCTTGCGCAGGGAACTTTAGGAAAAAAGAAAATCGGTAATGGTTTAGAGGCCCTAACGTGGTGGAAAAATGGCGAAGTGGAAAAAGTAAAAAAGTACTGTATTGAGGATGTTCGTATCACGAAAGAACTCTATGAATACGCCAAAAAAAATGGTTCCCTAAAATACCCGGATATGGGAACGATCAAGGAAATACCCATTGATAGTAGCTCGTGGGAAAAGAAAGACACCTCGGGCGTACTCACATACACACTACCGTTTTAAGCCTAAATCCCCTCCTTGCGCAATTTTTCAATAAGCTCGCGCGCTTGTTTTGAGGTCTTGCGTGGTAGTTCAATGGAAACCGTAATCAAAAGATCACCTCGTTTTCCATGTTCATAAGGAACACCCTTACCACGGACACGCAATATCTCATCAAAGGAAACTCCTGCTGGTATCTTCACCTCAATAGTTTTTCCTTCAAGAGTTTCAACTAAATAGACTCCCCCGAGTAGCGCGTCCGTAAGCTTAACCTTTAAATCCAGAAGTAGATTTGTGCCTTCTTTTTTGAAAGCACGATGAGGTTTAACTTGGACCTTAATGTATAAATCTCCCGAAACACCACCAGCAATAGCTTCGCCACTACCAGAGAGACGTATCATTTCTCCATTTTCGATACCTGATGGAATCTTAACACGAATTTCTTCTTCACGACGATAGACTCCTGCTCCTTTACAAGTCGCGCATTTTTCTTTAGGAGTCTTACCGCTCCCGCGACAAAGTTCACAGACGCGCTCAGTGCTTAAGGTTCCAAAAATTGAACGTCTTGTTTCATGGATGCGCCCTTTCCCATTACATCGGGTACACGTCGTGAACTCTGCCCCTTTTTTAGCCCCACTTCCCTCACACACCTCACATTGAGCTGTTTTAGCAAGAAGGATCTTTCGTTCAACTCCAAATACCGCTTCTTCAAAGGTAAGCTCAATACCAATTGAAATATCACGACCTCGTTTTGTACGAGCACGAGCTCCACCAAAAAAATCACTAAAGATATCTCCGAGGTCAAAATCTTCTGCGGAAAACTGGGAAAAATCAAACCCACCGAATCCTCCACCTGAAGGACCCGAACCTCCCCCAAAGACGCGACCATACGAGTCATACTCTGCGCGTTTTTTCTCGTCGGACAAGATGCTATACGCCTCACTCACCTCTTTAAATTTCAACGGATCACCACCTTTTTTATCAGGGTGATATTTGTGGGCAAGTTTTCGAAATGCTTTCTTTATCTCATCTTTAGTCGCATTCTTCTCTATTCCTAAGATTTCGTAATAACTTTTATTCATAGCTATGATGTAGTTGAGTCATTGGATTCATCCTCTTTCTTCTTTTCTTCATAATCGACATCTCTCGCTTTCTGTTCATCTGCTTTTCCTTCTTCCTTTTTTCCTTCTTGACTCATAGAGGCGCCGATTTTCTGTAGTGCTTGAGAAAGAGCCTCGGTTGATTTCTTTATCGTGTCAGTATCCTCCCCATCTTTTACCGCCTTCAACGCCCCAATAGCGTCTTCTACTTGTTTTTTAATATCTGCCCCAACCTTATCTCCGTTATCTCGAAGTGCTTTCTCCGAGGTATAAATGAGCTGTTCTGCGATATTCCTGCTTTCAGCGAGCGCTTTCTTCTTTTCATCCTCTGCGCTGTGAACTTCTGCGTCTTTCTGCATTCGTTCGATGTCATCGCTCGAGAGGCCAGAGCTTGCTTCAATCCGAATCGACTGCTCTTTTCCAGTTGTTTTATCTTTTGCGCTCACTTGTAAAATACCATTCGCATCAACATCAAAAGTCACTTCAACTTGTGGTGTGCCTCTTGGTGCAGGAGGAATTCCATCAAGGATAAACTTTCCGAGGCTTTTATTATCTCCCGCCATGGCACGTTCTCCTTGTACCACGTGTATCTCTACTGAGGTTTGATTGTCGGAAGCAGTAGAAAATACCTGGGTTCGAGAACTTGGAACCGTCGTATTCTTCTCAATTAACTTAGTGGCAACTCCTCCCATTGTTTCAATGCCGAGTGAGAGTGGAATAACATCAAGCAGAAGGATATCCTTTACATCACCTGAGATAACACCCCCCTGAATCGCCGCGCCAAGCGCAACAACTTCATCAGGGTTAATTGACCGATTTGGTTCTTTCCCAAAGAGCGCCTTCACCGCCTCAATAATTTTCGGCATGCGTGTCTGACCTCCCACCAAAATTACTTCGTCAATATCTTTAATCTCAAATGGGGATGCTTCAATAGCGCGTTTCGTGATACTAATTGCCCGATCAATATACTCTTCCGCAAGCTCCTCTAAGGTAGAACGTCTCATGGTGATCAAAAGGTGGCGCGGACCACTTGCATCAGAAGTGATGAAGGGAATATTGATCTCTGTTTCAGTAGTCGTTGAAAGTTCAAGTTTTGCTTTTTCCGCTGCTTCATCAAGTCGCTGTAATGCCAAGGGGTCATTCCGCACATCAATACCACTATCGCGCTTGAACTCGTTCGCGATCCAGTCTACAATCTTTCGATCAATATCGCGTCCTCCAAGATGGCTATCACCGTCAGTTGATTTTACTTCAACCACATCATCACCCACTTCAAGGACGGAGATATCAAAGGTACCTCCCCCAAAGTCGAATACTGCGATTTGTTCGTTTTTCTTTTTGTTAAATCCGTATGCGAGTGCCGCAGCAGTAGGTTCATTGATAATTCGCTTTACTTCTAATCCCGCGATCTTTCCCGCATCTTTTGTTGCTTGGCGTTGCGAATCATTAAAATATGCAGGTACAGTAATAATTGCTTCCGTGATCTTTTCTCCCAATTTTGCCTCTGCGTCCTGCTTCATTTTTTGAAGGATCATGGCTGATACCTCCTCAGGGCGATACTCTTTATTTTCTAGCACCACCGAGACCCCACCGTTTGGTGATTTTTTAATTTCATAAGGAACTGAAGATTTATCTTTGGTAACTCCCTCATCATCAAATGTGTGCCCGATAAAACGTTTGATACCATACACCGTGTTTTTCGGATTGGTAACTGCTTGCCGTTTTGCCAAAAGACCAACAAGACGTTCTCCTGTCTTAGAAATTGCGACAATAGAAGGAGTGGTTCGAGCACCCTCCGCGTTTTCAATAATACAGGGTTCCCCACCTTCAATAATTGCCATTGCGGAATTAGTAGTTCCAAGATCAATACCTAGTATTTTTGCCATAAAAATAAAAAATTAATTACTAATGCCTCTGATAAACAAACACTTTAACGGAAGCTGGACGTACCACATGGCCGTTTAAAATATACCCTTTCGAAATTCGTTCCGCGATTAACCCATCCTGCTTTTCATCTCCAGGTAATGCCTCCAAAGAATGGTGCTGTAATGGATCAAATGTGTCACCAGGCTCAGGTTTTATCTCTGATAACGTGTAATTCTCGAGTGTCGTCTTTAATTTAGTATGTATATATTCAACCCCCTGTCGCCACACCTGATCCACCGCGCTCCACGACTTATTGCCTATCGCCATCTCAAAGCTATCGAGCACCGGAAGCAAATCTAAAATTATTTTTTCAGTAATACGATTTTTTTCAGATTTTTTTTCTTCTTCAGCACGTCGACGAGCATTAACGAAATCAGCTTGACTACGTTGCCACCCATCGAGATATTCCTGTTTCTGTGCTTCGCTTTGAGCGAGCTTCTTTTTAAGTTTCTTTATTTGCTCCTCTTCGCTATTCTCGGCATACTCAACATCATGAGACTCAACAACGTCGTATTCCTCTTGAGATTCTGTTTTCTTATTGTGATCTTTTTTCATACTACGTGCTTATCTTAGCAGAAAATTCCCATAAGTATATACCACGGGTACCGTGACAAAATTCCTCACCCAACCTTTTAACGTTTTGACCACTGGGAACTCTTTCTTGCCTTCTTGTGACCGAATTTTCTTCGCTCTTTTGAACGCTGGTCTCTTGTAAGAAAACCTTTTACTTTCAACTCCCGACGAAGGGTGTGTTCGTGTTTGACGAGCGCACGTGAGATTCCGTGACGAAGCGCCACAGCCTGTGCTGAAATTCCACCACCTTTAATTAAAGCTGTGATCTTAAACTTGCCACCTTCAGTGACCTCAAGCGGAGCAAGGACAATTCGCTGGAGATTCTTATTGGGAAAATAAACCGAAAGTTCTCTCTCATTTATTGAAATAGCTCTTCGGCCACTCGGTGTAATTCGAACTCGAGCAACCGCGCTTTTACGACGTCCGGTTCCTTCAATATACTTTTCTTTTGATGCCGTGTTCATAATAACTATTCAGAAATAATCAAATTTTTAATCATAAGAAAGCGAAGCTTGTTGCGTGGAAGCATTCCCATTACTGCATCACGGATAATAACCCCATTCCCTTTATTCTCAACTCGCTTTTGGAGACTCTCTTTCTTAAGGCCCCCTGGATAACCAGAGAAACGAGTGTATATTTTTTGTTTTGCTTTTTTAGGAAAAATATCAAGTTTTCCCGCATTAGTCACATGAACAGAGACTTGGGGAACTCGATTTCTTCGAAAGTGAGGCTCATTTTTCCCCATCAAAAAGACCGCCGCCTCTGACGCAATACGACCCAATCTTTTTCCATCCGCATTAATAGTGTGTTTTTCCATACCTTTAGCAATTATACAAACTCAATGAACGCTCGAGCAATAGCTCCGTGTCCTTTTGGTGTCAATTTGATAATTCGAGTATATCCACCTTGTCGATCCTGATACTTAGGTGAGAGTGTGGTAAAAATCTTCTGCATTGCTTTATCATTTCCCCCGAGACGAGCCTTTACTAAACGTCGTCGCGCAACTGTATCAACTCTTCCCAGAGTTAAGAGTTTTTCAACAAAAGGACGTACTTCTTTTGCTTTCGCTTCGGTAGTTTGAATGCGCTCATGCGCGATCAATGAACGAGTTAAAGAACGCAACAGTGCAGTACGCTGTCGTGTTACCCGCCCCAATGTTCGTGTTCTTTTATGATGACGCATGATGCTATTTCTACTTAATGATTACTGTTTTAAAGAAACACCGAGTGCTGATAGCTTTTCTCGTATCTCTTCAACCCCTTTAGTGCCCATTCCCGGGATATCCAGAATATCATCTTCTCGTTTACGCACCAAACCACCGACTGTTCGAACATTCGCATTCGAAAGCGCGTTGAGAGTTCGAGATGAGAGATCCAAGGACTCGATACGAGTCTTTAAGATATCAGGATCTACTTCTTCATCTTTTGAGTCTTCGGTTCCTAACACAGCCTCTCCTTGTTTCTCTCGATACAGCTCTTCAACTCCATCTTCTTTAAATCCAACAATTGCTTTGAGTTGATTGATCATTGTGGCGATAGAATGCTCAAGTGCTTGACGAGGAGAAATGATTCCGTCTGTTTCAATAAAAATACGGAGGCGATTAAAATCAGTCCGATCTCCAACTCGCATATTTTCAACTTCATAATTTACTCTACGGATAGGGGTAAATATTGCATCCAGTGTAATTGAACCAATTTCTGCGCGCTCTTTCTGTAATACCTCCTTAGGAATATAACCAATCCCTTTTTCAACACGAAGCTCCATAGAAAGCTCTGACTGCTTCTCGGTCAATGTTGCGATAGGTGCTTCAGGATTGAGAATTCGAACCTGACTTGGAACCGTAAGATCTGAAGCCACCACCTCTTTTACTCCCTTTACAGTAAGTGAAATTGTCTGTGGTTCATCGGTAAGCAATTCAATTCGAATCTTCTTCAAATTAAGGAGGATCATGATTACATCTTCTTTTACTCCACTGATCGTTGAAAACTCATGATCGACCCCGTCGATTTTTACCGAAGTAATCGCAGCACCAGGTAGTGATGAAAGGATGATACGGCGCAATGAGTTTCCAAGGGTGTGGCCGTATCCTGGATAAAGACCATCAACCTCATATACACCGGTATTCTCTTCTTCCCGAACAACTTTCGGTTTTGATGGCAAAACAATAGTGTTGTAATCAGACATAAAAAAATAATGAAGGGCTATTGGTAAATAGGACTAAAATTATACCTTATTTTCAAATAATTGCAAGTCATACCTCATCTTACTAACGGCTATAAAATTCAATTACTGCATTGAGGTCAAAAAGTGACTCACTCGGTACGTAATGAGGCATTCCCACTATTTTTCCCTCTTTCTTTTCATAGTCAAGAGAAAGCCACGATGGAATGGTCGCCTCTTTTAATCGCTCATTTAAATCACTGAAGACGGTCTTGTTCCGACTTCCCGCTCGAATACTTACGGTATCTCCAACACCGAGCGTGTGTGAAGGAATGGTTACCCGCTTCCCATTGACACACAAATGTCCGTGAGATGCCAGCTGACGAGCTGCGGCACGTGTTTTTGCTAAACCAAGTCTGAAACAAACATTATCAAGACGGCGTTCCATGTTCTGAAATAGTCCGTCAGCCGAATCAACATGCTTCTTTGAAACTGCTTGAGCAACGTAGCGAGCAAACTGACGTTCACGAAGACCGTACATCAAACGCGCCTTTTGTTTCTCGTTAAGCTGGCCCGCGAAATCAGAAGCATTTCGGCGTGGTTTTCTACCACCTTGTTTTCGAGAGGTATTTCTGGTTTTTGCAATTGCAAATTTCTGAGTATCACATTTCTCAAAAATATTTGCCCCGAGTCTCTTACAAATTTTGTATTTTTTTTGTACCATCATATGATTTAAATGACTATACCACTAAACACGGCGTGGTTTTGGCGGGCGAGGACCATTATGGGGAACCGGGGTTCGGTCACTCACCGTAAGCAGATTAATGCCTCGGGATGCAAATGAGCGCAGTGCTGATTCCCGACCCGCACCAACTCCCTTGATTACTATTTTCGCTTCTTTCATACCAATAAGAGTGGCTTTATCCCCAATGAGTTCTCCAACTTTTGCAGCAGCAAAAGGAGTACCCTTTTTTGCCCCCTTAAATCCAAGCGCTCCAGTTGATGACCACGCAATTGCATTGCCCGAGGCATCTGTCAGCAATATCTTGGTGTTATTGTATGTTGAGTCAATATATAAAATTCCGGCCAGCACTTTCTTTTTTGGAACACGAGAAAGAGAGCGCTCTTTGAGGCTTGCGTCCATTTCTCCACCTGCTTTTCGTGCAATTTTTTTCTTACCCATACGCTATTTCTTATCAACCTTCTTTTTACCTGATCCCATAGTCTTTCGTGTGTTACCTCTTACGGTTCGTGAGTTTGATTTGGTTCGTTGCCCACGGCTTGGAAGCCGTCGGGAGTGGCGAGCGCCACGATAGCACTTTATATCCTTTAAACGTTTAATATTTGAGGAAATCTCGCGTTTCAAATCACCTTCAACTGGACGAGATTCTACTTGTTCGCGAATCTTATTCTCCTCTTCATTTGAAAGTTCCCGCGCCTTCTTTCCGTGATCAATACCCACCGTATCGAGAATTTCTCGAGCACGAGAGCGGCCAACACCATAAAGCGCAGTGAGTGCGATCTCCATTCGTGCATTATCAGGAATCGTAATACCTAAAATTCTCATAAATTAACCTTGTTTTTGTTTATGACGTGGGTTAGCACAGATAACATACAAAACTCCATGGCGACGAACCATCTTACATTTTGCACAGATTTTTTTTACTGATGCGCGTACTTTCATGCCTTCTTGGTTATTACAACCGTTTGATGATTCTCGCTTTTCCTCCATAGTGGTCGAGTTCAACCAACACCTTATCTCCGACCAAAACACGGATACGATGCATCCGCATCTTCCCTGAAAGATACGCAAGAACCTCCTTTTTTTCGTCCCCTACAGACATCGCGAGACGAAAAAGCGTGTTGGGTAACGCTTCAACTACTGTTCCAACAACGCCTGAATCCTTTTCTTTTTCGTATACCATCTAACGCTTATTAAGGAAGTTCACGTATATTAGCAGAAGTGAGGTGGGTTCGTCAATACACTAACGGGTAATTTGTATCGTAATCCGTTCCGAACGTTGAGGAAAGCGATCTTTCCAAAACGGACGGATCACTATTTCAGCCCCTTCAATACCGGGATAGCGTGATAAAATCGTGTCAATATCACTCTTGAGCTGGCCCGCGAGGTCCTCTTTGAGCCTCATCTCATCAAATGTCCATTCAATATGCGGGGTTCCTTGAAAATATATCGATAATTCTTGGGCCTCCCAGGGAGATGCTTGTTCGCGGTTTGGTATCGTAGCCTCAAGGTTCTCCAAATTAGTCACGATTACCTCCCCTCCATCAAAATCCGCAATGGTTTGCTCCGCAATATAATTACTCATATGAGCCCTATCAAAAATGACCGCATGCAACATCCCCCTTTCCCTTACCGTGAGATCTTTAGCACTTGAACTACTTTCATCTGGTACTATTGATTCAAACTCAATAAATATGCCGTCATCGTAGAGAATGAAATCATCTGGAACTTGTGTGCGCGCTTGAGCGGTCAAGGTCTCGGTCAGGCGCTCATGAAGGAGCGCTTTCGCCTCAACAATATCTGCTTCTTCTGCAACTGGACGTGATCCCACAAATCCTCCGGTCATTCGAGTTTTCGACCGAGCGTAAAACCCATTATAACGAGGGTCACCTTTAAGCCCAGGGACCGTAAAGTCAGTGAGATCGATATTATACTCTTTTCCGGGAGCTTGAGCGGTCACGGCAACCTCGATACTCCCTGGTACTGATTTACCATTTTCATCAACACTTTTTCCTGGAACTGTAATTGAACGATTCCCTATCAAAAATATCTTTCCATCTGGTGTTTCAAAGCGAGTTCGTGGAACAAACTTTTGAGGAGAAGTGCTGAAATCATTATAGACGATGATTGTTCCAGAAGCATATTCAGCGACCTCTTCAACTCCTTCTGCGGGAATATCCATGCGATCTTCCTGAGTAATTGACATTACCTGATACGCAAGCCCTCCACCCGGAGCATTCTTTTGGGCTACAAAAGTACTATCGAGCACTGTGGGAAGATTTCGAACCGCAACCACCACCCTCGCTCCAGAGAAAAGTAGTGCTACGGAAAAAATAAGAAAGAGTCCGGCAAGGACGACTAATATCCAAACGAGTACCGAAGGAAGTTTCCCTTTTCGGCCTTGCTGAACTTGACGCCCAGTATGACTCATTGGACCACGCTCATCAGGAGGAAGATAGTCTGAATTTCGAGCTGGCATTGGGCCCCGCGCACGACCTTCAAGGGGAATATCACGAATACTGCGTCGTTCTGGGGGGACAACATCTTGTACCATTTTCTTCATCATACAAACAACATATTGTTACGTAGTTTTATCATATCACACCACTCAAAAATTTTCGAATTCAAACTCTATCTAAATCTTACCTTAGACGATTGTTCAAAAAAAGTGTTTCAATCATAATAAACGGATCACGACGCACCCCTTTTGTAAAACCGAGGTAGGAAGCAAATAACTGTTCTCCTAATAAATACACGTTAAATGTCAGATCACCGAAAACAACTTTATCAATACGATTCTTTTTAAAATAAGCTAACAACCAACGAAGCAGTTCCTCATCTAATGTAGCAAATACGGCGCGAGGAACGGATCCTACATGGCGATTTTTAATATCCGTAATAAAAGAGCCGAAAAAGGTATTAAACGAGGCAACTTCTTTTTCAAGAATTTTTTCAATACGCCCGATCACGCTCCGTTCAGCAGACCCACTTCCATATAAACGGAGTAAAGAAAGCGCGTGCTCTGGATCCATATGAAAAGCTTCAGCAACCCCACGTATAATACTATTTCTTCCAAGAGGAGTGGAAACTGTTTTCTCTAAAATACCACCTCGAACAACACTTAAATCGATTACCTCACCACTCACATCGAGAATGAGAAAATCGTCCACATTAATAAACAAATCTCGCACAAGCGTAAAGGCAATCAATGGGAAAGAGTGTATTCGTAGATTTTCAGTATGAAAATATTTGCTAATCGCATGTTCAACCCCTTGAATTACTTCTTGAGAAGCGAGGCTCAGAAAAGCGGTAGCCTCTACTGATTTTGTCTTTCGATCAAACGGCTCAGCTGTTTGATACCCATTTAACTTCATTGAGATAGTCGTACTGTCAATAATATATCCCTCACTATTTGAAGCCCCTCTTCTCTCCTCTTTGAGGGCACTCTCCTGAAACCGCTTGACCTCTTGGACAAGTAGTGAGCGCAAAAGCTCGGGGGTAACCGTAAAATATTCTGGCTGTGTATACCGGACTACGCGTGTTTGGGCACGATACCATGGCGATGTGAGGCTACAGAGTATATGCGATGGACGACTTCCGATCTCCCGCGCTGATTTGGTGCTTAACCCGTATTCAACTACCCCTCGTAATACCTCGCTGAGCGACGAGAGCATCGCGTGAAAAAAGGAGGACTGATTATCGTTGACACTCACGGTAATCGGGTGCCGTGTACTTGAAATAATCTGTGGAGCGCCTTCTCCATCAAGCAACACCAACGCCGCACCAACGCTCGCGCTTCCGATATCAATGACCAATCCAAGTTCTCGTCCAGAACCCTTTCCAAAAAATCTCATACGTAAATAAATTGTACTATGTATCATACTGGAGGAGCAATCCACACATCGATCATTCAGAGAGCTTATTCTTGAAATGTATTGACGAATGACCCCGACTAATCTAAGCTTATGTTCAGGAAAAAAACGCTATGAAAATACCAATTAAAGATCTACCGGAAATGGTAGATTACCAAGTTGGTGAAGTAAGGCCGACTCGGTTTTCTTCCAACCGAACCTGTTCGGGTTGCGGAACCAAACTGAATCAGTATCACAAAGGAGCATTTTGCTACCATTGTGATAAAGCGAGAACGGTGAAAGACACCTCTTTAAAATAGCGTCGTATTGTAGCGAAATTACCACCTCTTTTCAGAGGTGGTTTTTTATACCAACACTGCTTTAATGCGACGAACTCCCTGAGAAACAGCCTCCTCTTTTATTATCTGAAATCGGCCCAATTCCCCTGTTCGAGAAACATGCGGACCACCACAAAATTCTTTTGAGTACGCATTTTCAATCGAGTTGCCAATATAATATACCGTAACCATATCGCCGTACTTTTCATTAAAGAAATGTCGTGCTCCGAGTGCTTCTGCTTCCGCGCGAGGCAGTGTTATATGCTGAACTGGTAAATCCGCTTCAATCTTTTCATTTATGATTTGAGTGATTTGATTTTTTTCATCTTCATGTAATTTTCGATCAAATGAGAAATCGAACCGAAGACGCTCTGGTGTAATATTGCTTCCTCGTTGGGCTATGGTATCCCCCAATACATCACGAAGTGCCTGATGCAAAAGATGTGTCGCGGTGTGGTAGCGCAATGATGCGTCGCTCGTATCTTTAAGTCCACCCTTAAATTTCTTTTCTGCGCCTTGTCGTGATGTTTCTTGATGCTTCTTAAACTCCTCCATAAATTCATGAGTATCAACCGAGATACCACGCTCAATCGCCAATTCAAGCGTAAACTCCAAAGGAAAACCGTAGGTAGAAAAGAGGTTGAAAATCTCCTTACCAGAAATTGTGTTCTTAGAAATTTTTTCAAACTCTTTTAACCCTTTCTCGAGGGTCTTTCTGAATCGCTCTTCTTCTTGAAGAATTTCTTTTTCGATACGCGCTTCGGTGAGCTCAAGATTCTCATACGCAGGAGCATATTTTAAAATAACTTCTTTTGCCACCCCATGAAGGGATGCGCCAAGGAGGTCCGCATGACGAACCGCACGCCGTATGAGCCGACGAAGAATATATCCACGATCAGTATTTGAAGGACTTACCCCATCGGCAACTAAAAATACCGATGCCCGTATGTGGTCAGCAATAATTCTTCGTGATTTCTCCTCTCCCTTAGGAATGACCTTTAAAATAGGTTCAAAAAGATCTGTTTCAAAAACTGAATTTTTCTTCTGTAGAATAGTCGCTACACGCTCAAGACCGGCTCCGGTATCGACATTTTTACTTTGAAGTTCCCCAACGATCTCCCCTCCCCGCTTCTCAAAAGACATAAACACATCATTCCAAATCTCGACAATTTTCTGCTCATTATCTGCCTTAATAAATGCGTCATGTGTTAAATCACCCAACCCTTCCGGGGTTAAATCGTAAAACATTTCCGTACTTGGACCAGTGGGCCCTGTCCAGGTGTCCTTACCTTTTACGTTTGGCCACCAATTTGCATCCGAACCTAAATAGTAAATTCGCTCCTCAGGAATTCCTACCTTCATCCATATTTTCTTCGCCTCCTCATCAGCCGGTACTACTCCATCACCTTTGAAGACCGTAACATAGAGACGTTTTGGATCAAGCCCGAAACCTTCTTCTTTATCTGTTAAGAGGGTGTAGCTCCATTCAATAGCTTCCTTTTTAAAATAATCACCCAATGACCAATTCCCGAGCATCTCAAAAAAGGTGAGGTGCGTATTATCTCCAACATCCTCAATATCTCCCGTTCGAATACATTTTTGAACATCGACAATCCGTTTTCCAGCAGGGTGTGGCCGACCCATAAGGTACGGCACGAGAGGCTGCATTCCTGCAGTAATAAAGAGAACCGAAGGGTCGTTTTCGGGCACCAGTGATGCTGACGGGATAATCGAATGCCCTCGTTTCTCAAAAAATTTAAGAAAGCGTTTTCGGATTTCATCAGCAGTCATACTATACTAATCCAGCATTAAAGATTTCGATCAAATAGCTTGCGACAAGAAGCATAATACCGATAACAATATAGACCTGTTCTCTACGCATTGTTCGTAACACATCTAAATCAATACTCCGTTCTTTAAAAATATGAAAATGTACATTGAATACGACTACCGCAATTAAAATATCACCAATAATATTTAAGGTGCTTGCGATAAAAAGCGGGTCCATTGATGAGAGAACGACACTTGCAGTTAGAGCTGTTTCCATAATTTTGTTATCGGTTCTTTTTTAATAATACACCTTCAGTAAAGAGCTTTCTTTCTTTTTCTTTTCTGCCTCGATTGTATCCCCCCGCCACCCCATCAGACCGAACCACACGATGGCATGGAACTTCAGGATTATAATTTTTATTGAGGATATTGCCAACCGCACGAGAAGCACGCGGATTTCCCGCCCGACGCGCAACCTCTTGATAGGTGAGTACCTCCCCTTTCGGAATTTGACTCACGATACTCAATACTTCTTGGGTAAAAGAGTGTACCATATTATTTTATTTATCTAGTTGTTACCTTCTTCATATGGACAGAGAACACGTCACGCACGCCACGACGATATGCACAATAATCGCATTCGCCTCCATGTGTTGGTATTTTTTGAGAATCAAGAGTTGACCGAGCATTAAGAAGTGTTTCTTCAATCCACGTATCACTCCCAACATAGGAGAGAACCCTAACATCAAATTCAAGTTTTCCATCAAACGCTTCTCGATCACGAAGCCCATTTGCATATACAAAATATCCGGTATCAGAAACAGTGAATCCGTTTTGTCGCAATAGCCACTGATAAACTTCCATCTGTCGTTTATACCCATCCTGCCATGGAGCATCGAGATTCACCTCGCTCTCCTTGCTTGTTGATTTATAATCAACTACCAAAAGATGTTCATTGGGATCAACCCATACATCATCTACCGCTCCAAATACAAGAAAATTGGTTTTGGCATGAAGTGCGCGCACTCCTGTAAAATTATGCCTCCATTGCTCTAAATCAGGATGCGTAAATGGAATTGCATCAATGCCGTATTGCTCCATCAATGGATGGGTGCTTTTCTGATTCCGATGAATATCAAACTCTTTCTTTAAGAGATGGTCAACCGCACTATTGAGATTAAAAGGAAATCCAGGTGGGCGCTTTACCCCCAAACGCAGGTCAAGATAAAAACAACGAGGACACTCAAGAAAAAGATCGATTTTAGATCGACTCAGTTTGAACGGGTTTTTTGAATCAGGATCAAAAAGATTCCTACTTCGTCGTGCTTGGTAATATTCTGACATAGCAGTCATTATAACACACCGCGCGTTTCTAACGCGCGGTGTGTTAATCCCTATCTCATACTCATTCTAAAGCGCTCTGCTCAAACGGTTATATAACCAAGAAAAGATTCCACCAAGAATGAGCCCGTCAATAAAAGCCCATATTGATCCAACAACTGATCCCAAGAGGGAAGCAGTAAATCCCGGATACAGTCCGCTCAGCGATTCAACGAAGGATGTTCCGATACCTAAACTTCCCAGTATGCCAACCAAAAATACTGAAAATCCTGATATGATTCCGCATGAGAGACTAAATGCTTTACTATGCAATTGCATTTGGTGAGTGTTTAAGAACTACACTAGAGTGGAAGCCCTGGCCCAGCTCCTGCTTCAGTCGTAAATGAGACTTGATAGGCGCTTCCATTACCAGACAATACTGGAGTATCGATCTTATGGTCAAAGTCTTTATCACCATTATCAATAAAAATAGTAGCGTAATTAATTCCTCCTTCAGTGGTTCCGCGAAGCAAATTTACTGAAACATCCGTATGAGTACCTCCAGGAAGCCAACGCGCACCAAGAATATTTCCAACTCCACCCTGTTCATTCGTTTCTCGTATTGCTACCCAGCTAGCCTCCGCAAGCACCGCGCGCGCAATTACTACACGATCACCAGGAGCTTGATCATTTACTGATAATGAAAAATCTCCTACTGCTGGTACTGAAGGCGCTGGTACAGGATCAAGTGACACATCAAGGCCTCCTTCAATAATTGATGGCGCAACCATTGCACCATTATCTTCACCAATCATCATTGCCCCTCCATCTTCCATACCAGCGGTATTTTCTTCGTCTGTTCCATTTAATGGATCCGCAGCACCTCTTCCACTTGCCGCAAACCAGCCGATACCAAAACCGATAAGTAAACTAATAATAATGACAAGAACCATTCGATTTGTAGAACGTGTATCCTCCATAACCTTCTTTAAAGTTTAATAATGAATAATAAACTACTACTATGTACCACACTATAGTAATGGGATTTACTTTCGAATGCAAATGGGTTGACAGACTATATTTTATAATCTATTTTTTTAGATGGACACTATAGAACTTAAAATTATGTTTTCATTACCTGCTCTTCTCATGGTGGTAAACGGGATTGGAATCGCCGGATCAATTCTATGCTACACACTGATGTGGCCAACTTTTTCGCAACGATGGAATAAAAAAACCTCTCGCAATATACGCTGGGTGAGTGCTACAATTATTGGCCTCATTACGCTCTCATACACTTCCTTATTAGGATATCGATCGGGCACAGGTTTACCGATTCGAGATGTCCATTTTACAAACACTGGTGCCTTTTCTGTCATTGGTGAACCAGCTACTTATCAAGATCGATATTATTTCTTTGCACACGATGTGGTAGCAAATCGCATTGTCGCGCTTTCTTTTAAGGAGTCTCCTCCGAGAGATTTTGCTCCGTACTATGAAAGACCCGCACTAAATCCTGAGTCGATTTCGAATATTTTTACACCATAAAAATATCTTCCGTCACATTCATATCCATACCAAAAAGACGGTATGGATTTTTTTATGCAATAATACCTCCTCCAAGACACTCTCCGGTATCGGTATAAAAAACTATTGATTGACCGGGGGTTGGTAGAGCAATTTCCGAACTCCGAAGAGAAACAGTAGTGGTACTATCTTTAAAATAAATCGTGGAAGAAACCAGTGGCGCACGGTATCGTATTCGAGCGAGTGACTGGTATCCATCCTGAGGCGGTATACCCGAAATCCAATTTACTGATTCAATCAAAAACGAGCTCGTACGTTCCTCTTTCTTTTTAGGAAGAGACGAGACCATGATACGATTAGCGTCAAGATTTTTATTGATCACATAATACGGTTTATCTGAAGGAGTCTTTTTGGTAATGGTAAACCCATGTCGCTCTCCTAGCGTATAGAGTTCCGCTCCTTCATGCCACCCAATGACCTCTCCGGATTCATTGCACACTTCTCCAGGAGAAGTAGTAATGAATGTTTTAAGGAAATCTTTCATGGCCACCTTCCCCACAAAACAAAGACCTTGGCTGTCTTTCTTTTTTGCCGTGAAGAGATTCAGGTTTTGCGCTTTTTTTCGAACCTCACTTTTTTTCATGTCACCAATTGGAAAGAGTGTTGATCGAAGCTCGTCTTGGGAAAGCTGCCACAAGAAATATGTCTGGTCTTTTTCCTGGTCAGTACTTGCTTTTAATACAAAACGTTTCTTTCCTCCTTCAATAGCTACGGCACATTTTGCGTAGTGGCCAGTTGCAACATAGTGAGCGCCATCTCTTTTAGCCCACGCAAGAAATGCACCGAACTTAATTTTTTTATTACAAAAAACATCTGGATTAGGAGTACGACCCGCTTTGTATTCCCGAATCATATAATCGACTACTTCCTTCTTATATACATCAGATAAATCGATGGTTTTAAATGGCACCTCAAGTGCGCTCGCCACCCTCATTGCATCAAGCCGATCCGATTTCCAGGTACAATCTAGAAAATCGGGTTCCCATATTTTGATAAAAACACCAACTACATCAAAGCCTTGCTCTTTTAAAAGCGCGAGGGAAACTGAGCTATCTACCCCACCAGAAAGACCCACATATACCTTTTTATGTTTCTCTTGCTTCGACATTATTCCACAGGCTACTATGATTTCTTGAAAAAGCAATTACCGCAAATAACGTGCTTTATTCTGCACATGCACATCATGCGTTACCGCATAATGCATTGCCCCGCTCAGATCAGAGAGGTAGAAAAGGTACTCTGATGATTCAGGTCGCAGTGCTGCTTGAATAGAATCGATACCTGGATTTGCAATAGGTCCAGGAGGGAGACCAGTATATTGGTAGGTATTATATGGAGAATCAAACGCAAGGTCATCATACGTGAGCTCAAACGTGTTTTTACCTAAAATATAGGGGAATACGGCATCAACCTGCAACGGCATGCCTATTTCAATACGTTTCCAGAGGATCCCTGAAATCATACGTTTGGTATCATATTCACGCGCCTCTTTCTCAAGAATAGAAGCCATAACAAGAATTTCTTCAAGTGTCCATTGAGAATCTTGTATTTCCTCAAAAACACTTTGAATTTTTTGATCAAAATTATGCTCAAGCGCAGCGATAATCTCTGAGGGCGAGCTATTAGGAAGGAAAAAATAAGTATCGGGAAAGAGAAATCCTTCTTTATCTCTTGCAAGATCCAAGAACTTCTCTTGATTAAATTCCGGAAGCTGCTCGCTTAAAATTGCTCCTATATCATAGACCGTCGCCCCCTCAGGAATAGTCACCCGAATACTCGACAATCCATACACACCATTACTGACGCGATAGGCGATCCGGACTGCTGAAAGTGGTTTTTCAAAGTAATAGTCTCCAGCAATCACCCCTCTTCCATCACCAAAGAAACTAACCAGTAAACGAAAGAGAAATGGTGATCGTATCAATTCTTTCTCTGCAAAATGATGCGCGACCCCCGTAATACTCATTCCATCTTCAACGGAAGCAAGCTCATACGAAGAGAAAGAAGCCGGAGCACTCACTACCGCTCCCCCAATCAAGGCAAGTCCTAGAAAAACTGAAAGCGTAATACGTCGAATCGGTGTCCGAGTACTTTTCTCTACGACACTCAATACAATTTTTAAAAAAGAAGACGCTGTCTGCTTCATAGATAGTATGATTATGATACTGGAAGATTAGGAGGGGCCTCACCTTTTCGTGACGCAGTTCGCCGTAAGGTTGGAGTTTGCACAATCTCACCAGGAAAGTGATAAATGGTGGCAAGTTCTTCGGTAGTGAGGATGATAGGTTTTTGATGGAAATACCGGTATGGAGCATGGAAGAAAGAACGCCGCTTATAGGCATCGAGCATCTGCCGTTCAATTTGATTTCGGCGAACTCGCTTAAAATCCTGCCACGGATAGTCAAAGTCGGTATACCACCCAATTCGAAAGCCATTTAGTGTATTTGAGCTGTACTGTCTGAAAGACCCGATAAGCCCAGGAATATTAATTGAATTAAAGCTCTCCATCTTTGAAATATAGAATCCCCGTATCGCACATTCAAAAGGGATTTTTTCCAAACTTCGAGTGATCGCATCCGCTGTTTTTTTCTCCTCATCAGTCAATACCGGGCTCACTGGTAAATCCCCAATTTTTGTGCTACTCAACTTGGTCTTAGGATCACGAGAAAGCAATTTACTCACCTCTTTCATGGCACCCTCTTTCCAAAATTTTTTCTTAAAGAGATATCCTTCTTTTATTTTTTCCTCTTTATGCGCTTGAATTAATATCTGGATCCATGCTTGCTCCCCTGGTTTAAGTGATCCAAGATACTCAAGCATTGAACTCATTGGCTCAATTTTTAACTCCTCCTTGGGGTCTTTATCAAGACCGTAATCGACATAGGTTTTGATTGGATACCAATCAGGCTTCGTTAAGATAAAGTATGTTCCCCACTGCACTTCATGTACTGAATCATGTTTTACATCCCGAGTATAATCTTCTGCTTCATGAATTTCGACGTTTGGATATTGAGCATAGATTGTAGTTTCAATCATGTGTCGATATTTAGGTTGGGTCCAAATATAAAAATGAATGTCTCCTCCAATAGAGACCAACTCAAAAGAAAACCACGGCTTCACCTTGCCACCCCAGTACGTGTCAATATAGGTAGGGCCACCAGTTTGATAGAGTGTGGTAAATACAAGCTCCATCGCTCGAGGAGAACGCACAATCTCTTGCGGAAGACGGACCTCAAGTAGTATTGAACCTTGTTCTTTAATAAATTGCGCTCGAATGTACTCCATCCACAGGGACCAAAAGACGAAAAGTAAGGTAATGGGAAGCCAAATTGGTATTAAATCAACAAATAATCCGAGAACTCCCGAGAATTGAAACCCTAAGGGATTCCAGAATAACAACCCAACACCAACGAGGAGCCCGAGTGCAAGAAGCATCCACCCGAGCTCATAGAGAAAATCAATAAAAAGAAACAGTGCGGTTCGCATAGTAACGTACTAACTATACCATAGCTTAAACGCAAAATAGGAGTGGAAACAGGAAGCTATTTACGCTACCATGTATCGCCCATCATCGAGTTTTCGAAAATAACGAGTGTTCTGCAAATTAACCAAAATTGTATTTTCTTTAACGTAGCGCTCTTTTAATACACGTTCAATAACTTCATCTCGATTAAGGGGGCCAAATTTTTCAAGCACTTGTGCAATAACATCCTTAACTACTCCGCTGGTATGACCCCACTCACGAAGCGCGTAGAGTCCGCGACCCACCAAGACGAAACGCTTGTCTTTAATAAGTTCATTATGGCATGTTGCAACATGCGCTTTTTTATTAAAAGTGTCTGAAATTGCCTGCGCTACCTCAGTAAAATGCATCGGTGATCCATGTCGGCGAATAATCAAAAATGCATAATCACGCATTCGCTTCGCTCGTATATTTGGCGATTTTGCCATCCCCCATTCCCCTAATTCATTTTTACCAATATGTTTTGAGAGTGTAAGCCAGCGTTTTGCGATTTCCTCATTGCGATATTTCTCTGAGATATCTTTCATGTGCACAAAAAACTGATCAATAATTTTTGATTCTGGAATCAGATCTTCATCCGAAAGACCTTGATAGAGTTTTTTTAATGCCGTATGAATCTTCTCTGCATGTTGTGTATCAATAAACCACTGATGCTTAAACTCCCCATCCTCCCGACGGTGCTTGAACGAGTCTCCTACGACCAACAAAAAATGGATGTGGTTCTGAGTGCTCGCATCTTTTGAGATCGATAAAAGCAGGTCCTCCTCAGCAATCACTCCTCCGAGTGAATCAATGGTCTTTTCTAATTTTTCAAATGTCTGTTTCTCTTTTTCATATGCAGGAGATTTTCGAATGGTGGTGAGCGCATAATTCTCTACTTGGCGTACCCGCTCTCTCGTAATGCCATATTTCTTCCCAATTGCTTCAAGTGTAAAACGTTTGGTGTCTTTTCCCAAACCAAAACGGCTTACCAATACTTCCCGTGCGCGAGGAGACAACACCGACAAAAGGCGTTTGGTGGAACTCTTGGGGGTGAGGTTCATCTGTGGCATAAAATTACAAATTATTTATGTTGAATAGATAAAACTTTATCATCATAATAATTTTTAGTCAAGATACCCGCTTTTTCTCTTCCACGACAATATTAACCAACCGTTCTGGAACATAAATCTCTCGTTGAATCTCTAACCCGTGAATACGTCTCTTTATTTCCGGAATTGCTTTCGCGGCATCAATGATCTTCTGTTTATCTTCTTTAAGAGGTACCGTAAATGATGCCCTCGTTCTTCCATTTACCTGCACCACAATCATCATTTCATCTGTTAAAAACTTTCCCTCATCGAATGATGGCCATGGTGCCGTATGCACGCTCGTCTTTTCACCTCCATGGGTATGCCACAATTCTTCCGCAAGATAGGGCATAAAAGGGGCAACGAGACGAAAGAGGACGCGCTTTCCTTCAAGGCTCACCACTTTGCTTCGTTCGATTTCATTACAGAGGATCATTAGTGTAGAGATCGCTGTATTAAATCGAAACTGCTGAATATCTTCTCCCACCTTTTTTATACTCTGGTGTAAAAGCGAATCTAATTTTGGATCAAGCGATTCCGTAATGCTGAGGTTACCGATTCGCCACACCTTTTCAACAAATCGACGAGCACCAATAATGCTCTCCGTGCTCCACGCAGTATTCTGATCAAATGGACCCATAAACATTTCATAGACTCGAAGCGTGTCAGCTCCGTAGGTATCAACTACTTCATCAGGGTTTACGACATTACCATATCGTTTACTCATCTTCTTTCCGTCTGAAGCCAAGATCAAACCGACATGTTGCAGTCGAGAAAAGGGCTCCGGAGTATGCACTACTCCTATGTCAAATAATACCTTGTGCCAGAATCGAGCATAAATAAGATGACGTGTTGCATGCTCAGCACCACCAACATAGAGATCGACAGGATCCCAATATTTTTCTCGATCTGAAGAGACTAATGCATCGTGGTTATGCGGATCCATATACCGCAAGTAATACCAGGAGGAACCAGCCCATTGTGGCATGGTGTTAGTTTCTCGTCTTCCACGACCACCACAGGATGGACAGGTGGTGTTAACCCAAGAAGGAATACCTGCAAGCGGAGATTCCCCCGTGCCTGTTGGCTCATAGGAGGAAACATCGGGTAAAACTACCGGTAAATCTTTTTCAGGAACCGGCACCGCACCACAAGACTCACAGTGAATAATCGGGATGGGTTCACCCCAATAACGTTGTCGCGAAAATACCCAATCTCGAAGACGATACACTGTTTTCTTTTCTGCGATCTTCTGCCTAATAAGATAGTTGATAATGTCAGCGCGAACACTCCCTGCCTGCTTCCCTTTAAATTGAGCTGGCTCATCGAGTACCCCTTCCTTCATGTCAGTAAAACAAACCTCAAGTGACGCTACCTTTTTTCTCTCCTCTTCATCGCGCGGAAAAAGTACTGGCTTTAGAGGAATATCGTACTTTTTAGCAAAGGCAAAATCACGCTCATCATGGCACGAGGCTTTGACGATTCCGGTGCCATAATCAGCAAGCGCGTAATTAGCAATCCAGATTGGGAGATCTCCGTTCCCGACCGGATCAACAATGTACGCACCCGTAAACATTCCTTCGGGTTGAACCGCTTCGCGACTTTGAGATCGTTTTACCACTAATTGCTTCGCATACGTAAGTATCTCATCTTTATTTGAAGATTTCGCCACCAACTTCTCTAACAGTGGGTGATCAGGAGCAATAACCACAAACGTATCGGCACAAAACGCCTCAAAATGGGCGGAAAAAGTCTGGATCACGAGGTCGCTTCCTTTTACGGGAGCAGAAAAGAGCATTCCCTCTGATTTACCGATCCAGTTTCGCTGACTTTCTTTAATTGATTCTGGCCAATGAAGTTGCGCGAGGTCATCCAAGAGGCGTTCAGCATAATCGGTAATACGTAACACCCATTGCGGTAGACTTCTTTTTTCAACTACACTCCCGCATCGCTCACAAGTATTCCCCTCAAGATCCTCATTCGCCAATCCGGTCTTACATGATGGACACCAATTTATCGGTTCATTCGATTGATACGCAAGCCCTTTTTCAAACAGTTTTAAAAAGATCCATTGTGTCCAACGATAATACGATGGATCAGTGGTATTAATTTCGCGACTCCAATCATAACTAAGACCTAATTGTGATAACTGACTTTTGTATCGAGCAATATTTTTCTCAACAGCGATTCGAGGATGCACTTTATGCTTAAGCGCGTAATTCTCTGCGGGCAACCCAAACGCATCCCAACCCATAGGATGCAGTACCGATTTCCCCGACATGCGTTCAAAACGCGCGTAAATATCAGAAGCAATATACCCTTTTGGATGTCCTACATGGAGCCCTTCCCCTGAAGGGTACGGGAACATATCGAGCACAAAGCATTTCCGCTGATTCTTGTTTTCTGAAGTTTGATAAAGACCTTCATCATCCCATACACGTTGCCACTTTTTTTCAATCTTACGATGATCGTATTGTTTCATTACGTTGCATCATACAATAAAAAAAACATTGCGACAAATAAGTCGAAATGTTTTTTACTCTTCAGTGGTGCAAAACACTACTGAACGCGTTTCGGAAACAATTCAGGATCAATCGTTCGCTCAAAACAGGTTCGGCCTGCGCCGTGATTCCATATCCCATTCTGATTATTACCCACTACACCAAAGAGGGGCTCTCGATACGAGGGGGAACTCGAGGTATCCTCGCGCGCAAAGGTTGCGCATAATTCAAACGTTAATGGACCACGTACATAATATTCATACTCTTCCTTAGTTTCGGGATCCGTTGGGGTAACAAAACCGATAAGCGGATCTTCAACTTCTTCAAGGGTTTGTGGTAACACCTCTTTATGTTGCCAAAAAGAGACCACTGAGGATTGGATATAGAGAAGATCTTGAATGCGCCGATTGTCAGCAAGTTGTTCACGTTGTGCTGTCGGGGAACCCACAATGAATAATCCTCCGATAATGGCAGCTAATACAAAGAATGCGCTTATCTTTGCAAACCTCCCTTGAATCACTTGTAACCGAGATACATCAGTAACTCGTAGTGCAAAAAGATAATTTCCAAATACCAGTGCGCCAAGAGCTAATACCGAAAATACTTTCAAAAGAAACTGGGTGGTTAACTCTCCTCCAAGGAAATAGTTAATGAGTACGATGAGATCAACCGCTACCGTGCTACCTGCCAAAAAAAGAGTTAAAAATAGAAGCCATTTATAAACCCAAATTTCTCGCTTTGTCGGATTTGCTCGAATATTTTTTTGAATAATATGTGTGATAACAAGATATAACGGGAAAATAATTACGAGCGACGCGATCGCAAATCGAATACCCCCGGAATAAAAATTATTGCCCGTAAAGGTATCACTGTAAGCATAATTAATAATGCCGAAAATTAAAGTTAGGAAACTCGCAACACTCACATAGAGTGTAATGACCATACCAATATTAAGAAAAAAATCTTTTGGTGTGGTTTCAGGCACTGGCTTTGAATGATTCATATCCATGGTGGTTATCATACCATATCTCACCCGAGAAATGGTAGCGATCTTCTACTAAATTCGAAACTCCATCACGTCACCGTCAACTACCACATACGTTTTCCCTTCAGTTCGAATGGCTCCATTCTCGCGTGCAACCTGAAATGACCCTGCTTTAATGAGCGCGTGCCACGGAATAACCTCTGCTCGAATAAACTTATCACGAAAATCAGAATGGATTGCGGATCCTGCAACTGGTGCGGTAGATCCTCTCACGATTGTCCACGCCCTGCTTTCATCTTCACCGGTAGTAAAAAAAGTGATGAGGTTCAATAATTCATACCCTTTTTGTATTAAGAGATCGACACCATCATCGGAAACGGTAAGATCCTTACGAAATGATTCGCGTTCCTCGTAAGAATAATCTTTTAATTCATGCGCGATGTGCGCATCTACCTTTACCCATAGAGACCCCTCTTTCTCCATTTTAGCCAACAGCTGTTGGTAACGAATGTCATTCATTTCATCAAGATTCTTTCCTCCACTTTTTTTATTCAACACATACAATAGAGGCTTCCTGCTCAACAGGTGAAGATCAGCGATCATCTTTTCCTCTTCTTCTGAAAAAGAGAGTGCGCGAGCAGGCTCTCCTTTTGAGAGGACAGATTCAATTCGATCAAGAAGCGTGTCGAGTATTTTTGCATTTTTTTCACCACGCTTTACCTCGCGCGTGATATGCGCACGACGCTTCTTAATCGTTTCGAGATCTGCAAAAATAAGCTCAAGAGAAATCGTTTCAATGTCACTAACGGGATCAATCCGGCCTCCAACATGCACTACGTTATCATCCTCAAAAATACGAACCACCTCGGCAATGGCATCTACTTCTCGAATATGGGAGAGGAATTGATTCCCCAATCCTTCACCTTCTGCGGCACCTTTTACTAAACCCGCGATATCTACAAACTCGACAACTGCCGGTATCGTTTTCGAAGAACGGCTCAATTGAGAAAGCTCGAAAAGTCGATCATCTGGCACAGGGACTACCCCAACCGATGGATCGATAGTACAGAAAGGATAATTCTCAGCGGGCACCGATTTTTTAGTCAGCGCATTAAAGAGCGTTGACTTCCCAACATTTGGCAAACCCACAATACCTATTGATAAATGCATGGGCACATCGTAGCGCACTCATAAGAAAAGAACAAATGAAAAACCCCTCATATTGAGGGGGTGACACCGCGCGGATTTTTAAAAAATCATGCTCGCCTTAAAGACGTTTCAGATACCGTAATATGCGCTTCTCGGTTATGAGATTGGATCGGATCAGAATGTGGGTGACGATCAAGTCTAATCGTAATTATTGGATCACCATCAAGCGGCTGATAGACCACTGCAACAACACCTGTGTGGCCTCGCCACATCCCTCCAATGATTTCTACTCTATCACCAGTATCAATAGTTTTTTTCATTCAGGATATTCTCCAAAAAAGGTTTGTGATTGAGACTAATACTTTCTCTAGTATACTCTTTACTTCCCTTTTTTTCCAAGACGGTACACTTTTTCTGCCAACCTCTGTTTCTTTGCTTCAGAAGCATTTTTAATTCCCCCAATACGAAGAATTCGAACCGGCGAAAAACCAGCAAAACGCAAAATACCCCGTTTAATTTCATTCGTGGTATCCCCGAATAAAACCCAGAGCATGAACGCTGGTGAATCAGAGGTAACAATCACCCGCGCGCTTCTGCCTTTGAGGAGCCGCTTCCATCCCAAACCATTTTTATTAAAATGAAACGCAAAACCGGGAAGCCACGCACGATCAAAAAAACCTTTTAATAACGCGGGCATGGTTGAGAACCATGTTGGATAGAGTATGACGACATGATGGGCCCATTTGATGGCTTCCTGTACACGAAGCAGATCAGGCTCGAGCTCCTGAATCACTTTATATCCCTTATGAAGGATAGGATCAAAATGCAAATCACCGATATTTATCCGCTGAACCTCAAAGCCCGCCTCCCGTGCTCCGCGCTCATACGCATCCGCAAATAACCCGCCTTTCGTTTCTTTATCTGGGTGCCCGAGAAAAATAAAAATGTTCTTTTTTTCCACCATGAAAACTATGACATTAGTTTCTTGAGCTCCTCCTCATGTGCTCGCACGACTTCCATTGTTGCCGTCATCTGATCTTTTCCTGATTTCATTTTTTCCTCGACCTCACGCGCGATTCGCTCAAATAACGCGGGATCCTTCTGAATCAATGCAAGCATTTTCTCCTGCTCATCCTTAGGAACCCCCTGCATACGAGCACTTACCATTTTTTTTAACAAAAAATTTTTTAATCCCATATGTGGTAAGTATAACTATCGAAGCAGTGATCCGCAACAAAAAAGACCCGGGGCTTGCGCCACAGGTCTTCGCATAATGCATACTAGAGATAGATTCTTATCAAATCAAAAGAATCATCGTTGAAAAAGAGAATCTGCTCACAGTATCTGCGAGGTTCAACCGTAACTCGAATCTCGACAGTTGGTTGATCAATCAGTACCCACTGACTGTGTCCTGGCCGGATAATGAGTCGACTAACATTCGAAATAACAAATATCGTATGCTCTTCGTGTGCCACAACCTTTAAGATCAGACCACGAAGAATCGCGCCATTGTCGATCTCCACGGACTTTCCTTGTATCGCTGTTACATCAATCCCTTTCCACAGTGATGTCACTAAATCCTCCCGGTTAAGGTTCCATATTCAGTATAACACACCCACATAAGATCGAGCGCGCATAAATATCTTAAAACCAGAAAATAGGTTTTTTTCCGTGTTGCGCGAGGTATTCATTGGTCTGACTGAAATGTTTATTGCCAAAAAACCCATTGTGTGCCGAAAAAGGAGACGGATGGGATGATTCTAGGATACAGTGCTTACCTGGATCAATAAGCGCCCTTTTAGCACGCGCGTAATTTCCCCAGAGCAAAAAAACAATATTTTCTTTCTTTTCCGAAATTGCCTGTATCACCGTGTCCGTAAAATTCTCCCATCCTTTATGTTGGTGTGAGCCCGCGACATGGGCACGTACGGTAAGCGTTGCGTTCAAAAGAAGTACTCCTTGCCGTGCCCAATGCTCTAAGTTACCGTGTTTGGGAATTTCTCCGCCTACATCACTCTGTATCTCCTTATAGATATTTTGCAGAGAAGGAGGCACCTGTATGTTTTCAGGTACGGAAAAACAGAGTCCGTGTGCTTGCCCTACACCATGATATGGATCCTGTCCCAAAATGACGACGCGCACCTGGTCAAACGGGCATAGAGAAAACGCATGAAATACAAACTGAGGTGGTGGATATACCTTCGTGGACAAAAACTCACTCCGTACAAAGGCGCGTAATTCTTTGAAGTAGTCCTTTTCAAATTCATCAGAAAGCACGGCTTTCCACGATGGTTCAATAGCAACCTCCATGAAAAATATCATAGCACATGAGTATATTCCGTTGTTTAATACCCATCAATCTTTTTTCAAATTCAGAATTGGTGGTGTTTGTTTGAAAAAGTTAGAACTCATTTCCGAGAAGGCAACGACTGACTCGCCCCGCCGCCCGCCTCCGCTAACGCTCCGGCGGCAACCTTGCAGAAACATTTTCTTTACAATTTTCTTTTTTGCGCGCGCCCCAGAAATTTTTTCAATTAAGGAAAAGAAAATGTTTCTGCTCGGTTCCGCCCGTGAAGTTTCCGGGCGGAGCGGCGGGGCTTCCACGCTCGGACGGCTCGGCATTCCTCCCCCAGACCCCCTCCTGCCGAGCCGTCCTCGCTTCGGGGCGGGAATTTTTTGCGGGGCTACTTATCCTGATTTGCCTCCTCATTCGGTTTATATTCTATTTTAAGTGGTAAATCAGTCATTGCATAGTGAACAAATTGCTGTCCGAGGTCTGTAAGTTCATACTTTTCCTCACGGTCAAATGCTGATTTCATCTCACGAGAAGCAACATAACCTTTTGGTCTTTTTTGTGGAGTATCTTTCAAGAACCGTCCATCATAAGTTTTTTGTCTGTGTTGGCGTATAATCCCTCCTGTGCTTAAATCTCGGAACAGCAATTTGTACAAATCGGCATCTGCCGAATCTTCGCGCACGGTTTCTTTTCCAATTTTTTCCCACACTTCACCTCGCGAAATACCGCCACTATTGTAAATTGCTCCGATGACATGGAAATGTAGTTCGGAATAATCTTTTAACCAGTCGATAAATAGTCGCACCACATCATCACTTGTTAGGTCTGAGGCGGCGGCATTCGCGAGAATATTTCTGATGTACATCCTCTTTTCGTCGCTTTCTGCTCCCGACCATTCTCGAAATGTCTTTTTGAGTAAGGATTGATACTCCTTGCTTTCAATCCTTCTGGCAATTTCTTCATCGTGAATATCGAGCCGCGCCATTATTTCGAGAATGGTCTTTTCTTTCTCACGAATTTCGTCTTCAAGCATTTTAATCCAATGCTTGAAAAAATTATTAACCTTCTCTTGTTCTTTTTCTGACCATGCTCCCGCCGCCGCTGAAAACAAGCCACCAGCAAATGGGACGGCTCCCCCGACAACTTGCAAAGCACCCCGAACGATTTTCGGGGCACCGCCTTCCTTTGGTAATTTTTTATCTTCTTCCGCCATAGTTCTATTGCAAGCTATCGATATATATTGTTACTTCATCATCAAATTCTCTCACCAAATCCATTGAGTAAATCACACCTAAACTTTCTGCTTCGTCAGAACTTACCAACGATGGAACACCAATCATACAGCCATGTCTATCAACAGCTAATCCGCCAGAGTTTCCATGACTAATTTTTGCAGAAGTTACTATCAAACCATCACCGGGGAAACTACTAACCACACCATCGGTTACTGTTAGAGAATATCCTCCACTGATTGCCGGGTATCCGAAAATACGGATTGGCTCACCAAGTTGTACATATTCATTTGTGCAACTTGTTGTATCATCAAAAGTTGGAAATTTACGCGGATATACCCCCGCATATTCTCCAGTTTCTTCATCGTAGTAAGCTGCGTAAATTTCCATGTACGCCAAATCGTAATTATCGCTAATGGTTGGCAATACAATCGGATTAGCTAAATAGATACCGTCTGGCTGTCCAGTTACAGGATCGGGCAGGACAACTAGACATCCCGTTTCATCTACGTGGAGATAAACCTCGTCCTGGGGAATTATGTGCGAGTTTGTGAGAATTAAGCCATCCTCGCTTATTATCGTGCCAGAACCGCCACTTGATTCATCTTCCGACTCTGTGCTTGGGCAGAAGATATTTACAACGGACGCCGCGATTGAATTTTGATTGTATGACGTCGTGTGCGTTGCTGGATAATCGGTCGTGCTGTAGTCAGTTGAAGAATCATCGTAAACACCAATAACAATAAAGAAAGCTAATACTCCGAGTATAATTAAAATCGCTTTCAAATGATCTTTAATCCATTGAGAAAATCGTTCTCTAAAAATTGCGAACCGACTAAATTTTAATTCATGCCCACAGTTCTTGCAGAATCTCGTACCCAGTTTTATTTTTTGTCCGCAATTTTTACAAAACATGTTATGTTAATTTACTTCCGCAATGAGTGCAGAATTTTTGCCCTTCCTCAACAGGAGAACCGCAAGACCAACAGAAACTGCCTTTTGCATCATTATCGCCAACATCTTTCGTCCCTCCAGTAACTTCTGCAAGTTCTTTTTTCTTTGCAATAAGTTCGTTCTTAGTTTTTTCATCTATTCGTCCTTTTACTTGAAATAGGAAATTAAGAAAATCAGGAAGAACAACAACGTTCATTACATCCATTGAATATGCAGAAAATTCCTTGTATTTCTTTTTTTTGGTCATCGCGAAATACATGCAATGCACCCTGTTGTAGAATTGAATTATAGTATTGATCCCAGGGCAAGAGCTCTGGGTCTCGCCAAAATCTCTTTTTTAGTAATCCCTGCGGAGTAATAGTTAGTGAGTCAATCTTTAATTCTTTATCTTTTGCAAATTTTAGAAGTAAATTGATTACTACGTGCGGTTTTATAAGATTTTCTATAACCGCATAAAATTTTGCAAAAAGTTCATCTTTCTCTTTCTCGGTCTTTCCTTTTCCAATAAAAAATGTTCCAGCAGAGAATTCTATTTTATGAGTCTTCCCATTTGCTTGAATCTTTATATTGTACTTACTCGTTGAACCAGCAGGTACAAAGTAGACAGTAGTGGTTGTTCTTGTTAGCAGATAAGATATGCCCTCAATATCGGTATAGTTTATTCGTTCGCCTTTATATACAAGGTAGTGTTCATAAAACAAAAGAGTCTGACTCCTTGAAACATTTATAGCGATGATTGGTTCTTGTGCCATGTTATTTACTTTCGTTGCGTAAGTTATTTTCAGCAACTCCAAGGAGATATCCATGAATAAGTTGCTGAATTAAGCTATCTTTTATTCCGTCGACAACTGCCTTAGGTAGTTCCTTCAATGTTTGGTTTGACTCAAATAGTCCGTCTCCAATTTGGTCGTTAACAGCATTGAGAACAGTTAGTACATCATCGGGTATGGAAATAATTTTATTTGTATGATTCCTGAAAACACGCTTCCATTCTTCTGCCAAATCTTCATTGTCTTTAATCTCAACTTTTTTAATTGTTACTCCTTTCAAAATCTGTTCTGCAATAAAAACTTGATAAGCGTTGTGTACAAATGAAGTTAGATAGGATTTCACAGCTTCTATTGTTTTGTACGGCTGTTTATCAAGATCAATTTTATGATTTTCTGTTAAGGTGTTTAGCGAATTATGGCTAAATCGCCCAATCATATCCCAAACTGCTTCCGAAGTTAGTTCATTGTATTTTTTTAGTTCATTACCCTCCGCACGTGCTATTTCTAAAAATTTTTTCCAAAGAATGTTGGCTGATTCTAACTTTGGATCATTTTCTTCTGGATTCTTTTCCGCTGACTCTTGCCCAGACTTTTTCAAGCTGTGACCGCAACTGTCACAGAAATTCGCTTGGTCCGATATTTTTGTTCCACAATTTGGGCAAAACATATAATCATTTTATGGCATAAATGTGCCAATAAGTACTAATAGAAACCAAATGACTCCAATTACTATTAAAACCACCTCACCACCAGAAAAACCTGGAGTCAGCACATCATCGCCCTTTATTTTCTCATTATTATAATTGATTGCTTTTTGAATCGACATCAATGGAATAAAGGTTGCGACTGCAATAATCAGCCAGAGAAGATTAAAACCAACGTCATACGATTCAACCCTACTTAGACCATTTCCTATCACGAGGAGTAAAATGTAAGCAGTTGCCAACCACCCCGGCGAATAAGACTCTTTGTAGTCGTGACTTTTAGCAGATTCTAATACTTTTTTAAACAAACTATGACAGAAAAAAATAGCAAAGATAGCTCTCCAAAACGGTGATATTTTTTGCCCTTCTGCACTTTTAACTGCTTGCCAGTTTTTGTAAAACCAATAAATTTCATAAATACCTAAAGTAAGAATCGAAAACAAGGCGAGTCGTTTAGGAGATATAGCAAAATACTCAATATCAGTTATTACGTTTTCCTCGCTTTTCGAATTAGCAGAAGGCTGATTTTCTGCCAACTTTGCTCCACACTTCTGGCAGAATTTTGAACCTTCATCTATTTTTGATCCACAGCTTGTACAAAACATAATATTTAATTTATTAACTCATCAACGGAAATATCCAACGCCTTGGCGACCTTTCGCAAGGTTTCAAGCGTAGGATTTTTATTTTCCCCTGATTCCATTTTAATAATCGTATTATTGGCGACATCGGCCAATCTCGCCAATCGCTCTTGTGAAAGGCCTTTTTGCTTTCGCAACTTTTCCACATTCTTTGATAAATTTTCGTTCTTTGACATATCTTTAGTGTAGTAGTAACATTGAAATAGAGTATGCAAATCTTTTCAACTATTTCAATGTTACATCTAAAATATAAAAAAGTCAAAACTAAAGGGAGTTCCCTGTTGCCCGCGCACGGGAGTGGTGGGGCAAGGGCAACTATAAATCCGGTAGCCCCACAAAAAATTTCCGCCCCGAAGCGAGGGCGTGGCGGAAGGAGGGGGTTGGGGGGAGGAATTCCGCCACGCCCGAGCGAAATCAGAAAGAGGCCGCACCCGCCGCCCTGATCGTCAGAGCAGAGCACCACAGAAAAGTTTTGTTTTCCTTTTAGAAGAAAAAATCGGTCGCGCGCAAAAGGAAAATCGTAAACAAAACTTTTCTGTGGTGGGGCGAGAGTCAGCGAGCGGCGGGAATCTTGGCGGTGGATTTCAGAAACCCTTGGCATTTCCTTGCGGAAATGCCTGCCGAAGCGAGGGACGAAGCCCCGAGCGAGGCAACTAATCAACTTTGGTGGACCTAGCGAGAATCGAACTCGCGCCTCTACAATGCGAATGTAGCGTCGTACCACTAGACTATAGGCCCTAAAACGGTATATCAATCGGGGTGCCGGGAATTGAACCCGGTCTACACGCACCCGAAGCGTGCGTACTACCGGTATACTACACCCCGCTTAACGTAACTCCTAAAAATCCAACTCTACTGTAGCAGAAATTGCGACAAAAGATACTACTCTTTTTTTAATTAAGGCCGCTCGAAGTATTTTGCTACGTTTCAAATAGCGGTCCCATTTTGTGGACTCACGGGGGATCGCACCCCGGACTCGTCCATGCCATGGACGCGTATTACTACTATACTATGAGCCCAAGCTCTCACATCATACAAAAAATGGGGTGAAAAATTAAGCACCTCGCTTGAGGCGCAAATTAGCAAAGGCTCCATGTAAACCACCAATATCCCCAAGGGATGCCTTTTTAATCTGAGGGAGTTTAGGAAAAATCTTTAATACTTTTTCTAGATTCCGCTCAATTGCGCTAATAGGAATTGCGGGATCCCCCACAATCATAGATCCTCCAAGCACCACCACATCAGGAGACCAATGCACAATCGTATTATTAAGCCCGTAGGCAAGCCATGCTGCCAGCTCTTCCCACAGCCCATCCCCTTGGGGAATTTCATATGGTTTTTTCCCAAAACGTTTCTCTACGGCACTTCCAGAAACCATACTTTCAAGATCGCTACCAATACAGTCGGTGCAACTGGATTGATCGAGATCAATGACCTGGTGCCCAGGTTCAAAACCAAGTACATACTCATCGATTTTTCCATTCACAATCCTTCCTCCGCCCACCCCGGTACTCACGGTAATGTACGCAACGATATTAAAACCTTTTCCCGCGCCGGCTACGGCTTCGCCGAGACCCACCACTGATCCATCATTCTCAATAAACACCTCACTTTGAAATGCCTCCTCGAGGAGCGTCTTTATCGGTACGCCAACCCATCCGCTTAAATTAGGAGAGCGCATCAACGTTCGGTCTTTCCCTGACAAAATACCCGCAATATCACCCGAGACTCCGGTAATAGGTTTTCCTTCGGTGAGCTCTCGAGCAACTTCGCTTATCTGCGTTACTCCTTCTTGGGATGTCTGAGGGGTCGGAAATACCTTCTTTTCTTCAAAAGAAGTGCAGTCGCCATTACAAACTGCAATCCGTGTCTTTGTTCCTCCAATATCAAAAAGTATGTAGGTCATCGTTGTTTTTATTACGCCCCTAATAACATTCGAGTTTCGTTTTTGTAGGATTCGACATCTGGCTGATCAAACGGATTCACATTGAATAACTTTCCTAAAAACATCATGGTTATCATCTGATACTGCATAAACTCGCCTAATGTCCCCGCATCAATTTTCTCAAGACCTACGGTGATAAAAGGAAGCTCTTTTTTTCGATAGGTCTCTACCACCCCGGTAAGTATTGCTCCCATAATATGATCAAAAGACTTGCCCGCAATACCCTGAACCGTATTGAAAATAGTGTCCTTCGGGACAGAAGGTGTTACTCCACTTGGCGCATCAGCTACGCGCACAAAGGTAGTAAATTTATCCTGAGGACCCCCAACATAGAGCTGGCCAACTGAGTGAAGATCGACTGATCCAATGGAGATGATTGGCGTGATACCAGCGTGCACCACTTCTCCAGCCTCATTATGTGTTTTCCCGATACTCTCACCGAGAAGTTGTCGGTACCATTTCCCTAATGACTCAAGCCGAGGTGTAAAAAAGAAACTATTGTGAATCGTTTTCCCTTTCTTTGTATTTTCAAATAATGCAAGCGCGGTTATCAGTGCATGGTTGCTTTCCCCATCATAAAGCCCGTTTTCAACTGCTCGCTGCGCACCCGCACGAAACTCATCAACATCAACTCCCGCGCAAAGGAGCGGAAATATGCCAACCGAAGAAAAAACTGAATACCGTCCCCCTACCGGAGCAGGAATGGGGAGCGTGATAATACTCTTCTCAGTCGCATCCTTCCATAAAGGGCTCCCCTCATCAGTAATCATTACCACTCGTGAAAAAATATCCTCCCCATGAGAAGAGAGTTGATCGAGGAGGTGCTCGGTATGCGCGATAGTCTCAACGGTCGTTCCTGATTTGCTCACCACGATAATCAACACTTCATCGCGGTGTTTGATTTCTTTCAAAAGAGTCTCGTATGCCGAAACATCAACCCCACTTACCGTATCCAGAAAAAACATTTTCGGAAACCGATGAGGATCGAGCTGATCAACCCCGCCGTATAACGCATCGTAAAGCGCTCGGACTCCTAAATTTGAACCACCAATACCAATAAGAAAAATGTACTTAACGCTATGTATCTTCTTTTCTTCAACAATTGAAACACAGGTGTCGAGAAGCGCTTCGTCGTAAGGTAGGTTTATTGAACTCTCAGGAGCTTCGTACCCACCCTTTCCACGAACCGTACGCAATGAATCGATATAGGGGCCAAGTAACGGTTTCGCCGCATCCACTGCCGAAGAAGAAATACCGCTCGTTTCTCGATAATGAAATTCCATAGTATTAGGTAATACACCTTAGTATATCACAGGGATAAAGACCGATCTCAAACCAAATCACTATCCGTACAGAAAGTTACATGGCGCATCTCGTGGACAATTTGTGCGGGCACCTCAGGAATAAAATTTGCGCCTGACGCCACTCGGGCAACCATAAGCCGTTTTTCCTTCCCTCGTGCGTAGACAAGCGCATGATCGACCTCTTCTCTTAAAAAAGAGTTGGTGACCGTAACTCGTGCAGTATGGATACTCTTTTTGGGAGAAACCTCGTAGCCAACCACCCATTGTTCTGGCAATTCAAAGAGCGCGTTAAATTGTGCGGGGTCTTCGGGAAAAGGAAAAATACCCGCGGTATGCCCATCAACGCCAACACCCATGGTTGCAATAGTAATTCCGTTTGGGTTCTCTTGCTTCCATTCGCGAATCAGCCTCTCATGATCTTCAGCAAAAGAATCAAGGGTATGCGCAGAGCGAGGAATACTGGGGATACACGAAACCCCTGCATTCTGTGCTGAATTAAAAAAATCACTCTTTGAGAGTAATGAGAAATTATTAACATGCGGATCGCGAGAAAAACGTTCATCAAGTACCGCGATCGTTATACGGGCACTCATCACTTCTGGGCTTACTGAGGAGAGCATCTCTCCCGCTGATCCACCAGAGAGCATCAGCAGGATCGGATCTTGTATGTAGACTTCAAGTAAATTTTCAAGAATGAGTCCTGCACGCTCGGGCAAACGTTCAAACTCCTGAATCACCACGAGTTCGTGCTCCATACTATTTTTCTGTTACGCTATGTCCGCCAAATTGATTCCGAAGTACTGACACCACTTTCCCCGTATAGTTTGGATCCTCTTTTGAGCGTATTCGAAAATCAAATGAAGCTTGAATGACCGGAGTCTCAACCCCCAACTCTTTCCCCGTAGCAATGGTCCATTCGCCTTCCCCAGTATGCGCAATACTACCAGAGACCTCTTTGAGTTCAGCACCATATTCCTTAAAGCCCGACAAAAGCCAACCAACCAGGCGTGAATCAATCACGCTCTGATTATGGTAGACACGAGCAACCTCTTCCACATCAAGATTAAATGAAGATTTCTTTAGTATTGCAAATCCTTCCGCAAGAGCCTGCATCATGCCATACTCGATTCCATTATGTACCATTTTTACAAAATGTCCGGCACCTACTGATCCCATATGTCCAAACGCATGGGGCGCCGCAATTGCTTTAAATAGGTCCTTATGTTTCGTAACAATGGCGTGATCGCCCCCAATCATAAGACACGCACCGTTTCGAGCTCCCCCAGGCCCTCCGGAAACGCCCACGTCAATAAAATGTATCCCCTCTTTCTCGAGTGCTTCTCCGCGACGCATTGAATCCTTAAAAAAAGAATTCCCCCCATCAATCACCGTATCCCCTTTCTTGAGTAAGACACGAATCTCTTGGAGTAATTCATCAACAGCGTGATGCGGAACCATAAGCCAAACAGTTCGAGGTGCTGGGAGGAGAGAAATGAGATGTGAGAGAGAGTCCGCAGTTTCAACTCCAATCCGACGTGCTTCTTCTAAAGAGGGTGTGCTTCGATTGTATGCGATTACCTCGTGCTGATGCTCGTGCAAACGCGCAATCATATTGAGCCCCATTTTTCCTAATCCAATATATCCAAGTTTCATTTTATTAAGTATACCCCACTGCTGATAATCATTAAAATCATAGTGAGATTGACAATGTGATAAGAAACCGATACACTTTCCATCGAAAGAGTACAAGGAGGGTGTACATGAGTGAGTCCCCAATAACTCCGATCTCTTCCAGCTTGGTGTGGAGAGATACGGAGAGAGAAACCACGTTAAGGATCATTCATCTACAGCGATCAAAAAGCAACGCATTTCCTCTGTTGCGCCCTTCAAGCCGAGACCTAAAATAGGTCTCGGCTTTTTTCATTGATTTCTTCTCCAATCGTCTGAGGGTCCGCCCCTCGTGCATACCGATACAGCGGAGTTTTTTTCCAACGCTTAAGAATAGGAGTGATAAATTTCCATGACGCTATGACTTCTTCAGTGCTCGCAAATAATGTTTGGTCTCCACGAATACAATCAAAAAGGACCCGTTCATACGCATCCGGAATTCGCTCATCATTATCTGACTCTGCATAAAAGAAAGAAAGTGGTTTTTCTTGAAGCAAATTATCGAACCCTGGTTTTTTTGCCCAAAACGAAACCTTAATCCCGGGCTTCGGTTGAATCATAAAGGTTAAGGTGTTACGACATTCACGCTCTTCTTGAGAGAAAAAATGAAGTTTTGGCAATGCCTTAAAATGGATCGTGATAGAAACGGAAGATTCATTCAGCGCTTTTCCGCTTTCGAGAAAAAACGGAACCCCGCGCCACCGTGAATTTCTCACTCCAAGAGCCAATCGAAAATACGTCTCGGTCTCTGAACCGGAAAGCACATTCGCTTCATCCCGATATCCTTCATACTGCGCTCGCCTATGATACTTACGAAATTTTTTAGATAAGGACAGTCGCTCCAATACACGAGCTCGCTCAGAACGAATATCAGAAGCAGTCAGTGTGCGAGGATTTTCCATCGCAATAAGCGAGAGCATTTGTAAGAGATGGTTCTGCCCCACGTCACGAAGGGCACCGATTGGATCATAAAATGCTCCGCGCTTCGAAAGATCATGTTTCTCTAAAAACTGAATGTGTACTTCGCCGATATACCGGTGATTCCATAATGGTTCAAAAATGGTATTTGAAAATCGAAAGGATAAAATATTCTGCACGGTCTCTTTGGCTAAATAGTGGTCAATTCGAAAAATTTGTTCTTCACGAAATAATTTTCCTAACATTCGGTCGAGCTTAACCGCCGTATCAACATCATTGCCAAATGGCTTTTCTACTAAAATCCGCGTCCAGCCAGCTTCTTCGCTACACGGAACAGTTAATTTTGAATGCGCGAGATTCTTAAAAATCACTTCATAATGAGCAGGCGGTACGGCAAGATAGAAAAGTTTGTTTGAGCATTGTCCAAACTCCTTATCGATGTGTTGTAGCATCTCCGCAAGATGGACATAATGCGCTTCATCGTCAAACAAACCTTGGTGATAAAAGATGGTATTGAGAAATTCTTGCACCATGCGTTGGTTATGGTGATGCGCTTTCTCAGTAATTGCCTGATTAAGAAATGATCGAAAATCCTCGTGCGAGAATTCACGTCTCGAGAAACCAACAATACGGAAGCGTAGCGGCAGTTTCCCTCGAACATAAAGATCAAGCAGTGCGGGAATAAGTTTTTTTTGCGCAAGATCTCCCGTAATACCCAAAATAACAAAAATGGTTGGAGGATAGGACGCGTCGCGATGCATAGGGCTAGTATAACAAAAAAACATACTTCCTTGTGAATTACAAATTTTTCACTATAATGATGGAAGTTTTGCAATGTATGAAATATAGTGTCTATGTATTAAGAGATCAGAATGGTTTATACAGAAGAGTATGGTAATTTTGAAGAAGCGCGCAAAAGAGAGCTATATTTAAAATCTTCAGCAGGTCGCCGATTTTTGAAAAAACATATTGGGCCCGTAGCTTAGTTGGTAGAGCGCTGCATTTGCAATGCAGAGGTCAGGGGTTCGACTCCCCTCGGGTCCACCAAAGTTGATTAGTTTGATAAATGAGTCAAAATTTTTTTCAATAGATATACCAAAACAATATAAGGTATAATCAACCTCAATGAAAGTGATTTATCTTGATTTCTTTGGAGTGCTCTTTGAACCGAGAGAAAAAAACTTTGACCAAAGCAATGCGGGGACAAACCTGAATCATCCACTATTGGAATTTATCGAGCAGGCACTCAAACCTAAATACACGATTGGTATCTTAAGCAACGTGTCACGCGACATGCTTCATCGGACTCTTCAAGAGAGACTCTCTTTATTTGATCTTTTGGTAACTTCCTTTGAAACCGGATTCATTAAACCTGAAAAAGAAATTTTTAATCTAGCAATCGAGAAAGCGGGGGTTGTTCCACAAGAAATACTCTTTATTGATGACCTAGACACCAACATTAGATCCGCAAAAAATTTGAATATCATGACGCTCCTCTATACTGATTTTCCTAGTTTTACACAGGAAATTAAAATCTATCTTAAATAGGAGTGATTGCTACCGATTTCGCAAAGCACTCGTGAGCACATGGTCAAAGAAATGTGATAGCGTTGAACCAACCGCGTGTATTGACTTCGGGAGAAGCGACTCTGTGGTTAAGCCCGGAAGTGTGTTGATCTCTAAAATATAAATATTTCCACGGGGAGTAATGATAAAATCGCTTCGAGAATAGTGACGCGCACCAATTGCTCGATGGGCGGCCACGGCTAAATCCTGAATGGTTTCTCGTTCATACGAAGAAAGCCGAGCCGGACATATCTCATGAGATTCTCCACTATACTTTGCATGATAGTCAAAAAAATCACAGGTTCCTGGTGGCACAATCTCAACGGGAAAGAGGGGGTAAATCGAAGACCCACGAAAATTCTCAACCACACCACAGGTTACCTCCTTACCAGAGACAAACTCTTCAATCATAACTTCCGGAGCGCGAAAGAGAACGTCCCGTATTCCTTTCTCTAAAGAAGCAAAATCACGAGCAATCGTAATACCTACTGAAGAACCGAGCTTCGTAGGTTTTATCACCGCAGGCATTGAAAAGGTGCGGAATACTTCAAATATTTGATCGCCCACCTTTCTCTCGAGTGAGATAATACGATGTCGTGGTGTAAGTATTCCGGCCCGCAGAAATGCCTCCTTGGAAAGAACCTTATGTATACCAATTGCTGAAGCAACCCTGCGTGATCCTGTGTATGGAACTGAAAATGATTCAAGCAGTTTTTGCACCGTACCATCCTCGCCGTATTCACCATGAAGCGCATTAAAGACCACATCATGCTGATTTAAAATATGATGAGGTTGAGATGCAACCCCACCTAGGTGCCATACTCCCTTTCGATCAATTAAAATATCGCTTCCTTTGTATTGAGGTGGAAGTGATTTAAGTACCGTGCCCCCACTCTTAAGAGAGACCTCGTACTCACTTGAAGGGCCACCGCGCAATACCGCAACTCGAACTGACATATCTATTAGTATACAACGGAGCATCACACATACCAACGATATGATTATGAAAAGAAAAAGCCGTTCAACCTCTTTCCTTGCCCTGCCTGAGCGGAAAGATGTGGTGGTTGAACGGCTACTATGCGCTTAAGGCACTCATTACTTAAGCACAATGCTATCTTACTACAAAACCCGCTTTTTTTGCAAATGTCTCTGTTGCCGATTCCGATGCGCCCTCAATGCAAACCGGTGTGCTTCATGGTTTACTAAAAGAAATGCATCTTCATTTTTTTTAATTAATCTCGGGTTTCCATGTATTTTTTGCGCGCGATGCGCACTATCTTTAGAGACTGAAACTACCGGAATAGAGAGGTCTAGCATTTCGCGCACCATACGTTCTCCCGTTTGTTGGTGCACACTACCCCCATCGAGCACGATAATATCAGGAAGTCCCCACTCTTCATGTGCAAGCCTTCGGGTGAGCAACTCTCGAAGCGCTCCAATATCATCATTGGTGACTGTTTGTATGTTAAATGTCCGATACGCTTTCCTGTCCATAATCCCACCAATCATGGCGACCATCACCCCAACGGTATGAGTACCCGCGGTGTGTGCCACATCATACCCTTCAATACGAGGAGTAGACCCTCCTGATTGAAAAGATTTTTCTTTTCCAATGAGGGAAACATCTTGAATATGCTGTAATGAAAAAAGAGTTCGTTTTAATTCCCCCGCGTACTCAAATTCCTTTTTTCGTGCGGCAGATTTCATCTCCTTTTTAAGGGTCTGCAATAATACCTTCTGCTTTCCCTGAAGAAACAATGATAGGCGACCTATATGTTTCTGATAGGCACTACTTGAAATTTCACCCGTACACACACCAGGACAAAGACCAATCTGTCGATTAAAGCAAGGTTTTCCTTGGCGGGGTTCACACGTATCCCGAAAAGGGAAAATTTTCCTTATGATCTGAAGTGCTTTCTTTAATTCTCCACCTTGAGGAAAGGGGCCAAACGACTCTTTAATGGGAGCCTCTGAGAAGGTGTGGTCTTCGATCTCCTTCCCACGCACTACCAATACCCGGGGAAACATTTCATCTGTCACTACAATGTGATTAAAGCTCTTGTTGTCTTTCTCTTTGGTGTTATAGAGTGGCTGGTGTTGCTTAATTAACAGTGCTTCCACAATCATAGCTTCAAGCACTGACCCGGTTTCTTGCCATTCTACGCGGTCTGCTTGAGTAACCATATCAACCAAAAGCATTCCCCGGGAAGAGATGAGGTCCTCTGAAAAGTAACTCCGTACTCGATCTTTAAGTGAGGTTGCTCTGCCGATATAGAGGATTTCTTTTCCTCGTTTAAACCGATACACACCGGGGGTGTCAGGAATCTTGAATTTTGACAAATCTTGACGCTTCATAAAACGAATGATATCTCTTTTTTTAAAAGACGCCAACTACTTAAAAATCAAAAGGTTATCCACAAACTTCAATAAAAAATTTTGACAGTATCAATAAAGAGCGTATGGTGAAGATAAGCGGTTCTTTGTTATGAAAACCACCCCTACTCGACCACTCTCTGAGAGTGAGGAGCGGCTTACGAGGAACTGGGATGCGGCGTCTGAAAAAGCGAGGGTTTTTTCATTTGAACAGCAAAAGAAGTGTCAGCATCAGGGTACCCTAAAGGAGCAGAGTATTGGGACCCAAGCTTTTCTCCAATGCACTTCTTGCGGATGGAGAAGTGTCCCCCGCCTACACATCCCTACCTGAAATGAAAAAGAAAAAGCCAAAATTCTTTGGAGCGCAATTCATCAAAAGAAAAACGATGAAGATGGTACGGAACAGACCGAATGCCAAACAGGGGAAAATTAGACCTCGTAATCGAGGGCACTAATCCTGGAAATACACGAACGCTATGCTTCTCATGAAGCATAGCGTTCTCTTTTTATCTTTTACGCAGTACCCGTTTTAAATATACTCCGGTGTGCGAATCACTACGTTGGGCAACCTCTTCAGGTGTCCCTTTCGCAATGATCTTTCCTCCACGCTCTCCCCCTTCGGGCCCAAAGTCAATAATATAATCAGCGCTTTTAATAATTTCCATGTTATGCTCGATCACGACAACCGTATTTCCTTTTGCAACCAATCGCTCTAAAATAGTGATCAAACGGGCAACATCATCATAATGAAGACCAACGGTAGGCTCATCAAGAAGGTATATCGTCTTTGTAACATGCTCGCGATAAAGCTCAGAAGAAATTTTTACTCGTTGCGCTTCACCCCCTGAAAGAGTAGTAGCAGATTGGCCCAACTCAAGATAATCAAGACCCACATCAGAGAGTGTTTTCAGTCGATCATAAATAGCTGGAATATCTCCAAAAAAACTTAATGCTTCTTCAACGGTCATACTCAGCACTTCATAAATATTTTTCTTTTTATAAAGAACCTCTAAGGTCTCTTTCGTAAACCGCTTCCCTCCACATACATCACATGGCACATAGACTGTTGGCAAAAAATGCATTTCAACCGCAATCTCTCCATGTCCCTGGCACGCCTCGCATCGCCCACCTTTTACATTAAATGAAAACCTGCGCGGTTGCCATCCTCGGGCGCGCGCTTCTGAGGTAGCGGCAAAAAGATCTCGAATGTGCGTAAATGCTCCTGTGTAGGTTGCGGGATTTGATCGCGAGGTCCTGCCAATAGGAGACTGATCAATTAAAATAGTACGCCCTAGTGCTTCCGTCCCCGTAATGCTCGCGCAGTTAAATATTTTTCCAGAACGGTACCGACGATCGAGTCGGGAAGAAAGATTCTTATGGAGAATCTCATACATAAAAGAAGATTTTCCTGAACCCGATACTCCCGTAATAGCAACAAAACGCCCGAGTGGAACACTTACGGAAAGGTTCTTAATATTAAAGATCTTTCCGCCGGTAATATGAATATTTCCCATATCTTTCGTTCGGCGCTTTTCTGGAATCGGGATTGAGGTCTCTTCTCGCAAATAACTTAACGTACGAGATCCACTCGTATTTTTCTTTGCGGTAAGCAGATCCTCCAAGAATCCCGAAACTACTACCGAACCCCCATGGGTTCCTGCTCCAGGCCCAATATCGATTAAGTAATCACTCGCATAAATCGTGTCTTCATCATGTTCAACAACGATAATAGTGTTGCCAATATCCCGAAGATCAACAAGCGTCTTAATAAGGCGCTCATTGTCACGCTGGTGCAGTCCGATAGTAGGTTCATCGAGCACATAGAGCGCGCCAACTAAACCGGATCCGAGCTGAGACGCGAGACGAATACGCTGGGCTTCGCCTCCTGAAAGGGTGTGCGCACGGCGATTAAGCGAGAGGTATTCAATACCCACATTTTCCATAAAGGTAAGCCGGGAGGTGATTTCTTTAATCACTACTTTTGAAATCTCTTTTTCAATATCTGAGAGTTCTAATTTTTTAAAAAATTCATGCGTATCCTGTATCGACCTACTAATTAAATCAGCAATTGAAACCCCGCCAACAAGCACATGCAGTGCTTCCTCTCGAAGTCGAGCGCCATTACACTTCGGACATACTTCATCACCGAAAAAATGTTGCGTCCCAAGCCCATTACATTGATCGCAGGCACCATGAGGTGAATTAAAAGAAAAAAGCCGTGGCTCAATTTCAGGGTACGCATACCCATCATACGGACACATAAATTTAACCGAGAGCATCCGCTCACCTTCTGGGGACTCTATCCGAATTAAACCGTGTGATTCAGCAAGCGCGTGTTCAATCGCTTCCGAAAGGCGCTCCTGAGCATTCTTAGGGTCACGAGAAAATTCACTAATATAGATTTCATCAACGAGTACATCAATGTGGTGTTTTTTATGACGAGAAAGAACTACTTTTTCTCGCAACGACTTCACCTCCCCATCAACTTTTATCTTGCTATACCCTTTTCCTAATAGATCATATAGCAACTGATAATATTCCCCTTTCCGCCCTACCACAACGGGAGCATAGATACGGAGCATCGCGGTATTGTAGGTAACTCCTTTGACTTTATGAGAATTTTTCTTTGTATCTATAGTGGTAACCGTACGAAGGATCGTTTCAACAATCTCCTCATGAGAGAGTCTCGCAATAGGCCGATCACAGACCAAACAGTGAGGAGTCCCAATACGAGCATAGAGAATTCGAAGATAGTCATAAATCTCTGTAATCGTCGCAACGGTAGAACGCGGATTATTTGATCTCGATTTCTGATCAATGGAGATTGCAGGGGAAAGGCCGATAATTTCATCGACATCAGGTTTCTGCATCACTCGCAAAAATTGACGCGCGTATGAAGAGAGCGACTCCACATACCGACGCTGCCCTTCTGCAAAAATCGTATCAAAGGCAAGTGATGATTTTCCAGAACCAGATAGCCCCGTAAATACCACCATGGTGTTGCGTGGCATTGATACGGTAACGTTTTTGAGATTATGGGTACGAGCACCCTTAACCACGATCTCTGAGGCCTCACCGTGAGATACCTTTTTTTTCTTTTGATTTGCTTTCGACATACACAGGACAAATCCCCACGCTTATGTGCTTAGGGGGTACAATAGAGCGTTAAGTATAGCGGAGAATAGCGACTCGTGTCAAAATTTAACCTTTTTTTCTCGTTGCCATAAACTCACGGAGTTTCTGCGTAATCTCTTCTGCAGTGAAATTGGCTTTTACAAAAAAATCTTTGGCACCGAGATCTTTTGCCTTTTTTACGTCTTCTTCTTGTCCAAGGTTAGATACCATAATGACATCAATGTCTTTGGTAGCCTCATCTTCTTTAATCTTTTTTAATACCTCAAATCCATTAATGCCTGGAAGGATGATATCAAGGAGGATAATGTCTGGCTTATGTTCTTTTATTTGTGTTAACGCGCTTTCTCCATCAATAGCATAGGTAATATGAAATTTCTCCTTACTTAAACGCATTGCAAGGATGTCTCTTAAGAGTTTATCGTCTTCAACCACAAGTACGCGTAGTTGACTGAAATCTTCTGAGGACTCTGGTGGCATATCTTTTTCTTCAATATTCATTTTATTATGATACCCCGAGAAGGTAAAAAGTAAATAATGCCTGTGGAAAACCTAGCTATTTTTCTGTTTAGATTTTTTACTCTTCTGCTTCTGAGAGATTTTTTTCTCAAGAAGCTCGATCTCATCACGAATAAGTGCCGCGGTTTCAAAATCCAGTATTTTGACCGCATCGTTCATGAGATTTTTCTTTTCTTTCAAAAATGCCTTTGGATTTTTTTCAAAACGCTTTTGATCGAGTTCCACCACCGTATTAAGCGCTAAGATGCGATCGCTTTGAATTTGATCTCGGATATCACTGATTTTCTTATGAATGGTTTGAGGAGTAATATGATGCTTTTTATTATACGCAATTTGAATACTACGACGTCGTTCGGTCTCTTCGAGTGCCCGCTTAATTGAGCCTGTGCTCGTATCCGCATATAAAATGACGCGGCCCAGCGCATTACGTGCCGCGCGCCCTATAATCTGAATGAGTGATGTCTCGCTTCGAAGAAACCCTTCTTTATCTGCATCAAGAATTCCAATAAGTTCAACCTCGGGGAGGTCAAGCCCTTCTCGTAATAAATTAACGCCAACCAAAAAATCAAACTCCCCTTTTCGAAAATCGGTTAAGATTTCAACTCGCTCAATGGTTTTAATATCACTATGAAGATACACGGCTTTAATGTCACGTTCTTTTAGAAAATCTGTGAGATCTTCTGCCATGCGCTTGGTAAGTGTAGTGGCAATAACTCGCCCCCCGCGTAAAATAACCTTCTCAGCTTCTTCAATAAGGTCACGGATTTGCCCTTGATACTTTTCTCGTTCCTGAATAGGTCGTACCTCTACAACAGGATCTACCAAACCAGTAGGCCGAATCACTTGTTCTACAATACGCGTGCTGACTTCGCGTTCATAGTTTCCGGGTGTCGCAGAAGTATATATACGCATTCCAACGTGCATATCAAATTCATCAAATGTTAATGGTCGGTTGTCTTTCGCCGAAGGAAGACGAAATCCGTGCTCGACCAAAGTCTCTTTCCTTGACCGATCACCGGCATACATGCCACCCAACTGCGGAATCGTAACGTGCGATTCATCAACCACGGTGAGGAAATCAGGGGTGCCATCATTGCAGTGAGGAAAATACGAAAGCAGTGTATCAGGAGGCTCTCCTTGGGATTTTCCTGAAAAATGACGGGAGTAATTTTCAATACCATTGCAATACCCAATCTCTTTGATCAACGCGAGATCATAATTAGTCCGCCGTTTGAGACGTTCCGCCTCAAGCAATTTCCCTTCTCGTCCAAATTTCTTTAACTGGACCTCAAGCTCGGTACGAATATCTTTAATTGCCCGAAGTCGCTCGTCTTGAGGGGTAACAAAATGCTTTGCCGGAAATATAAAAAAACTCTCGAGGGTGCCGAGGAGGCTTCGAGATACTGGGTCAATACGAGTAATATGCTCAATCCGCTCACCAGAAAACTCAATCCGATAAATCACCCGCTCATTAACCGGCATTACTTCAATCGCATTCCCCAGAGCGCGGAAGTTTCCCGGCTCCAGGTCAGCGTTGGTGCGATCATAATAGATACTCACGAGCCTCCGAATAAAATCTGAACGGGACTCTTGATTACCCACCGTTACCTCAAAATGCACTTTTCGGTATTCTTCAGGGCTACCCAACCCATAAATACACGAAACCGAAGCAACAATAATAACATCCCGTCGAGTGAGTAATGACTGTGTGGATGCGTGGCGGAGTCGATCGATTTCTTCATTAATTTGAGCTTCCTTTTCAATATATGTATCAGTTGTCGGAAGGTACGCCTCTGGCTGATAGTAGTCATAGTATGAGACAAAGTAATGAACCGCATTGTGCGGAAAAAACTCACGATATTCTTGTGCGAGTTGCGCGGCAAGGGTCTTATTATGCGCAATAACCAGTGTTGGTTTCTGAATTTGAGCAATAACATTCGCAACGGTAAACGTTTTCCCTGATCCGGTAACCCCAAGGAGGGTTTGGTGTTTTTCTTTTGCTTGAATGCCTGAAACCAAGCCTTTAATTGCTTTTGGCTGATCCCCAGCTGGAGAAAAATCGGTTACCAATTTAAACTTTTTATCTGACATCACCATCATCATAGGCGATGTAGGAGCGATAAACAAGCTATTCTCGATAAAAGCGAGAAAGAAACGTATTACGAAACGAATCAAATCTCTCTTCAAGAATTGATGTGCGCATCTCTCTCACTAAAGAAATGAGGAAATGCAAATTATGTACCGATGCTAACGTGTATGCAAGGAGTTCCCGTGATCGAAAAAGATGTGCGAGATAGGCACGCGTGGAAGTTCTACAGGTGGTACAGGTGCATGAAGCATCAATAGGTGAAAAATCATGTAGGAAACGACTGTTCAGAATATTTATTTTCCCATCATAGGTATAAAGCGTTCCATTCCGCCCAATGCGCGTAGGCGCCACACAGTCAAACAAATCAATTCCGTGTTCCACACCAAGAAATAAATCTCGGGGCTCTCCAATTCCGAGTAAATGCCGAGGTTGATCTGAAGGAAGCTCTTGGGTTACCCATGCCACGGCAGTATGCATGTCTTCTTTTTCAAACGAACCGCCAATACCAAAACCATCAAATCCCATCTCCCGTATCGCGCGCGCACTTTCTTTTCGCAAATCAGGAAATCTGCCTCCTTGAATAACTCCAAACATATCCTGCCCGGGGCGCGCATACGCGCGATGATACACAAGCGATCGCTCTGCCCATCGATGGGTACGCTCCATTGCCTCCCGCTGATATGCGTATGGCGCTTCAGGAGAGGTACACTCATCAAATGCAAAAATCATATCCGCGCCAATATGGTGTTCAATACCGACTGCCCGTTCAGGAGTAAAGCGATGGGAGCTTCCGTCACGGTGAGAACGAAAGGTGACTCCTTCTTCATCAATGGCTACCAACTGTGGCTTCTCATGTCCCACTGAGGAATGCGGGGTTTCCTTTACCGACTCTATTTTGCCAATACGCTTTCCATAGGCGGCGCCAAGGGAGAATACCTGAAACCCTCCCGAATCTGACATGGTGGGACCATCCCAACCCATGAACTTTCCAACACCGCCTGCGTCACGAACGAGTGTATCACCTGGTTCAAGATAGAGATGATAGGTATTTACCAAAACCACCTGGGCATGCATTTGATGGAGCATGAGCGGGGTTACCCCCTTTACTGTTGCTTTAGTACCCACCACCACAAACGAGGGTGTGTGGATAACACCCGACCGCGTAGAAAGAATCCCCGCGCGCCCGAGCTTGTGAGTAAGCTTCTTTTCCTCAACAAATTTCATGCCTCAACTATACCCAACAAAAAGAAAAACGCCACCGCATCTCGTGCGTGAGAAATCAAAAACGTATGAGTAACGTTAGAGCACGCCACCTAAAAGCGAGTTAACGAGCGGTCCACCCAGAAAAAAAGTTACCGCAAATACCGCAACTGCCACCGCAATAGACTGATGTTTATTTAAACGACGCATAATAACAACGTTAATAGTGTACCATACCCGTTTCAAAACGAACCATCTTCTTGTACACAGCTTTGCAGACACGCCTTAATTTCCGTACAATACGAACATGCCTGAAAAAATATGTGAGGAAAAATACAACGTTCCCGCACACGAACTACCCGTTAAGCCCCTTACCATCGAAGAGCTGGAGAAAAGTTCTTCTGAACGAGTCTCTCTTATTGCTGATGAATTTAAGAGAGGATTTGAATTCATTAAAAAATACCCTCGATCAGTAACCTTTTTTGGATCATCCCGCTTCAATGAAGAAAATCCTTTTTACCAGGACGCGCGCGCGTTGAGTAAACTCATTGTTACCTCCCTCAACTATGCCATTGTGACTGGCGGGGGCCCGGGAATCATGGAAGCGGCAAATCGCGGGGCTATGGACGCAGATGGCCACTCAGTGGGTCTTTCAATTAAGCTCCCGCGGGAACAGAGAACAAACGCTTACTTAAGTGATTTCATCGACTTCTATTATTTTTTCAGCAGAAAAGTGACTCTTTCATTTTCCGCTGAGGCATACATCTTCTATCCTGGAGGTGTTGGGACACTTGATGAGTTTTTTGAAATATTCACACTCGTACAAACGCATAAAATTGCATGCTGCGTACCAATGATCCTTGTTGGAGAAGCCTTTTGGAAACCGCTCGACACTTTTATCCGAGAAACACTCTACGAAAAGATGCATACGATCAGTAAAGAGGATCCTGACTACTATCTTATTACGGATGATCACAAAAAGATTGTTGAAACCATCAGAAAAGCGCCACTTCGAATATAGAAAAGCCTTATCCCGGGGACCCGGAATAAGGCTTAACTCTCTCAGTAACAGTAATAAACGGGATAGTGGTAGTACGTTGGGACGACCAGCCGTGGCGGACACCATTCGCCATAGCTCACATAACGAACGGCGCACCCGTTTAGCAGAAACAAAACTGACCCGAGAAAGATCATTCGAAGCGTCTTTTTTAGATTCATAATATCTCCTCCAATCTGGAGAGATGAAAGCATGCTAACGGGTATAAGTCAATAGCACGCAACGTAACTAAAAAGAGCTCAGCCCACTTGCCTCCATGACTCGATACAACCCATACATAATTTTACGCTCATCAGCATAGGTGTGATAATCGCTTGTATATATATTGCCATCCTCATTATTCCAAATTGTTTCAATATAATCGTACGCTTCCGAAATCGCGGGGATTAACCCTTCGCTCTCCACTACGATATTCGTTTCAAGGTTAAAATCACCGATATTCCGACGTGTCATATTGGCAGACCCGAGAATAAGGGTGTAGGTATCTTTACTTTGAACGATAATTAGTTTGCTATGGCACTGTTCACCGTGGGTATCACACCATCTCACCTGCGCGCCATTGTGCGCATTTGTAAGCTCGCTCGCAACCGGACGATTCGGAACGCCGTTCTTTTTCCGACCAAATGCGTCTTTGTTTGGATCCAGCACTAATCGCACCGACACCCCTCGCCCAAGCGCGTCCTTGAGTGCTCGAACAACCTCTCGATCAGCAAGATAAAACATTACCAAATCAATACGATCATCAGGTTGAGTGGTGTTAATTGCATAAAGCACCGCGTCACGAATTTTCTCTTCAGTAACCACCGTTACCGAAACATCACCTTGGCTAACCTCCGAATCATTAAAATCCGGAAGAATAATTTCCTTCCCTGAAAAATCACCTACTGCTTGTTCGCTTTTTAAAACTGCTTCAGCGGTCGAATCCCCAAAAACCAAGATCCCTACATTCTCATGCGCGCTTGACCCATCATGGGGATTCGCAGAAGTAATAAGTGTTGCCCATGATTCTCTGTCTTGGTGCGGATAATCAACCACCAACACTTTGCGATGATTTGCTTTAAAATTTAGTAGAGAAAGATACGATCGAAGACTCACCCCAGGACCGTGAGCAATAAAAGGGTTGGGGAGTCTCCCTTCCGTACTATTTCCAAACCATTGTACAAACAATCTCCAAAAAGACGCATAGAGTGGGTTACTATCCCGTAATTGTGTTAAATCGGTAATCACCACATCAATTCCCGCTGCTTCAAGTTCCTCAAAATGAGGAGAAATATACCCTCCATAAATCATATTAATAGGATCGCTCACGACATAAATCGGCATATCAGGGTACGCCGTCTTCTTTAGAAGAAGCGCATCGGTGAGTTCAGAAGAAAGCGCTCGATACGTCTCCGGATTTTCTCCTTGAAAATCGTTATAGAGAAACATATCAAGCAGGATGTATTTCTCGGCACCTTGAATGAGCGAGAGCGCCGTGTCAAAAATCTCTTGCTCTGAGTGCCGTACTCCAGACTCATCAACATACGTAGTGTCTTTTAAAAACACCACTGACGATGGTGTTACTTCTGCGGTGCTCGAACGAGTACTGATCCCCACGGGAAGCACGCGGTTTGCATTATAAAAAACCGCAATACCAAGAATAAGAACTAAAAAAATCGTTTTGCGCCCGAATAATCTTCCCATGCGCTAAGCCAAGATTATTTTATTTTTTCAATAATCTTATCGGCGAGCTCTGAAATAGACCAGTCTCCTTTCACTAAATAGCCGACCACCCCTTTAGAGACCGTCTGAGCGACGTTCCCCATAAACTCAACTTGGGTTACCACAATGACCGGAACCTCCGCTCCCCACTTATCAGCGCGGAGCTGTTTGAGCGCATCAGGACCACTCACGTATGGGAGGAGTGTATCGAGCACAATAAGATCAGGGTGTTCCTTAAGCGCAACCGAAACCCCCTCTTCTCCGTCACTTGCGGTCAACACTCCGTAACCACGATCAGTGATCTCTTTCTTAATATTCGCAAGATACGCGCTATCATCATCCACAATGAGAATCGTCTTTTTTGTTTTTTTCTCTGTCATGATACTACAAATTATGTATATAGGATTAGTATACCAAAAAAAAGGAAAACATACTGTATGGTTGTTGACAAAAGACATTGACAAGAGACGCCTCCCCGATACCATAAACCATATGGCTATTATCTTCCTTATTGGGCGAATTCTCTTGGGGGGATTCTTTTTATACAACGGAATCAACCATTTTCTCAAAGCAGGTTCACTCACCCACTACGCCGCCTCAAAAGGTGTCCCCGCTCCAGGAATCGCGGTTTTTGGAACCGGCTTACTTCTCTTTTTTGGTGGACTCGGCGTGATACTCGGCGTGTACCCAACTATCGCACTTTCATTCACAATCCTATTTTTGATCCCAACCACATTCATGATGCATGCATTCTGGAAAGAACATGATCCTGAAGAACGAGTGTCCCAAATGATTGCATTCAGTAAAAATATGGCGCTATTGGGAGCATCGCTTATGTTGCTCTCTTATCCCCTCCCGTGGCCATACATGTTCTAATTCTAAATACGCTTTCTTTGATCTGCTACTTCACGAGATCTAGTGGAAAAATAAACGAAACATCTTTTTTGCAAATGGAGTGAGTTTCTCCGCTTCTTGATTGAGTGCTAAACTTCGATTCACGCGTGTCATGCTCGAATATGGATATATTTTTTTAAGTAAAGTATTGAGGGTGTGGCCATGAGTCATAATATAGATAAGCTCTTGAATGAGCTCCCCCGCATACGGCGCAATCATACTTCCTCCCAAAATTCTCCCACGAGGAGTGCACTGTACTTTGAGAAGCCCGTATTGGTATGAACCAATAATCGCACACTCGTCGTTCTCAAAGCGGTACCGGTAAGTTTTAAAAGGCACTTTGCGTCTCTTTAATTCATCCTCACTTACGCCAAAAGTTGCTACTTCGGGGTCCCCATGGGTAACCCGAGCATATATACCCTTTCGATATTTCTTTTTAAAGAATGAAAAAAGGTTGTGCAAAATAATCTTTTCGTGTTCTTGAACATCGTGGGTAAACTGAGGACCTTCTAAAGCATCCCCGCACACCAGAACACGCTTGTTGCTCGTGCGTAAATACGCATCTACCACAATAGTATTTTTCTCCACGCGTATTCCCGCGTCTTCTAATTTCAAATTTTCAATATTTGGAACCCCTCCTATGGCCACCAACAACGCATCAAAGGCAATTGCTTCTTCGACCTGATTTTCTTTTGAGACGATCATTTGCCTTCCGCCTCGTATTGATTCAATGTTTCGTTTTAAATAAAAACTGATACCCTGCTTCTTTAAACGGCTAAGGAGTATCTCTGATATTTCCCTATCTTCACGCGGAAGAATACGGTCTTCAACATCAACAATTGATACGTGAGACCCGAGTGCTGAAAACGCTTGTCCCAATTCAATACCCGTGGGACCCGCACCAACAACAAGAAGCCGTTTGGGCAAAAAGGTAATGGAAAAAATATTCTCATGAGTAAATACCCGTGCATCTGATATGCCATCAACCTCTAACGGACGGGGTCGAGACCCGGTGGCAATGACAATTTTCTTCCCCACATAACGGATACCCCCTACTACGACACTCTTCGCATTAGCAAATGATGCCTCACCTAAAACCACGGTGATACCCTCTTTTTGAAGGGATGAAATATCTTTATGCGCGCGTAGTGCGTTCGCTTGAGAAGAAATCGCTTCTATTATTTTCCCCATATCAGCCGATCCTTCGAGTGAATACCCAAACACCGAAGCATCTCTACCAGCCCGAATACGGGAAGCAATGTGTAAGAGCGATTTTGAAGAAGCGCATCCGTTATTCAAAGAATCTCCTCCGATATGCGATGGGCTTTTGTCAATCAATAAAACCGCGAACCCTCTACGGTTCATAAACGAGGCAATACCCAAACCGCACGCTCCGGCGCCAATAATGATAATATCAAAACGATTTGACCCCATGTTGCTTCTTAAATGTGTGATAATAATAGAACACTCCTCCTCCCACAAATACAAAGAAAAGGATGAATGCGGGCAAATATCCTATCGTGCTGGTAACGAGCGCGTCACCTAAAATGGTTGTAGCAAATGTCCCCGGAATGATACCGAGCAGGGTTCCCCAGAAAAAATTTCGAAATGATACCCTCGTTAAACCAAAACCAACATTCAAGAGATTGAAGGAGATAATTGGAATCAGGCGTAGAATAAGTACAGTCTGAAATCCTCGAGATGCTATTTTCTCTTCATACAGAAAGATCTTCTTAAACCGTGTTGAGAGTATTCTCGTAACCGTTTCTTCTCCTAAAAGACGCGCCAGAAAAAAAGTGATCGCCGATCCGATAGTACCGCCAATAATAACCAGACACCCGCCAAGAAAAGGTCCAAACAGTGCGCCTCCTGCCAAAGAAAACGGGATCGCGGGTATAAAAAAAAGTATCGTACTTATAATATAGATGAGTATAAAGATAATTGGGGCAAACGCTCCATATCTACCCACATACTCACGCAACACTGATTCAGTGATAAAGTCAGTGAGGTTGTACGCATAAACCACCCACCCTGAAAGAATGAGGAGGAGAAGAAAGATGCTCGGTTTAATCCAAAAACGAAACTGTTTATGCATAAGCCGTGATATAGAGCGTTACACTCCGCACACACCCCCTTTGCCTTGCTTCTCAAGATAGCGCTGATGGTATGCTTCAGCTGGATAAAAAGGGCCCGCTTCTTCAATACTAGTTACGATTGGACTTCCAAATACACCCGCTTCCTCTAAATTATTCTTTTTCTCACGCGCAATACGCTCTTGTAATGCGTTAAAATAGAAAACAACTGAACGATACTGGGCACCAATATCTCCGCCTTGCCGATCCGGTGTGGTAGGATCGTGAATTTTCCAAAATATATCAAGAAGGGTCTCAAAACTCACGATTGAAGGATCGGAGACAATTTCGATTACCTCAGCATGGCCAGTTTCCCCTGAACAGACGTCTTCATAGGTAGGATTTTGGGTTGTTCCTCCTGAATACCCTACCGTGGTTTGGATCACACCTTCAACCTTCCGAAAAGCTTCTTCAACTCCCCAAAAACAACCGGCACCAAATCGCGCTTTTTGATATATCCCATCATTTCCCATAAATTTAGTATAATGACTACCCACACCAGAATCAAACAGGGTTTTAACTACACACATGCGCCATAGAGACCCAGCAGAAGGCCGATAATGAAATATGATGCAACCATCTCAGTAAAAAGGTTATAATAAAAAAGTGAGTAGCAATCTATTTCTATGACCTATAATCTCCACCCTATTATTGTTCATTTCCCTATCGCATTTCTGTTTCTCTACGCCGTGATAAAGATCCTACCGATGAGGAAATGGTTCCCGAGGATTTCGTGGATGCAGATTGAAATACTCCTTCTTTCAGTCGGAGTGGTAGGCGCCATCGGTGCAAATATCACCGGAAATATTGCCGAGAAATTACTTCGCCCCGATCCGGCGCTGGTAAATATGCATGAGCTGTTTGCAAGCGTGAGCATACTTACCTTTGCGCTACTCTGGTTTGGAGAAATACTTTCTCTTTATCATACGTCCATCATCTCACAATGGAAGATGCGGAAAGTGGTTGTGCTCCTTGAACACCTTCAAAAAATACTGACACATCCATTGATATCAAAAATACTTGCCTTCATTGGGCTTGTTGCGCTCATGCTAACTGGCTTACTCGGGGGGGTAATGGTGCACGGCACCTCAGTGGACCCACTCGCGCCATTCGTCCTCAATATATTAGGTATTCCCTACTAAGATGCTACACTAGATGTAGTCGTATTATGAGCCTTAATTATTACCTACTATGAAAACGATTAAATGTTCACAAGTTGGCGGAGGAAGCTGTGCGTTTGAAGTAACCGGCAACCGCACAAGAAGCAAAAGATCAATTTAGCGCGCACGCGCAAGAAGCACATGCCGAGATGGTGGCACAAGCAACACCTGAAAGCATGAAGGAGTGGCATACTATGTTTGAGGGTGTGTGGGAATCTACTCCAGAGAATTCCTAAGCTTCTCCAAAAACCGCCCTACACATCTGCAGGGCGGTTTTTTTACTACCTTCTCTCTTTAAGTATTTTTTGATATAACAAAAGCACTCACTTGCTTCATAGTGGGTAATTTGCCGGATCGTCTAATGGTAGGACAATGGATTCTGGCTCCATTAATCTAGGTTCGAGTCCTAGTCCGGCAGCCAAAAAGGTATGTCGCAAGGCGACATTGTTCGAGCTCTCGGCGTAAGCCGAAGTTTTGTGAGTAATATTGAAAACGGAAAGACCAACCCAACACTTTCGACCATTAAGCGCATCGCAGATGCGCTCGGCGTGTCGGTAGATAGACTTTTGAAATGAGTATGTTGAGACAAGACGTACAAACACATACTAATTACTCCGATGGTGAAAATACCATAACCCAAATGGTGAAGAGTGCTATAGACATTGGGATTGAATCAATAGTTATATCAGACCATGCAAAAGGGTGGGTATCCGGTGATGGAACACGGTCAGAATTTTTTCCTACTTACGAAAAATATGTGAACTATCTTCAAGAGGTAGAGCATGTAAAGAATGTCTTTAGTGACAAAATAAAGATATTCTCTGGCTTAGAAATCGAAATCGGGGTTCAAGGAGATTTTAAACTGGACGCAGGAATAATTGAATATGCACAAAAACATAAGGACCGGAGAAAGCTTGGGGTAGATATTTTATTGGGCTCCATCCATTCAGAAAGTTTTGAAGAGGACTGCACAGAACAAGAAATCAAAGTCAAAGACAAGCGTGCAGTAATGATTGAAAATATGATCAATCTCATTCGTAATAAGAAGATTGACATATTCGCACATCCTTTTCAGGCATTACATGGACAGTTTTCTGATAATCTTTCAGAAAAAGAAACCGAGCAGATCATTAATACTTTTGAAATGGAGTGGAGATCAGGCCACTCCATTTTCTTTGAACTCAATGGCAAAAAATATCCGAGATATGAGCAGTGGTCATACAATAAATACGAAAATGGAGAATTGGAAACTCAGGACATAAATGTTCTACAGAGATATAGAAAGCGGGGTGGAAAATTTGTTCTTGGGTCTGATGCTCATTCCATCCAAGGTCTTACCGATACGGATTTTTCAATACTCAATAAATTATCACTCGACGAGTCAGAAATTTTTATGTTTTATGAAAGAAATTAGAGAAAAAATAATTCAATTTGTTTCAAAAGAACTAGAGATTCATTTCTCTGATGAGTTAGAATTTGCTCTTATCTTTGGCTCTTGGGCTAGATCTGAAAATCGGCCTGATAGTGATATAGATTTAATGATCGTATTTAAGAATCAAGAGTTTCAACACAAGAAAATCAATGAATTTAAAAAAAGATTTATTGAATTTCAATTAAATAATCATCTTATTCCAGATAATAATTATCCTGGAGAATATACTTCGATTTTCAATGTCAGAAAAGCTATTAGGGGTTACGGGTTCGTAAAAAATGAAAACGTAGTTGAAATTCCAACTATTACTTCGGGTGAATGGAGTCAATTTAACGAATACAGACAATGGTTAAGTGCTATGGCAGGACCAAATATTTTTCTCACTGGCAACAGACAAAAATTTGAGGACATTAGACAAGAATCTCTCACAACTCTCGTTCTCATTACTCTCTTAGCTCGCAATAGTGATCTATTTCTATTAGATGAGATAGCCGGGCAATTATTGAAAGGTGGTAAGGAATACCTTGGTTTTTGTGACACCTCTCATACTCATGAATACTTGACTGCAAATCTCCCAATAATATTAGACTTATTATTGGATAAAAAATTGGTCGAACAATCAAACATTGATGGAGGATTTTCAATAAAACGTCTTAACATATTTAAAAAGTTAACAAGATTGTCAGATAAGAATGATATGCGACTCAGGCAGAACTTTTTAGGGTCTACAATACTCGAGAATGACAAAGATATGTTAAGACAATGTCTTGAAGTTGGCATGAATTTTATTTTGGACAATGAGAGCAAAGTCTTGAACTACTACCCAGAAGATCAGATACGTAATCGTTTTACGGATAAGATTCCTTCTGTAGGAAAAGGTATGGATGAAATCATGAAAGAATTTCAGAGTAAGATACTTGACGGGTCTATACATCAGTCCTCGAAAAATTACCTGGCATTTCCAGACTCCGGTAATGCTATTTCTGCCTTGGCCGCTGATATTCTTATAAGTTTTACAAATCAAAATCTTATTGCGACCACAAAAAGTGCTCCGACGGCAACCTTCGCCGAAATGCAAGTAATTCAATGGTTACGTCAACTTATCGGGTTCCCAGAAGCAGAGGATTTCCCAGAGAATGCACTGAAAGTTGGAGGAGTAATGACTTCTGGCGGTACCCTAGCAAACGCTACAGCCCTTTTGGTTGCTCGGTGCAAAAATTTTCCTGAATCAAGAAAGAAAGGTCTTTATACTTCACAAATAAAGCCGATACTAATAATCGCAGCAGACACACTCTATCATTATTCACATATCGCTTCGTTTTGGTGGCTTGGCTTGGGTGAGGAAAATGTAGTTTTTGTTAAAGCTCTTAGCAATTTCAGGTTAGATTGCGATGATTTAGACGAAAAATTATCACGGTATAACAATGGTAAGACATCCAAGGTTGTTGCTGTTGTGAGCCAAGCGGGTGACTCAAGAACAACAACTATTGAGGATTTTAATAAAGTTGTTTCGATCACTAAAAAACATGACGTGTGGTTGCATGTCGATGCTTGCCATGGTGGAGTTTTATTGTTTTCCAAAATACATAGACAAAGCATGCAAGGAATAGAAAAGGCGAACTCAATAAGCATTGATCCTCATAAAGGATTGGGCATTCCATATCCATCAAGCGCCATACTCTTTAGAGATATAAAAGATTGTGAGTTGATTAGTAAGTCAACTGATATAACAATTAAGTCTGGATCTTCTGATTTAGGACAAATCACACCTTTTTTTGGCAGTAGAGCGTTTGATAGTCTTAAGCTATGGTTTCTTATTAAACATCTTGAAACAGAAGGGATTGGGGCACTAGTAGAATATCGCTATAAACTTGCCGAAAAGTGGTCCACTCATATTGACGAATCAAACTTTTTTGAAACCCTAAATGAGGTAAAGCTCAATAGTGTTGTTTTTTCTATCTCACCCAAAAAGTTGCAGAGCAAATATCCAAGTGTCTCCCTAAATCAAGAAACGATCTCAAAGATAAACAAACTAATTCATGACGAAGTTTATAAAGAAGGATACTTGTGCATTCACAACTTTGATATTGTAGATATGGCTAAAAAAATTACGTCCGAGGGAGAAAAATTGAGGGTCTTAGGAGTTACTCTTGGGAATCCTTACACTGACGCTGCTGATTTCCCCAACCACATTACTTATCTGGATGAGAAAGCAGAAACAATAATCAAATCTGTATGATTGTTATAACTACGTATCATGGTCGAAATAATGATAAAAGATTTTCGAACCGTAAACAGTATTTGGAAGAGACTATCAGGTCTATAGATAGTCAGAATTTAGATAATTTATTTCATTTAATTATCGATGATGGGAGTTCAGATGGTACTTATGAAATCTTACGCTCCCGATATGCTAACGATAATAAGCGTTGTATTTTAAGAAGAGAGAAAAACGTCGATGAACCTCTTACGTCTACAAATGCCCGGAACTTCGCTATAAATTTATGCCTGAAATCTCATTCGATAGAAGGAATTGATATTTCAAAACAAAAATATATTACATTTATTGACTCTGACGATATTGTAATTGACTTGAGCAAACGTGAAGAATTTCTAAGCAGAAACGATTCCGCCTTCCTGTATACCGATGCGCTATTATTTTTTGACGATATTGATACCGCATTCTTTTGGAGAGGAATGCGTGCAGACCGTGCTTACAAAAATTTCTGGATTTATGGACGGATGCCCTACCCAACTATGACATGGAGGATAGACTTTTTACGTGAATTAAAAAACTGGATAAAAATAAACTATGGTTTTGACGGTCCATTTGACTCTAAAATAGGGTGCGGTGAAGATGTAGATGTAGCTCTTTCTGCATTCGAGTGTGCGCAGAATAAAAAATTTAAAATTGACTATCTCCCTGAAGTTACAGCTGGATACAGAATACACGATTCTTCCTTAGCTTCTATTCGCAATCAATCAACTAGAGCGAATGAGGAGAACTCGGTTCTTAAGAGACACTTTGGAGACAGTGTTGGCATGTACTTACACTTTAGAAGATTTTTTGCACGGCCAGAATGCTACATGCCTTACCTAATGAAAGTTAAAAATATTTTTCGTAAAAGGACCTCTAAAATGATGTTTTTATCTAAACAATAACTTTGAAATAAAGACTATGGTCCTCATCGTCAGCGCTAGGAAACTCAGGAAATCTTTTCAAAAAATCTTTTTCAGTCACCTGTTCAATATTCTCTAATTGAGCTTGTTTCAGGACCCATTGGAGAAGTTCAAGATCAAACAGGTTTTGGTGTTCACCACCTTGATAAAAATGAGCATTGATAACTTGTTGCGCTGGTGCGTCGCCGTGTTCGTATTTATACCTACGCTGTTTCCCTTTTAAAAGCTCTAGCCCTTTGTTTGAAAAATAGCCAGCACATATTTTTGAAATATCCGGGCATGATAACCAGATTTCTGCACCTGGCGAACAAACCCTTTTCATCTCTCTTAATAACGGAATAAGTTCACTCTGCATATCCAAATGTTCAATCGTCTGTTGACATACGATAAACCTAAAAATGCTGTCGTGGAAAGGCAGATATCCTCCACCAAGATCAACGTCTAGGTCAGAAGCAGTAACATCTACATTTAACCAGCCGTCGATCTTTTTACCTTGGCACCCTAAATGTAGTTTGTCCGTATTAACATCAAATTTCCTTCTACCAGTTTTTAATCTTGTGCTATACCTGAGCAGATCAAAATTAATCAATTTTTGCGTTCTTTTTGAGAAGATATTATTCATAACTTTTTATAGAATTAAGCGTCTCAAGAATAGTATCAACTTTTATATTTGAAGGATAATTTTCTCTCAATACAGATATTTTCTGATCCATCCTATTAAGCGAAGGTTTTATCATTTTTTTAATCTCATCAACATCGCCACCGCCTATAAATTCAACAATTTTTTCAATCACGGCGTGATTTTTTGTGTCGTCAATTAAATCTTCATATCGGACGAGCATGCTTTCTGTTTGAGACAGATGGTATATCATGTCGCGTTGTGCTTGTGCCCACAAAGAAAGACCGTATTCATAGGTAAATTTGGATGGCCAAAATATGTTAAGGAAAGAATGCGTTGCGACATAAGGGTCTCTATAAATTCCAATTATTTTATGTTTGGGGAGATAATCTTTCCAAACATAGTAAAAGATTGGGAAATTTTTAATACCCCACCTTTCTTTTTGAGTGCTTAATTTATACAAAACGGTGTGCATCTTTCTTAAAGTTATAAGACGTCTGCATTTCTGCCGTAACGTTTTTGCATGTAAATCTACATTACTATCGACACTCCCTCTGTATCCAGCTTCTTTTAAATATTTCCAACTAAGCGCCGAGATTTTTTTGTGTTCAAAAAATCCATCTGGATTAGTAATCAACGGTTGCTTAAGTTCGCGCTGCTCTCCAAAATTAATTCCACAAGCACTAACAATACTAGCAAGCAAGCTTGTGCCACTTCTCTGAAATCCCATTATTACAAAGACATCCCCCTTTGTTTTTCTTCTTATTCTTTCGCAGCCGATAAGATTCTCAGTTTTTGTATAGCTGTAATACGACATAAACTCATCATAACTAAAATATAGCTAGAAATCTAGTTATTACAGCTCAAATTTGATATCATGGACATATGGAAGCGCACACTATCACTAAAACTATTGCAACTATTAAATCAGCGATTACAGACCTCCTGTCTGATCACGGGATCAGTGCTCCAGAAGTTAAAGTAGAAAAACCTGCTGATTTCAAACATGGTGATATATCAACCAATGTTGCTCTGCAATACGCGAAAGAGGTCAAGATGAATCCTTATGATTTTGCCTGTCTCATTTGTGAATATTTAACTACAAAGAAATTTGTAGGCATCGAGAAAGTTGAGGCAGTGAAGCCCGGATTCGTCAACGTCACTTTTAGTGATATTTTTTACCGAGATCTGGTGCAAGAAATTACACACTCTCCTGAAACATATGGAAGAAACAACTCACTAAGCAATTCTAAATGGGTTGTTGAGCATACATCACCCAACCCAAACAAGGCGATGCATCTGGGTCATCTACGTAATAATCTAATCGGAATGAGCCTTGTACGCATTCTAGAATGGAATGGTGCAGATGTTGTCTCTGACGCAGTAGATAATAATCGTGGAATTGCAATTGCCAAGCTTATGTGGGGGTTTCTTGCTCATATGAAAAAAGAAGAAAATATCCCAACCGATGTGGGATATTGGGTATCAAATTCACAAAAGTGGTATGCACCAGAAGAAAAAGGATTGCTACCTGATATCTTTGTCACAGAATGCTACGTACTTGGAGAATCTGATTTTAAGAAAAACAAAGATGTTGAAAATGCTGTGCGCAAATTAGCTGTGCAATGGGAGGCTGAAGATAAAGATGTGCGATTGTTATGGTCTCATGTGCTTAAATATGCATATGAGGGTATGAATAGAACACTTACCCGATTAGGTAATCACTGGGATAAGGTTTGGCATGAACATGAACATTATCAAGACGGAAAAAAATATATATATGAAGGGTTGGAAAAAGGTATATTTAAAAAACTCGAAGATGGCGCAGTTTTAACACACCTCGAACAATATGGACTGCCAGATACTATTCTGTTAAAGAACGATGGAACATCATTGTATATTACACAAGATATTGCACTTACTGCATTAAAAAAACAAAACTACAATGCAGATAAGCTTGTCTGGGTCATCGGCCCAGAGCAGTCTCTTGCAATGAGACAATTATTTGCTGTATGTGAACAGCTCGGAATTGGAAAAATAAGTGATTTTACGCATGTTGCTTATGGATATGTTGGACTGAAAGCTGAAGGTGGTGGCTTTAAGAAAATGTCCTCTAGGGCAGGGACAGTCGTACTAATTGACGATGTAATTAATGAGGTAAAGGTGAAAATTACTCAAAGGTTGAAAGACAATAAAATTGAACAAGGAAACAGCGGTGTGGGTAATCGTGCAGAAAAAATGGCACTCGCGGCTGTTAAATTTAATATCTTAAAATCTGACAGGGTGCAGGATTTAACCTTTGATGTAGAGCAGTCTATAGAAACTACAGGAGACTCGGGTGTATATATTTTGTATGCATATGTTAGGACACAAGCAATTTTGCGCAAAGCACAGAATCTTCCTTCTGTGCCAGACCATGTTGATTCTGGTCTAGAGATTGATGTTCTAAAACAAATAGCACATTTTCCGAATATAGTTGACCGCGCAAAAAAAGATCTATCTGCGCACCATATTGCACAATATTTACTTGAACTTTGTTCAGCTTTCAACTCATGGTATGGGAAAGAAACTATTCTTGATGGCTCAGAAAAAGAAGGGTACAAACTAGCTGTGACAAAATCAGTTGGTATTGTTATTAAAAATGGATTAGCAATCCTCGGGATTGATACTGTTGAAGAAATTTGATTTAAGGGAGCAACCCCGCCCGCGCTAGCGGGCGGGGTTTGTGCGCGCACGGGTGGGAGCCGTGTACCAACACGGCATGGGGCAAGCACATACTCAAATGAGCCTCGGGCTATTTCCGCTAGGAGCGTCCAGGGCTAAAGGACGAGCGCCATCGTCAATCGAAGCCACCACACGCCGAAGCGGAAGCGACACCACAAACGCAAGAATGAAAACTAAAAGAGGGGGTTGTGCGAGGGCGGACTCCGAAGGCACGTTATACGAAGCCCTAAACGTTAGACGCATCACTACTTTTTACGACAAGCCGTAAACTCTCTGCGACCTCTGCGAGGAGGAGCCCGAAGCTGGGGGAGAAAATCGTTTTCTCCCCCAAACAGAGGCGCTGCCCGAGCACCCGCCCCGCAGGGCGGGAGTGCGAGGAAAAGCAGCGCACATAGGCACCTAGGCGCTCGTAGCCCTAGCGGAAATAGCCCGAGGCGGATGCCGAGGGTGCCATCCCTTTAGCCATGAACGCAAAACAAGTAGAATAGACCTGTGGCACCACTTTACGAATGACGCCACTTCCACGACTTAGTGGAAGCCGACCGGGCCCCGTTTTCCGCTCCTCAGTTCTTTTCTATTGTGGCGGGGGGATTCTTTTTCAAAATTGTATGGGCGGAAAACGGGGCGAGGGCGGAGCGCCGAGCTTGTCGAGGCGCTGGCGGCATGAGTTAGCATCACCACGCGATCGGAGCGTACGAGGAAGTACAAAGCCACCACGCACGCGGCGCGTGCGCCTGTCAGACTCTGGCGGAAAGTCAGTCGCGTTGCGACTGGAAGAAGGTTCGAACTTGGTCGTACAAAGTAGCCAACAAGGATAAAAGAAGGTGTTCAAGTGGAAAAGAGACTAATAAAGGCAATGCGCAACTCAAAAAACTCTCACTTAAGTCAGCGATTGAACTCGGAGAGGCAATCTACAAACGGTCTCCTTCAGATCGGTGGAACGAGCTATGGACTCATAAAAACAGAAAAAATTAATCCCCACAATCGGGGATTAAATGAGAGTGCTGATTTTTGCTATTCTTGATTGATGCAAGTTTCAAGCAAGGATCCATTATCAATCATCCTTTGAAACTGTGCTTCAAGATAGTGCACCAATGTTTGATTCTTTTGATGTGCTTTTTTCTGAAGCTCTTGGAGTACCTCATCAGAGAAATTGAGGCAAAAGGTTCTTTTTACTACTGCCATAATAAACCTCCTTTCTTTCTCATTGTTATGGAAAACTAAACCATACTAACTATACCTAAATCAACACTCATAGACAATCATAAAGCTTCCGTGTCATAATGGCGGTATGAAGAAAATTTTGTTTATCATTATTATAGCGCTGATTGTAGCGGGAGTATGGTGGCAAGCCACAAAAAATACCACTGAAGATGAGTTTTGTATTCAAGTAATTACTGATGCTCGAAATCCGGAAACACAAGAAATCAAGAGCTTCCCTACACCGTGTGATGTTCCCGAAAATTGGGAGATCATTATGTAGTTATGAAAGTGCTCCTCGCCACGAATAATCAAGGAAAGGTGGCGCGCTTCAAGCACCTCATCTCGTATACTCGCCTGCCCGTTGAACTCTCCACACCAGCTGAGCTTAACATTGCCACAAAAGAAATCGAAGAAACAGGAAGCACGTTAATAGAAAACGCCGATCTGAAAGCTCGTGGCTATGCGGGAATTGAAATACCCATACTTGCGAATGATACTGGTTTCTATGTCGAAGGAGAGGGGTTTGTACATGCTCCAAAACGAAAGGCACTTGGTGAAAACTCGGCTCTACTGAGCAGAGAAGAGATATCATCACGCATGCTTACCTTTTGGCAACACGTTGCCCAAAAATATGGAGGGCGCGTTAATGCAGCGTGGATTGAAGCCTTCTTTATTCTCTATCCTGACGGGAAAACGAACACCGCAGAATCTCGGAGAGATGTCATTCTTACTGATCACATATTTGGAGTGCCCCATCCTGAAATGCCGGTTCGAGCACTTTACATTTCAAAGGCAACCAATAAACCAGCAGTTACCCATTCCCCAGAAGAAGAACGAAAAGAAATGGAACCTGTTATTGAGGCCCTCACCCACCTACTTACGGCATGAAGAAGGGAGAGGAGAAACCTAAAATTGGCGTAGGAGTAATGATTCTAAAGGATAAAAAAGTTCTCCTCGGAAAACGCAAAGACTCTCACGGAGAAGGTGAATTCTCATTTCCGGGTGGCCACCTTGAATACATGGAGTCGGTGATAGAGTGTGCGAAACGAGAAACTCGAGAAGAGTGCGGTATTGAAATTACGAATATACGATTTCAATTTGTATCGAACGTGCTACGTTATACCCCAAAGCATTACCTCCATATCGGTCTGATTGCTGATTGGAAGGAAGGAGACCTTGAGGTGCGAGAACCTGAAAAATGCGAATCGTGGGAGTGGTTTGATCAACATGCTCTGCCAGAACCGCTTTTCGAAATGTGTGCGCAAGCATTTGCTGCTCAAAAAACAAATGAATACTTTTATGATGGACGAGCCTAGACACCAAGATCTTATCTTTACACAAAAACTCTATCTACTATACTAAAGTTATTATTCCTAATTATCGTTATTATGGGTAAAAATATACTCTTATTTGCAATTATCATACTTATCGGAGGCGGCATCTATCTCGTAACTCAAAACGAAGAAGCGGTAATGCCGGAGGACAGCATGCAAGTGAATGAAGAATCAATGGAAAGCAGTATGGAAACAGAGAAGATGATGGAAAATGAAGCATCTCAAAACATGGAGGAGATGTCAGAGAATGACAGCATGAGTGCATCACATGGATCCTACGAAGCTTACGCTCAAGAGAAAATTGCGAAAGCGGCGGATAGCGGAGACGTGGTTCTCTTTTTCCGTGCAAGCTGGTGCCCAACCTGCAGAGCGCTTGATGCTCACATTAAAGAAAATCTCTCAGCAATCCCAAGTGGGCTTACGATTCTTGATGTAGATTACGACAATTCATCTGCGCTCAAACAAAAATATGGGGTTACCTACCAACACACACTTGTCCAGGTTGACTCGGATGGGAATCTGATCAAAAAATGGAACGGGAGTCGAACACTTGCTTCACTCATCAAAGAAGTAGAATAACATGCTCTTACTCATCATCTCTTTCGTTGGTGGGGTACTTACCGTATTGGCGCCCTGTATTCTTCCGCTACTTCCTATTATCGTGGGCGGTTCTTTAGATGGTGGTGGAACAAACAAAAGAAAAGCATTTACGATCATTGCCGCGCTTGGTGTTTCGGTAATTATTTTTACCCTACTCCTTAAAGCAAGCACAATCTTTATTGAAATACCAGAATACACATGGAAACTCATTTCAGGAAGTATTGTCATCCTTCTTGGTATCGTTACCATTTTCCCATCACTTTGGGAGAATCAACTTCTTGCAAAAATAAGCATACGCTCAAATATCCTCCTTGGAAAAGGAAATCAGAAAAACAACTTTTGGGGAAATGTAATTATTGGAGCTTCGCTTGGCCCAATTTTTTCAACTTGTAGCCCCACCTATTTTATCGTGCTCGCAAGCGTGCTCCCCGTAAACCCCGTACTTGGAATGATTTACCTCCTTGCATTCACCCTTGGTCTCTGTTTGGCACTCTTAGTGGTTGCGCTCATCGGGCAAAAGATAATGAGCATCCTTGGTATTGCAGCCCACCCTCGAGGAACCTTTAAGCGTACTCTTGGCGTTATCTTTGTCTTGGTCGGTATTGCAATTTTAACTGGTGTTGATAAAAAAATCGAAACCGCGCTCCTTGATGCTGGCGTCTTTGACATCACTCAAATTGAACAAAAACTTCTCGAAACACGAAATGAAATACAAGATGAGGAGGCACCGGAAACTCCTTTCATCGATGCGTCAGGTGCCTATCTTGATATACCTGAAAAAGAGCGTCGTTTCTCGCGAGTACCAGAGATTAGTTCCCCTGACGCCTTTATCAACACACAAGGGAATCCTATCACCATTGCGTCCCTTGAAGGAAAAGTGGTACTTCTCGATATTTGGACATACAGCTGTATCAATTGCCAGCGCACGCTTCCCTACCTCAATCAGTGGTATGAGAAATATCACGATCAAGGATTTGAGATTATCGGACTTCATACTCCAGAATTTGCATTTGAAAAATTACCTGAAAATGTAGAGCGCGCGGTTAAAAAATTTGAATTGAAATATCCGGTAGTCCTCGACAATGATTATTCAACATGGCGATCTCTTAAAAACCAATACTGGCCAAGAAAATACCTTATTGATATTGATGGTTTCATCATTTATGACCATATCGGCGAAGGAGCTTATGAGGAAACTGAACAAATGATCCAACACGCGCTCAAAGAACGGGCATCCCGACTTGGAGAACAGGCACTGCATTTTGAAACTCCATTATCGAGCGAAAATAAGTCCGGCTCAACTATGGCCCGTAGCCCTGAGGTTTATTTTGGATCATCCCGAAATTCACTCCTTGAAAATGGAGTCCAGAGTACTACTGGGGAACAGAACTTCTCGCTTCCCAGAGAGGTAGCGCTCAATCGGCTCTACCTGAGTGGGTCGTGGCAGATCAATCCCGAGTATGCCCAAAACAAGGGCGCCGGAGAAATTGTGTTCCCCTACCACGCACGTGAGGTGCATATGGTTGCTGGATCAGAAGACCCAATCGAGATTGAGATATATCAGGATGATACATTTATCAAAACAGTCTCTATCAAAAATGAAGAACTCTACACGCTTATTAAAGATGGAGAATACGGGACTCACCTTTTACGGATCAAAGTTCCAACAGAAGGCCTCAAAGCCTTTACGTTTACGTTTGGGTAACAGTTATTCTCCCTGTAGACTTGAATTATTGAAGACGTGGCTTCCTTCTTTTTTTCGCTTCTCACACCAACTATCGATTGCGAAACATCCTGGACCAGTGAAGACTAGCGAGAGAGCCGCCGCAAAGAGTATGAGCGCAAATTCATAGCCGTTATTTGAGACAAAAATTCCATTTGGAATATGCGCGAGGAAGATTGCGACCATCATATTTATTGCAATGAGTATACCCGCAAGTCTCGTGAGCGCACCAAGAATTAAGAGTATTCCGCCCACAAACTCAACGATAATAACGATCCACGCGAAGAAAAGCGGCATCGGAACTCCAAGAGACATCAAAAACAGAGCAAATCCCTCCGCACCAAATTCATTAAATTTTTGATACCCGTGCGCAATAAAGATAATTCCTAATGCAAGACGCAGTAACAGCAGACCTGCTCCACTACAATGATGTGAGATTTTTTGAAACATAATTTTTAAAAAATGAGTAAAATAACACTCCTATAATACCATCCCTAGTCCAAAATATTCAAGAAAAGAAAATATATGCTATAATCCTAAGGATTTTATGAAACAAATATTCTTACAACACCGAGTACTTTCCCTTACTGGGTTGGTCATTATTATCGGCATTATTGGATTCGCAAGCGTTCGAAACGGAAATGATGTTCCGTATGAATTCGTTGAGGCAGAAAAGAGAGATATTGTACAGACCGTTAGCGTCACTGGGCGAGTTGAGCCATCGGATCAGCTCGAGCTTGCATTTGAGAGGACAAGTAGGATTGCTCGCCTTCCGGTTACCATTGGACAGGAAGTGACTCGGGGTATGGTTCTCGCAGAGATCGAAAACGGTGATATTCTAGCACAAGTTCTTCAAGCTGAGGCACAAGTAGAAGCGGCTGAAGCTGAGCTCGCGCAACTCGTCAGAGGAACACGACCAGAGGAGATTAGTGTGCAGGAAGCGGTAATAGTCAAATCAACTATTGCGTTTGAGGATGCCCAATTTGCAGTTATCAACGCGCTCGAAGATGCCTATACGACTGCCGATGATGCCGTGCGAAACAAAGTAGACCAATTCATTAGTAATCCAAGAAGTAGCCTTCCTCAAATTAATTTTTCAGTAAGTGATAACACGCTCAAAACTAAAATCCAAAACACTCGACCGAGCATTGAGTCGCGACTCTCTTCCTGGAGAGGTTCACTCAATACCTTAACGGTGAATAATAATCTCCCCGGCGCGCTTCAGGATGCAACATCTCACTTACGCGCAATTAAACTTTTTCTCAATGATGTGTCTCTTGCCGTCAACGCACTTGAGGCAGGCGCTTTTTCACAGACTACCATTGATGGGTATCGAAGCGACGTATTCACAGCTCGAGGAGCAATTGATACCAGCATTGGTTCAATTGCTGACGTTGGGGAAAATCTTCGAACTACTGAAGCCGCGCTTGCGCTTGAAAAGGAAGAATTAGCGCTAAAAAAAGCGGGTTCAACGCTTGAAGATATCCGAATACAAGAAGCTAAAGTGGCCGATGCTCGGAGCAGTGTTCGTCGCTATCAGGCTGATTTTGCAAAGACAGTACTCCGTGCGCCAATTAACGGTATCATCGCAAAACGTGAAGCTGAGGTTGGAGAAATCGTTCCCGCGCAAACTACCGTCGTAGTGCTTGTGTCTCCCCAGACCTTTACCATCACTACTGATGTGCCTGAAGCGGACATTACTAAAATTGCGGTTGGCGATACTGCCCACGTTACACTCGATGCGTATGACCGTGACGTGATCTTTAATGCCACCGTTACACACATTGATCCCACGGAGACAATTATTGATGGGGTTCCGACTTACGAAACACTGCTTGCATTCACTGAACCAGACCCACGGATTAAATCAGGAATGACCGCAAATATCGATATCAACACTGCGGAAAAGAAACAGACTATTGCAGTTCCGCAACGAGCAATCATTTGGAGCGATACCCAAAGAGAGGTTCGCATTCTCACACCAGAGAACACCATACGCCTCCAACCCGTTACCACGGGTATTCGTGGATCAGACGGGTACATTGAGATACTTGATGGTATTATTGAAGGTGATCGAGTTATCACTTTCATCAAAGAATAATGTCTGCTCTCATTGAAGTAGAAAACCTTAAAAAACAATACCCTGATGGCACACAAGCGCTCCGTGGCGTCTCACTTTCTATTACTAAAGGAGAGTTCATCGCTATTATGGGCCCATCAGGATCTGGAAAATCAACTCTGCTTCATATTATCGGCTTTTTAGACAATCAAACAGATGGCCTTTTCCGTTTTGATGGAAAACTAAATACTGACTATCTCCCTCATGAAGTAGCAAAATTAAGAAACAGTAGAGTGGGTTTTGTATTTCAGATGTTTAATCTCCTTCCCCGCACCACCGTGCTTGATAACGTGCTTTTACCCCTCCTTTATTCGGACATACCTGAAAAGGAATGGAGGCCACGTGCTACGAAAGCAATCGAATCGGTGGGACTCTCACATCGAATGACTCATGAAAACTCCGAGCTTTCAGGCGGAGAGCGCCAACGTGTTGCCATTGCGCGCGCGTTAGTGAATCAGCCAGAAATTATTTTTGCTGATGAACCAACAGGAAACCTCGATTCAAAATCAGGACAAGGTGTGATGAAGATACTGGAAAATTTAAATGACGAAGGGCATACCGTGGTTCTGATTACGCACGAGACATACACCGCGGAACATGCGGAACGGATCATTCGCCTTCATGATGGAACCATTGCAGAAGACGGATCCGTTAAAAAACGCCGTCGTGCGAATGATTCTTTTGTTAAATAACTATGCGTCTCAAATATCAAATAAGAACAGCCCTTATTGGACTTCAAACGAATAAAACCCGTTCAGCACTTACCATACTTGGTATCGTCATCGGTATTACGGCAATCATGCTTATTATGTCGATTGGTAAAGGTGCTGAAAAACTCATTCTCGATGAAATTAGCGGGCTCGGAGCAGAAACTATTGTGGTTCGCCCGGGGAAAGAGCCCACCGGCCCGACTGATTTTGCTGATACCCTTTTTGCGGATTCGCTCAAATCTCGAGATCTTGAATTGCTTACCCGAAGCGCAAATGTACCTGATCTAGTTGACGCAATGCCGATCATTGTGGTTCCTGCAAATGTAAGCTACGAAGGAGAAACCTATCGACCTGACATTTTTGGAGGATCGGCCGAGTTTTTTGCACAGGCATTTAACATCTTTCCAGAGCGAGGAACCGCATTTGGTGAGAATGAAATACGCGCCCAAGCTCGAATTGCCGTAATTGGTTCAAAGGTTAAGGAAGAACTTTTTGGTACTCAAGATGCCCTTGGCGAGCAAATCCGCATCAAAGATCAGAAGTTTAGAGTTACGGGAGTGCTTCCAGAAAAAGGTCAGGTTGCTTTTTTAAATTTTGATAAGACGATCATTATTCCCTACACCGCAGCCCAACAGTATCTCCTTGGTATTGACCATTTCCATGAAATTATTATTAAAACAACCGGACCCGATGTGGTTGATCGAGCTGTTCATGATGTTGAGGCAACCTTGCGAGAATCTCATAATATTACCGATCCAAGTAAGGATGATTTCTTTGTGGTCACTCAAGAAGGCGTGGTAAGACAAATTCAAACTATTATCAGTACCCTGACGGTATTTCTTACGTCAGTTGTTGCGATCTCGTTGGTGGTTGGAGGTATTGGTATTATGAATATTATGCTGGTCTCCGTTACTGAACGAACTCGAGAAATTGGCCTTCGAAAAGCCCTCGGAGCTACGGAACAGAACATCAAAAATCAATTCCTTATCGAGGCAATACTGCTTACCAGTGTTGGAGGTGTTATTGGCATTATGCTTGGAATCGCTCTTTCTCTCGGAGTATCAATACTCCTGCGAACCGCAACAAGCATTTCCTGGAGCTTTATGTTCCCAATTTCTGCGGTCTTGCTCGGTGTAGCAGTCTCTGGAGGTATTGGGCTTATCTTTGGTTACTATCCAGCAAAACGCGCGGCTGCCAAAAGCCCCATTGAGGCACTTCGCTACGAATAAGCATAGGTATCCCTTACGTCGTGTGCTATATTAAGAGTGTTAAGCGATATGTTGATTAAAAAAATTCTCCACGAATTAAACATCGTTGCGCAATGTAGACGAATGCGCGTGAGTATTTGGTCCTGCCCGCAGTTTATTTTCATTGTCATGGGAATCGTCATTATCGCTACGATCTTAGTCACCTTCAATGTGGCCCAACGATACGCTGAGATTGAGGTGGTTGTTGCGATTATTATCTTTTTAACTGTCTTTCTTTTCATTGTCTCTTATGTAGTGGTTCGTTCATTTGAACAAGTAGTAACCGTAAGCCAGCTTAATTATGAACATGCGCAAAAAATTATTAAACTCAAAGATCAATTTGTCTTTATTGCCGCTCATGAGCTTAAAACTCCGGTTACCGCACTCACCTGGAGCCTTAATGAGTTGGAATCTGAGAAAAACATATTAACCAAAGAAGAAAAGTCGCGATTGATCCAGGGAATGCGGGAGACGAGTAAGCGCCTCGGCGTTTTAATCAAAGATATTCTTCAAACCGCACGACTTGACGGGCAAATTGGGGAGACCCCGCTCGAGCCAGTAGGAATTCATGAGATGTTCCGAGAAACACATGAGGATCTTCGCTCATTGATAGAAGAACATAAAGTCAAGTTTACGAACAATCTCCCATCAGACCTTCCACAGGTATTAGGAAACCCATCGCGAGTCAAAGAAGTTATGTCTAACCTCGTATCAAATGCGATTAAATACAGCGATCCTTCACACGGAGAGGTTGTGATCGAAGCTACTGAAAAAGAAAATCGCGTTATTATTGGGGTAAGCAATAATGGGCAAGGAATTTCTGATAGAGACAAGCCTTATATTTTCCAAAAATTCTGGAGGTCTCCTTCAACAAAGGAGAAGGTTGAAGGGACTGGGCTAGGACTCTTTCTTGTTAAACAACTTATTACGCTAATGAATGGAGAAGTGTGGTTCGACTCAATGAAAGGAAAGACGACCTTCTATTTTTCACTCGTGAAGGCAGACAAGCCTCGTTTTTAACTATTTCGTTTTTCTACTTTTCTGATACTTAAAGGCCGCGGTAATGAAGGCGTTAAAAAGTGGGTGCGGCACAAGGGGTCGTGATTGAAATTCTGGATGAAATTGGGTCCCTAGAAAAAACGGATGTTCTTTTTCAGGAAGTTCCGCAATTTCCATAAGCTCCCCATTAGGGGATTTTCCAGAAAACACGAGCCCCGCATCAGTTAACGATGCGATATACTCTGGATTAACTTCAAAACGATGTCGATGCCGTTCACTGACTTGCGTTTTTTGATATGCTCGATGCGCAATACTCGAAGGAGCAATATGGGCGGTATATGCACCAAGGCGCATGGTGCCCCCATACTGCCCTAAATCCATATGCTTCTTTTGATCAAGCAAGAGAGCGATAATAGGATGTTTTGTCTTTGGATCAATCTCGACTGTATGCGCACCCTTTAACCCCAACACATTCCTCGCGTACTCAATGACCAAAAGCTGCATTCCGTAACAAAGTCCGAAATAAGGTATTTTTTGTTTACGTGCGTAATTAATCACTGCTAATTTACCCTCAATACCACTCTCTCCAAATCCACCGGGAACCAAGATTCCATCATACTGTGTAAGTGTTGAAAGATGCTGTTTCTTTTCAAAATCCTTGGCATTTAACCAATGAATCACGGGTTTAACTCCTTGCGCATATGAAGAGTATTTAATAGCCTCAATGACTGAAATATACGCATCAGAGAGCATAAAATCCCCTGTATCAAAATATTTTCCTACTATCGCGATTGCCACCTCTTTTTTAGCGTTACGCATGCTATCGACAAAACGCTTCCATTGTGGAAGCTCGGGTTTGGCGTGTTTCGGACGTAGTTTGAGTCGATCAAGAATCCCCTGTGCTAAATGGTCACGCTCAAAATTAAGTGGTACTTCATATACACTTTCAATGTCAGGAGCCGAGATGACAAATTCAGGAGAAAGACTACACGCGATTGCGATCTTCTCTTTCCTTTTTCTATCGAGTGGCCGCTGACTTCGGGCAAGAATAATATCTGGTTGTACTCCGTAGGAATTAAGTGCCCGAACTGCATTTTGTGTTGGACGGGTCTTCATTTCTCCTAAATTCCCTGGAACCGGAAGATAGCTCACCATAATAAAAAGCACATCATCAGGGTGTTTTACTTTGAGTACTCGCGCCGCTTCGATAAAAAGCACGTTCTGATAATCACCAATCGTCCCTCCGATCTCAACAACCGACACTTTTGACCCATTAATCGCCGCGGCGTCTTCAATACGACGGATGATTTCATCCCGAATATCAGGAATTGCTTCAACACATTTTCCCCGATATCCCAGACTTCGTTCGCGCTCAATCACCGTTCGATACACCATACCGCTCGTGATATAATCCTGTGGCTCTAAATCCTTATTCAAAAATCGCTCGTAGTTTCCCATATCCTGATCACACTCAAGACCGGAGCGTAAAACAAAAACCTCGCCGTGTTCGGTGGGGTTCATGGTTCCCGCGTCTACATTAAGATACGGATCAATTTTGATGAGATTAATCGGCAATCCGTGTGATTGGAGTATTTTTCCAATGGATGCCGTAGCAATGCCTTTACCTACACCAGACATCACGCCACCCACCACAAAAATATACTTAGGCCTCTTTTTATTCCGCATAGCCCATTATACTTTAAGGTATCTCCGAACTGCAAGATAACTTGAAATCGCACCCAAGAGCACCCCGCCGCAAACAATCACCAAAAAGAGGATGCCGATATGGGACATATAATACGTAAAGAGGTTTAGTCCAGAAAAGAAATGTTCGCTTCGGGGCCCAAGCCAGAAAGTGATTGGATAAAAGACCAGCAAAGTCAGGATACCCGCCGCAAATCCATACATCATACCCCCCACCACAAACGGTCCGCGTACATACATGGTGCTTGCCCCGACTAAGCGCATAACCGCAATTTCTTCACGGGAAATATAAATCACCAAACGAATGGTGTTGAACGTAATCAATACCGACATCGCTACAAAGACAAGTGCTACCGCAACACTAAATGTTTTGACGGTATCAATGATGCGCGTGAGTCGAGTAATAACAATTTGGTTATCGAAATAGTTACTATCATCAATAATTGAAATACCACTCTCGTCACGAGGTGCGTTCTCATCAAGGAACGTGGCAATCTGCTCATATTGTGAGGTTTCCTGTGCTCGAATGTTAAATACTGCTCGAAGGGGATTCTCTCCAAGGAGCTCAAGCGCCTGAAGAGTTGTTTGGTCATCTCTGAAACGATCATGGAATGCCTCAAGCACCTGATCACGATTCTGATATTCAACTGAGAGGATCTCCGGAAGTGCTTCAAGAGAACGTTTGAAACTAAGAATGTCCTCCTCAAGCGCGGTGGTAACAAAATAGACATTGATATCAACCTTACTCTGCACCTCTTCGAGCGCAGAGTTGAGGAGTGTGCTCATAAACATGATACCCCCAATAACCATGAGCGTGGTGGTCATCACAAGCACCGTCGAAAATGAGACGAAACCATTACGCCAAAAATTTACAAAACCCGATCTAATAACACGTTTAAATGAATTCCACATAATACTTATAACATATACTGCCCTTCCCGATCATCGCGAACAATACGACCTCGATCCATGGTAATTACTCGACGCTTAATTGAATCAATCACCCCTTTATTGTGAGTGGTTAAGATAACCGTGGTACCGAGATCATTTATTTTTTTCAAAATCTGCACCACTTCATACGTGTTGATCGGATCGAGATTCCCTGTTGGCTCATCCGCAATAACAATATCTGGCTGATTTACAATCGCCCGCGCGATGGCGACACGTTGGCGCTCTCCACCTGAAAGTTCGTGCGGAAAATTCCAAATCTTATCACTGAGATCAACCAAATCAAGGACGTACGGTACATCCGATTCAATTTCCTCGTCTCGCTTCCCTGCAACCTCCATAGCAAATGCAATATTCTCGTATGCGGTTTTATTCGGAAGTAGACGAAAATCCTGAAACACGGTTCCAACCCGTTGCCGAATCTTCGTAATTTCATTTCGTTCAAGTTCGTGGATATTCAAAGACTCAAAAAAAACGGCTCCCGTGGTTGGCCGATCTTCCGCAAGAATCATTTTTAAGAGTGTGGTCTTTCCAGCTCCAGAATGCCCTACCACGGAGATAAATTCCTTAGGTTCAATAGAGAAACTCACTCCATCAAGCGCGGCAGAGTTATCACTATATACCTTTGAAACATTATCAAAATAGATCATATTATTCGATAGATGATTGCTCAGCTTCAATAAATTCATCAATCTCTCCTTGGAACACTTCATCCACCCGACTCGTCTCAACTCCTGTTCGGTGGTCCTTCACCATTTTGTACGGATGAAGCACGTATGAACGAATTTGATTCCCCCATTCAATCTCAACGGTATCGCTTACTGAAAGCCCTTGTTCCTGTTTTTTGCGGCGCGCTTCTTCAAGACGATAAATTTTTCCCTTAAGAATTTCAAACGCCTTCTCTCTATTTTGGGACTGACTGCGTTCGGAGTCAACGTGGACAGCGATATTGGTTGGAATATGCACCATACGAACCGCAGTTTCCCGTTTATTTACATTTTGCCCACCCGGCCCACTTGATCGCGCAAACTCAACACGAACATCTTCGTCCCGAATTACTACCGAATTCGACTTATCAAGCCGAGGAATCACCTCAACCATGGCAAAAGAGGTATGACGGAGCTTCTTTGCATTAAAAGGAGAAATGCGCACCAAACGATGAACTCCTGATTCATGTTTGAGCACCCCGTAGACTCCTTTGCCCTGTACCTCAAATGAGAGATTCCGAAATCCTCCATGATCATTTTGGTGCCGGTGGAGGACATAGATTTCCCAACCACGGCGCCCAGCAAATCTCGTATACATCTCAAAAAGCATTGAAGAAAAATCCTCTGCATCATCCCCTCCCGCTCCAGAAAAAATGGAAATGATCGCATCTCGCTTATCGTGCGCATGCTTCTCTGCCTTTGCCGCTTTAAGGGTATTTAGTTCTCGGAGAAGCTCCTGCGCATTCTCTTTATTATCCCAGAAATGAGGGTCTGCCATCCGTGATTCAATCTCTTTCATTCTTTCATCATCGTGCTCCATCAAGATAGCAGTATACCAAAAATTTCCCTTATCAGCTAACCATCGGGTCTTGGAGCCACCTCCCGGGTTTGAACCGGGGACCTACGCGTTACGAATGCGTTGCTCTACCAACTGAGCTAAGGTGGCACAGATAGGCTGCTCTTTTTTATATCAAATAGATGGAGAGAATGCACGAGCTCCTACTCTAGAATTTCTCTTACCCTCTCTACAATATGCTTAAGCTTAGTATCGCTTTTGATAAAGTATTCAAAAACTTGATTCTCCACTGCCTGTTCAACCTTCTTAATATCAGGAGCGTTGGTAAGTATAATAATAGGAACTTTACTCCCCCACGGATCACTTCGAAGCGCTCGAGCCATCTCAATACCATCCATTTTAGGCATCACGATATCAAGAAGGATTGCCTCTGGATGCTCTTTAAGGGCAATCGCAAGCCCTTCCTCGCCATTCCTTGCTTCAAGAATACCAAAACCTTCTTTGGCAAAACTGTCATGAAGCGCGTGGCTGATTTGAATTAAGGTCCGCATACGGTATACCAAATGACTCAGCAAGCGCTTGACCCAAGAGATCTTTGGTCATGAGATCGTGAGCAAGTAAATAATCGACAATCGAAGTACCGTCTTTTTCTACCGCAGAAATTGTCGCGTTATAATCATCTTCCGAAAGATAATTTTCACGCACCAACACTTCTTTTAATTTTTGAGTATCGATGTTCATGCTTATGAAGAAAGTTTTTTGACATACTCCACAACTTCTGCAATAGGCATATTCGATTTAATAAAGAATTCCTTTGCGCCAAGCTCAAGCACTTTATCTTTATCTTCTTCTTGGCTTAAATTTGAAAGGACAATGACTGGTGTGGTAATTTTCTTCTCACGCATACGTTTCAAAACTTCAAAACCATCCACTTTTGGCATGACCAGATCAAGAATCACCACATCAAAGGAGTCTTTCTCCATCATCTCAACACCGGATACTCCACTTGAGATAACGACGGGAGAAAAACCCTCATGACTAAGTTTAAGCTCAAGTGCTCGCGCGATAGGCTTTTCATCTTCGATGATCAAAATTTTTTTTGCTGAATCACTCATTCTACCAGTATAACAGAAACCCAAACTAAATTAATAACGGTTACCCCGTACGTGCCTTTTGATAAGGTGGAGTAAATCCAAGTCTAAAAACCTAGAATAAAACAAGTAACAAAATTAATCTTTGAGCCGAAACCGGGGATCGAACCCGGGACCTCACCCTTACCATGGGTGTGCTCTACCAACTGAGCTATCTCGGCGAAAGCTCACACAAATACGTTAACCCCATGTATCATAACGAATACGAAGACACTTTTCAATTACTTTTCGCTTTCTGAGTAATCGGTATCGTAAAGGTAACTATGGTTCCATGGTCAAGCACTGAGGAGAGCGTAATGGTGCCCCCATGAAGCTCAATAATCTGCCGTGCGTTAAAGAGCCCGACACCACTCCCATTCGGTTCAACCAATACCGCATTCCTTCCCCGATGAAATCGCTCAAATGCATACTTACTATCATCAAGACCCATGCCAATACCATTATCTTCGATGGTAACGGTAATCGTATTCCGATCTTTTCTAAAAGAAATATCTACAAAACCATTGCGCGCATAACGGATCGCATTATCAATTAAGTTGGCAATCGCCGCATGAAGCATTTGATAATCCGCCTCAATCCATACCGACTCTCCTTTCGCGAAACGTACCGTTACATTTCGACTAATCATTAAATACGAGAGTTCCTCAAGGATTTTAGCAACCATGTCTTGAAACACAAAAGGTTTTTTCTCCAACACAAATCCACCCATACCAGTCTCGGATGACTTTAATATCTGATTGAGAGTTTCGATTGCATACTGCATTCGTTGCATACTCTCTTTTACTAAACGTTGATTATCGTTTGATAACCCCGTATCAGAAGCAATACTCTGCAATACCCACCGTACGGCAGAGAGCGGGGTTCGCAATTGATGCGAAACTACCGTGACAAAATTTGTCTTTAGACGATTAAGCTCGGAAAGCTCAACAAACTTACGATTGATTTCTTCTTTTTCGAAACGTTGACGCAGCGTCTCTTTTACCAGTTTATAAATATAGTAGGCAATAAGCGCAAACATTGAGATGCGTATCGCGTGCTCTAGTGCAAAGGTGATATCAAGACGTGTCTGCGGATGAATCGCAAGCATACCGAGCATAATACTTACCACTAAAATACCGAATGACGCGGTGGTTCGTTCATTGAGATCAAACACTGAAACTAGAATTGGAAAAATGAGCAGGAAGAAAAATGGGCTTTCAACACCGCCCGTATTAAGGATAAAAATAGAAAAAAAGAAGAAAAAGTTATACCGTGCAATGGTAAAAAGCACTTTCTTCTTGGTAATCTCTCGCAAAATAAAGAAGAGTAGATGGGTAGCAAACCATGCGCTAAATATTCCCAGACTATAGGTATAATTCCCTATCCATGGAAAATACTGCGGAAAAAGATGGAGGATGGCACCAAAAAATACCAGTGAGATTAAACCGGTTACTTCAATAAGATAGTAGTAATGAATGAGACGAAATTCATCAGCACTACGAGCAAGCACACGCGGTTTGGAAGTTTGAGGAGCCATAAGTTTTCCTATCCTTATAGTATAACAACGCTTATGTGCGTAGAAAAGTTCTTTATCACAACTAACCGTAGTATGATAGAGAAAGAAAGGAGGTGTGCTATGCCTCTCAATCTTACTCCAGAAGAAGCGCTTCGCAGCAAAAGCACTGAGTTTGCGGGTAGTTATTATGATAAATATAAACCGCGCTACACACAGACCGAAGATTCATGCGGCACATGCGGAGGGATCGTTATTTGCGCATATGCAGAGACCGGTATCGGACATGACATGTTCCACACGTTTGTACATGTCTGCCTTACCTCGCACTGCACGCAATGCGTAGAAGAGAATGATCCTATACTTATTGATAGTCCACGCATTAATCATCGAAGCGATCTCGCGTGCCCAATGTGCGGCCGAAAACCGTTTGAGATGAGTAACTCCTAACCCTTGCGTTTCCATAAACGCAAGGGTTTTTCAAAAACCAAACAAAAATCTCTTTTCGGAGATTTCGTTGGCGCGGCCGACGGGACTTGGTCAGGAATAAATTTTCTAACGAAAATTTTTCACGACCCTAGCTCGGTATGCTCGCCTTCTCGCTTCGCTCAAAACTCGCATATACCTCCGCTTTTCAAGTCCCGACGCTCGTACCGAGCTTCAGTTCCGCAAAAACACCCAGGAGAACCTGGGTGTTTTTAGCAATGCGCGGCCGACGGGACTTGAACCCGCAACCTCCCGCGTGACAGGCGGGTGCTCTAACCAAATTGAGCTACAGCCGCATAGCGCTATTATACGTACCCAAAAAATAAAATCTACTTTTAATTAGGTGGTCCCGGGGGTCGGGATCGAACCGACGACCTTGGGCTTATGAGTCCCACGCTCTAACCAACTGAGCTACCCCGGGTAGAGACACGCTACACTACTATAATATACATGGGCTAAAATCTGAAGACCGTCGTTACCATTATGTAACGACGGTCTTCTCCCTTGTTGCGGGGCTGGGAATTGCACCCAGGCCTGGAGGTTATGAGCCTCCCGAGATACTACTTCTCTACCCCGCTATTAAGTCAACAGTATACCGAAAACATGCCCCTAACGCAAGAGATTTGGGTCTTAAAATTAGACATATAAAAATTCTTTGAACACTGCCTCGTAAAGGCTAATAACACGCTTAGCTTCACGTTCAGTTAAAGAGAATTGCGATCCTTCATGTGCGATTTGATTACGTACTTTATGCGCTTCCCATGCAAGATCAATGGTTTGAAAATCGCTCTTCTCGACAACTTTTAATCGCTCACCTAAATGCTCACCGTGGTATCCCATATGCTGAACCATTTCATCGAGCATAGAGTCGGCCTCAATGATAGCAACTCTCCAATCTCCCGGATTATTCGAATGCACGAGTTCCATGACATGCTCCCATCGAGGGTTTTTCGCCGAACGCTCATCCCCTCCTAACAGAACATCATCCATCTTAAAGGCGAGCGATTCTTCGGTTCGAATCTGACTTAAACGCACCATGCAATACACAATTCCAATCATGAGAATGATTGAGACAATGAAAGAATACGGAGCGATCGCAACTCGAAAAACATCCCACCATGTTTGTATATACTCAAGAGAAAAAAAATCGCCGGTGAGAAAAAGAAAGATATGATAAAAAATCGTATCAAAATTTATTGCCATAGTAGCACTCCAGAATAGCTCCTTCTACTATATCACTCTTCCCCTAAGAGAGCTTTCCCCAGCACAAAGAGAGAATCTTCTCGCGTATGAGGTGCCATTAGCTGAATTCCCACAGGAAGTGTGGATCCATTTTGAAGCGCGCTCCCATACGGCAGAGAAATTGCCGGAATACCCGCGAGGTTAGCCGTAACGGTAAAGATATCAGCAAGATACATCGCGAGTGGATCAGTGGTTTTCTCTCCAATCATAAATGCGGGAGTTGGCGCGGTTGGAGTCATGATTGCATCAACTTTTTTAAACGCCGAAGTAAAATCATTTTGAATATACCCCCGCAATGCGGCAGCGCGACCATAGTACGCATCGTAGTATCCAGCCGAAAGTACGTATGCGCCAAGTATAATACGACGGCGCACCTCGCTTCCAAAGCCTTCCCCTCGAGTTTTTTGGTACACCTCAAGTAGTGTTTCTCCATTCTTTGAAAGTCCATATCGAATTCCATCAAACCGAGCAAGGTTTGACGACGCTTCAGCCGGCATCACGATATAGTAGGCGGCAAGTGCGTGAGAAGCGTGCGGAAGCTCGATATCGATGATTTCAAAACCGCGTTCAAGAAAAGTCTTCTCCGCTGATTCAAAAGCGCTCTTGACTGAAGCATCCATACTACCGCTTTCAAGAAGGGTTCTTGGAATACCGATCGTTTTCGGCGCCGGATGCGCTTCTCCGTATGATCCATGTGGAAGTGAAGTACTGTCAAGCGGATCATTACCGCGAACTACTTTAAAGAGCAGTTCCACATCTGAAACAGATTTGGCAAAGGGCCCAATTACATCAAGAGACGATCCCATCGCAATTAAACCAGAACGAGATACACTTCCATATGTTGGCTTAAGCCCCACCACCCCGCAAAAACTTGCCGGCTGGCGAATTGAACCACCGGTATCCGATCCGAGTGCTCCTAATGCTCCTCCCATCGCCACTGCCGCGGCAGAACCTCCTGAAGATCCTCCCGCGACACGTTTCAGGTCATGCGGATTTTTCGTAACACCAAATGCTGAATTCTCCGTTGAACTTCCCATGGCAAATTCATCGAGGTTAGTCCTTCCGAGAAAAATAGCGCCCGCATGACGCAACCGCGAAATGACGGTTGCGTCATAGGAGGCTCGGTATCCCGCAAGTATTTTTGAACCCGCGCTTACCTGCTTTCCCTCAATTAAAATATTATCTTTAATTGCAAGTGGAGCTCCGGCAAGGGGCAGTTCGGCACCATTCCCGATTGCATTATCTACTCTAACTGCTTCAGACTCGAGGTCGTCAAACACTTCAAGGTATGCGTTAATCGAAGGATTCTTCTCTATTATTATTTCCCGATACCGCTCGACCAATTCACGGACCGAAAAATCACCCCGCTTAAGGGAGGCTTGGAGTGATTTAATGGAGAGCGTTTCAAGATCAATAGCCATATGGTTAGAGAATTTTTTTCACCTTAAAAAATCCCCTTTCTTTATCTGGCGCAGCATCGAGAATTTTTTGAGTATACATACCTGGTTCATGAGCATTGCGGTCATCTCGTAACACATTCTTTGATAGGGGCGCGCCTGCGTCACCCGCTCTTTCTCCAACCACGTTCTCAATCTCTGAAACATAGGCAACAATAGACCCGAGCTCGCCCGCAAGATCTTCACACTCTGCTTCGGTAAGCAAAAGACGAGAAAGTTGAGCTAATTTTTTTACGGTGTCTTTTTCAAACATAACTACGGCTCTATCATAGCACATTAGGAAATAATCCGCAGAAACGCTTCCTCGTCAAGCATCGAAACGCCAAGCGCGTTTGCTTCATCCGCTTTTGATCCTGGGTTTTCCCCGACCACTACATAATTTGTTTTTTGGGAAACTGAATTGCTGACCCCGCCCCCGAGGCTTCGAATCTTTTTATGCGCCTCAACTCGAGACAATGAACGAAGCGTGCCGGTCAGTACAAATGTCTTTCCTGAAAGCTTCCCTTCTTTACGTGCTTCATATGAAGCTACGGTAAGATGCTCTAATAGCCGTTTGAGTAAAGCTTTATTTTCTGAATCAGCAAACCATTTCGCGAGTGATGCTGCCATAACCTCTCCAATGCCAGGGATCGAATCAAAAGCTTCCTCGTCTGAAGCCATAACCTGCTCAATCGAACCAAAATGTTCCGCGAGCATATACGCGGACTCCTCTCCCACATGATCGATCGAGAGACTGATGAGAAACCGTGGGAGCGTCGTGGTACGCGCGCGCTCAATACTGGAGATAATGTTTGACGCGGATTGCTCCCCAAAACGAGGGAGTGCTTCGAGATCTTCTTTTTTCAACTTAAAGATATCATCAAAGGTTGTGATGAGTTTATGTTGAAGTAATAGGTCAATAATTTTAGGACCGAGCCCATCAATATCAAGCGCGTGCCTTGACACAAAATGATAAAGTTTTCGCTTAAGCTGAGCGTATGAATTTCTATTTACACAACGGTGCGCTGCCTGCCCGGGAATACGTTCAATCTTACCGTCACCACCACATTCAGGAATATGCGTTGGAAATTTGATTCTCTTCTCTTTTCCCGTTCGCATTTCAAGAACCACCCGAACAATATCAGGAATCACATCACCTGCTTTTTGGATAATTACCGTATCTCCGATTCGTACATCAAGCCGGTTAATCTCATCTTCATTATGAAGTGTTGCTCGTGATACTCGGGAGCCCGCAACCACCACCGGTGTTAAGCGTGCGACCGGAGTAATGACACCAGTGCGTCCGATCTGAAAAGAAATATCCTCTACCACGGTAGTCGCCTGCTCTGCGGGAAATTTAAACGCAACCGCAAAGCGTGGAGCTTTGCCAGTATAACCAAGCACCTCTTGAAGCTTACGTTCATTTACCTTAATCACGATCCCGTCAATAAGATAGGTCTCGTGAAGACTTTTCTTTTTCCACCGATTCCAAAAATCAATCGCTCCTTCAATCGTTTCAGTATGTTGATAGTGTTTATTCACCTTAAATCCCAACGTATTCAAAAATTTCATTTCTAACGCTTGGGTCTCAGGAATCCTCTCTCCTTCAAGCAGTGCAAGGTCATAGATAAACATATCTAAATTCCGAGACGCCACAACCGAAGCATCAAGCTGCCGAATTGACCCTGCTGCGGCGTTACGTGGATTTGCAAAAAGTGCTACTCCGTTCTTCTTTCGTTCCGCATTTAAACGCGCGAAACTCTCTTTACTCATCCACACCTCGCCTTCAACAATTAACGAGAGCGGTTTACGGAGACGAAGCGGCACAGACTCAATAGTCCTAATATTTTGAGTTACTTCTTCTCCGGTAATCCCATCGCCACGCGTAGCGGCCCGGAGCAATACACCATCTTGATATTCAAGAACAATTTTAAGCCCATCAATTTTTAATTCAGCAACATAACTCGGTGATTCATTCACCCCCTGCCCTTTAAGGAAACGCTTAACACGTTCATCGAATGCTCGTGCCTCTTCCTCTGAAAAGACATCATTAAATGACCACTGTGGAATCTTGTGTAGAACTTTTTCAAAATATGGAAGAGGTTTTCCGGCGATTCGCTGAGTAGGTGAATCAGGAGTAATAAGCGAGGGGTAGGTTTCTTCAAGTTCTGACAGCTCATGCTTCAGAGAATCGAGTGCTTCAGCACTTATCTCCTCCCGATCTTCAACATGATAAAGATACCGATGGTGATTGATCGTAGCGCGCAACTTTTCTACCCGCTCTTTTATTGCATGTGGAACATGGTTACTCTTTGCTTCACCCATACGCACCCACTATACAAGGTTAGCGCACCCCCAACAAGCACCTAATACCATACCCGAATTGCACGTTCAACACGACGATTATCATCGGTATCGCAGGTATTGTATCCCCTTCCTTCAATAACCGCGCTCCCGTCTCGATGCTTCTCTACGGTTACTTTCGCGCACGGCGCGCTCGGATAGGCTCCAAAGAAAAGCCAGAAACTACTATCAACGGTGCGCGGATTACCACGACCATCCCCGCCAATCACGCTCGCTTCTGGTTCGGTTTGAGTTCCCGTATCAATGGTCTGGTTATTACATTCAATAGGAGTAACTCCATCATTTGAGAAAGGGCTCGGTACGACCTTTAAGTCGTAATAGAGCGCGCATTCAACGCCTGTATCAGCGCCCGCAAGCGCGATTGATGATTCTCGCGCGGAGACGGAAAGCGTGTAATTTTTGATATAGATGTTTCCAATCGCAAGACCGATAACTAAAAATAGTCCTGAAAAGATAACCGCTAATACTAATACGATCCCTTGCTCATCGCGCATGGGCTTTTCTACACCCTCTCGAGAATGATAGTGATTTTTTTTCATAGTCATCAGTTTTCCCAATTATATAAAAACGCGGATGAGGAAATAGTTTTCGAGAATAAACCACGCTGCCAACTTACTACTGATTCAACCTCGATTTCGCGACCAGGAACATGCTGAGTGATATAAATATGGCGCCTAAATATTGAAACCGGCCACGACCCTGAATATCCATATTGCCATGTATCATCCTCATCAAGGCGCAACCAATCACACCCGCTTGAGCCACAGGTGGTAACCGTTCCTCCCAACACATTGATCTGGCAACCATTCACCCCGAAACATCCATTAAGTCCGGTCGTCCAAGGAAGTCCTGATAGCACATTGGTATCTCGAATATTACGCACTCCTTCAAGCCCTTCTTGCGCGAGATAAACCGCCGTCGTCTGATCTCGAGATGCTTGGGCTGCAAAAAAACTCTGCGCCACTATCGAGATAGGAACCATAACCGAAACCGCGAGTATGCCGATTGAAATAAGAGCTTCAACCAGAGTAAAACCCGATTGAGAATGCATAGACGAGTATGGTGAAATAAAATTTTTCATTGATTAATTGAGGTCAAAAATACGTTGAGAGACCGTAGTCTGCACATTAATTGGTGTACGCACCCCCACCGCTTCTTCTTTGGTAAACCCGCGAATAATTAAGGTTGCTTTTGGCTGTACCGGATCCAGCGGATCACTTCCAGAAACAAAGACATGAAATTCAGTAAGCTCTACTTCACTCCCCAATACATCCTGAAAAGCCCCTCCGGCACCCACTTGTTTTTGAAGCTGAGTCCCTCCGCTGACTCGATAGGATATGCGTGTTCGCGCCCCGCTATACGGATCTTCTTGTGAGGTAAACGAAATTCCTGGAAACGGTGTAGTTGCGCAATCTTGTGTTTCTTCCATTACCGAATAACCACAATAATATGTAGTGCCAAGCCGTATTTCTCGTGCCATGCTTTCAAGCGCAAAACTCACGTTATTAACCACCGTACTTACTGCCCGTGCTTGCTTATTGGCATCAATGAGCGAGAGGAGCGCGCCCAAGCCAACCGCAAGAAACATCATAAAAATTCCTATTGAAACAATGAGCTCAATCAGTGTAAATCCACGCATCTGATGTTTTTTGGAATGTGGTGTCCTCATAATACTACTGTACTGATACTTGCCCTGTTGAAGCAACTCGAATGGTCCGAGATCTTCCCTGCGGAGAAGTAAGCGTGATAAATCCATAATCATACAAGGCTGGCTGATGGCTTTTAATAAGAGCACTCGGACTTGGTCGTTTATATATAATATTTAACTCATCGATCGTTGGACCTCCTGCATCAGTACTACATATTGTTTCCGCGCAAAATTCATCAACCGCAAAACCTTGAGGAAGGGAGAAATACGCGACACATTCTGGCGAAGACGCGCACCCTGATTCAGATTCACTTCCATCATACCGCCCATCATTATCAATATCCGCAAAAAAGATATACCCTCGATTATTACCACCGCTCGTAAAAAAATGGATACCGTAGGCAGCGGAAAAATTTGCACTTCCACCTAAACCAAGCTGTCGAACACTCGAACCCGAGACTTGCGCCTCGCGAATCTGAAGCGCCATGGTATAGGTAAGATTCGAAAGCCGAATGGAGTCTCCAAATTCAGTATGATTAAAGAGTGCGATCCCCGTCACTAAACCCACGATGCCAAAAGAGATTAATAACTCTACCAGCGTAAATCCCTTTTTAGAAGAAGCGGGTAGTCGCGGAAATGTAAACAGCATACACCTATTATAAAGCTAAAAGCTTCGAGAGACCAACCACATCCCACTCAAAAAGATAGACGAGGATGGTGCTGATAATTAAAAATGGAGCAAATGGTACTTCGCTTTTCATGGTAATAAGAAAACGGTGTGTACTGCTTTTACGAGTAAATCGCGAAATAAATAAAAGCATCACTGCCACTACCGCTCCCGACCAAAACGCAAGTATCAGTGCTGAAAATCCAAGCACTCCCCCAAGAAACCACCCCATACCCCATGCAAATTTTGCATCGCCAAAGCCGATCCACCGACCGCGCGAGATAATCCACAAAAGTGCGAAAGGTGCAAATAGAAGCGGGCCAGACCACAGTGCTCCCCAAGAGAAGACACTCCATGAAAACAGTGTATTGCCTGACATAAACAGAGAGATAAAGCTCAGCACAATAAAGGTGAAGACAAATCCATCGGGAATAATTTTATGCCGGATATCATACACCCCAATAACCACAAGGATTGAAAAAATAACCAAAACGAGGCCAATCTCAGCCCATACAGTAAGTGCAAAATCAAATTTCCACAATACCGCTAAAAACAAAACACCGCTCATAAGCTCAACCAGAGGATACTGCCATGAAATAGGAGTCTGGCATCCTCGGCACCGGCCACGTTGTAAGAAAAAACTCAATATCGGTACAAGCTCAAACCATTGAAGTCGTTTTCCGCACGAGAGACAACCAGAATAAGAATTCACCACACCTCGACCCGTGTTATAACGCAAAATAACCACATTTAAAAAACTGCCGACAAAGCTTCCGATAAGAAAAAACACCATGCCAAGAAAGAAGATCATACTGTTAGTATAGCCTAATCCCTCCGCGAAACATACACACAAAAACCCCGCTACGCGGGGTTCGTGCTCTTAGCTTCCTTCAAGAGAGGCTAAACTATGAGGTTGCGCATCCTGTTGGCGTACAAGTAACCGTGGTACTGTCTCCAGTAACTGGAACTGAGAATGCATTGACCGTTCCGGTAATGGTTCCGTAAGACCAACCTGTTGGTAATGTAGGATACACCGCGCTACTGCTTGCACAGACTGCAGTGCTACCTGGTGTTACCGTGGTATTTAGCGCTTCACCATCATCTGAACAAAGAATTAATGCTGGGAGCAATGCACTCATCGTTCCTTGTGCTGCTGCAATACGAGCACGAGTACGTGCGCTGTTTAGACTCGCGAGCACAACTGATGAGAGGATACCAATGATCGCAATAACGACCAAGAGCTCAATAAGGGTAAAACCTTTTTTCATAAATAATTAACTTATAAAATTAATAAACAAAAAATTAACGACCGCTCTCTTAATCTTTCGAAGAGAGCTTCTTTGCTTCTCTTCTACTCCCTTATTATACACCTATTTCGAAAACCGCAAATTCCCCTGTGGATAAGCCATTTCAAGGCGTACCGTTGAAAAAGATTTAAAATGTTGATGACAGGTTGTAAATCGGCACCAATACCGAAACGAGGAGGGTCAATACCCCTAAACCAAGAAGTACGATCATGGCAGGCTCAATCAAGCCTACGAGCGTATCAACAGCGTTTTCGACTTCACGCCGATAAAACCGCGCGAGAGTGCTTAAAATATTTCCCATTTCGCCCGACTCTTCACCAACCGCAAGCATCTGTGTCATGATCCCTGGTATTTCTTCGTATCGCCCGAGTGCTGAAGAAACCGATGTTCCTGATTTAATGGCGTCAATTGATTCAGCAATAATACCTTCATATACTTTATTCCCTACCACGGTGCCGGTAATTTCAAGGGATTTCACCACCGAAATACCGCTCCCGAGCATCGTACTCATATTGTCAGAAATACGCGAGAGATAAAGCTTCGTATACAGATCGCCAACGTAAGGAACTGCCAATTTAAACCGATCAAAAACCGCGCTCCCTTCTTTGCTATGAAGATACCGAAACAGAAAAAATCCACCCAAAATAACTCCTGCTAATAGCAAGATCCCGTAATTTACCAACGCATCACTGATTCCAATGACAATTTTGGTATAAAAAGGGATTTCTTGGCCAGAATCAGTTAAGATTGCGGTAATACTCGGCACAATTGAGGTGAACATAAAAATCATTACCGCGAAAAATACAAGGATAACAAACAGTGGATACACCATTGCATTGCGAGCTTTAGAGACCAGTGCGTAGGTACGATCAAGGTAATCAGCAAGATAACGGAATGTTTTATCAAGTTGCCCTGATTCTTCACCAGCACGTACCATGTTTACGTAAATTGGAGAAAATATTTTGGGATGTTTTGCAAGCGCGCTATAAATAGAACTGCCTCCCTGTAAATCACTTGCAATTTTAACCAAGGTACGCGCCAAAAGTTTATTCTCCACCTCACCAGCAAGCATGCGAAATACTTTGAGCGCTGATACTTGTGCCTCAAACAGTGTTGAGATTTGCTGAGAGAGAATAACGACATCTTTTGTCTTTACCCGATCAAAAATATGGATCTCTTTATCTAAGAGTGCTTTTGACTCAGCAGAACTAATCGCGGAAAGTATCAAATTTCGCCGTTGAAGCGAACGGATTGCAACATCCTCGCTAATCGCCTCGATATTTCCGCGCACACGCTCGCCGTGTGCGTCAATGGCTTCGTAGGTAAATAACATACTACTGTTAAATAAGCTTCATCAAAATTTCTGGATTCATTGAAAAAGCGCGGGCATGTTCAACCGTGATTTCTCCGGCTCGAACCAGCTCTGCTAACGAACGATTCATGTCGATCATGCCGTTTTCAGTGCCGGTTTCAATAACTGAATGAATCTCATGGGTGCGCTCTTCACGAATCAAATTAGATACTGCAGTTGTATTAATAAGGAGCTCATAAGCAGGCACCAACCCACCTGAAATACGCGGGATGAGCCGTTGTGAGAAAATGCCCGAGAGGCTTGCGGCAAGTTGCGCGCGAATTTGTGACTGCTGATCTCCCGGGAACGAATCAATAATACGGCTAATCGTTTGGGCCGCGTTATTGGTATGAAGTGTTGAAAATACTAAATGGCCCGTTTCCGCGGCAGTTACTGCGGTTGAGATGGTTTCGACGTCACGCATTTCTCCAACAAGTAATACGTCGATATCCTGCCGAAATACCGAGGTAAGCGCCGTGTGAAAGCCTTCGGTGTCAACGCCAACCTCTCGTTGGCTAATGACTGATTTTTTTTGCTCATATACATACTCAATCGGATCTTCAATGGTCATAATATGCTCTGCCCGTGTTGCATTGATCATTTCAATAAGCGCGGCAAGCGTTGTTGTCTTTCCGTGCCCAACAGGCCCAACCACCAAGAAAAACCCTTGCTGGCGATACGCAAACTGCTCAAGAGATGCCGGAAGGCTTAATTCTTTAAGTGACCGAATCCGATGAGAGATAAAACGAAGCGCAATACCTGGGCTTTCTTGTTGAAAATAGGCATTCCCTCGAAAACGGGCTTCCTTTTTAAAACTGTAGGAGAAATCAAGTTCTTGTGTTTTGAGAAAACGCTCTTTATACGCCGGAGAGACCATCATTCCGAGAAAATTCAAGATATCTTCTTTTGAAAGCGGTGTATGCTTCACTAAAGGAATGAGAAATCCAGATACTCGAATGATTGGGGGTCTCCCCTCTAAAAAATGGAGGTCTGACGCGTTTTCATTAACCACAATGGTGATGAGACGCTCAAGTTCTTTTTCGTAATTTCTATTCGACATAGAGTTCCTAAGTTTCTAAAAATCCCCTATCCCTTCTTCGAGAGAATCTCGACAACCTTTTCATAAATTTCAGATGGAACTACGTTTGCTTTAATGATAAATCCATCAGCACCCGCTTTCATTGCTTCCTCAACTTGTTCATTCTGGCTTTGATTTGAAAGCATAATCACCACTGATTCAGGGGCCAGTTTTTCATCCTTAACTCGACGCACAAAATCAATACCGTTAATGGTAGGCATCACAATATCGGAGAGAATCACTTGTGGTTTAAGGCCGTCTTTGAGTTTAGTAAGCGCATCAGTAGTTGAAGGCGAGGTAATGACTTCAAAGCCATGCTCCTTAAATTTCATGGCATACATATCAATTAAAAACGTATCATCATCAATAATGAGAATACTCTTTTTTTGCGTTTGTTCGTCCATACTACTCCTACTATAACATACTTATAAATTATTCACTTCAGAAAACGGAATTTTTCCTTCCATTGATTTAATAATGGCATCTTCGCGCATACTAATCATGCCCCGTTTTCGTAGCAATTTCCCTAAATCAATATCAGTTACGCCTTTTAGAATTGCATCTTCAACTTCATCATCCATCGTAAACGCTTCCATAACCGCGACACGACCACGCGTACCATCAGGGCATTCTGGGGTCGAAGATGCTTCATAGACAAACTCAGATTTAGGTAAAAATTTTTCCCGATACTCTTCATCGAGGCTACTGAACTGTTTTTCGATCATCATCTTCATGCTTCCTTCAATAGGAATTTTCTTACCCGCGCCAGGACAAAGCGTGCGCACCAAACGCTGCGCGAGGGTTAGAATGAGTGTTGGCCCAATCAGATAAGGTTCAACGCCCATATTAATTAAACGTGGAATTACTCCAACCGCATCGTTGGTGTGGATTGTTGAAAATACGAGGTGCCCCGTGAGTGCTGCTTGAATTGCAAGCTTTGCGGTCTCGCTATCTCGAATCTCACCAACCATAATTACATCGGGGTCTTGCCGCAATGTGGTGCGAAGCCCATTCGCAAACGTATATCCAATTTCAGGACGCACCTGTGACTGGTTTACCCCGGTGAGACTGTATTCCACCGGATCTTCGAGTGAAAGCACATTTTGCTGTTCACGATCGAGCTCACCGAGCATTGAATAGAGGGTGGTGGTCTTTCCTGAACCAGTAGGTCCTGAAATCAGAATCAGTCCGTACGGGCGCTCAATGGCTGCTTTTATTTGAGAAATGATTTGCTTTGATAATCCGAGTTCATCAAGCTTCCTTCCCCCTCGTTCAGCATCAAGAATACGCATTACTACTTTTTCTCCATAATATGCTGGAAATGTTGAGACACGGAAGTCAATTTTTCTTCCGGAAATGCGCGCGGAAAAACGTCCATCTTGAGGCTTGCGCTTCTCGTCAAGACGCATCGTTGAAAGAATTTTAATACGCGCCACTACCGATGAATGCACATTTGGCGGAAGAATAAGACTGGTATGAAGTTCCCCATCCACACGGAAACGAACCCGAATCTTCTCGCCTAAATGCTCAATGTGCACATCTGAAGCAGAACCTTCAACCGCATAATGCAGAATCGTGGCAACAATCTTTGTGACCGGCGCGTCCTCAACAATAGTTGCAGGGCTACCCTGACCCTGCTCCTTTTTTTCGTCCTCTTTTTTCCCTTTATCAACAACGATTGACTCCTGAGAAAGTTCAGATTCAAGCTCGCCAAGTGCTTTGGTTACCTCTCCGGATAATCCTCGATAAAGCTCAAGCACTCGATTAAAATCACTTTCCGTGATGAGGAAAATTTTAAAAGGAATCTCATTCTTTGATGAGATAAAATTAAGCACATCCCGAGCCTCAATGTTCTCTGGATCAACTACCCCAACCTCAAGCACTCCATCTTTAATATCAAGCGGAACAATACGATAATGAATCGCCGATTCTTCAGGAATAATCTTTAAGGTATCAAAAGGTATTTTAGGATCTCCAAGATGGCGCGTGGGTATGCCGTAAGATTCACCTTCAACTCCAAGCACCTCTTCTTCATCAACACCACGACGAAGCAAGACGCCTCGAAGATCTCCCCCCGCGGCAGCGGCTTCCTTTCGGATCTCCTCAATATCGTCTCGTGCGATAATGTCTTTTTTTGCTAAAAGATCAAGTAATTGCATAGGAAATAAAAAAAGAAAGCTCTTGCTTCGCTAAAACGGTGAGAATGGATCCTGCTTTCCAACAGATTGCGGAATGATTTGTTGACTGAAATCAACGAGACTTCCAAGCATTCCGCTCTCAAAAATACTTCGATCAAGTGAAATACCTTCCGCCTTTCGCACCAGGATCACAATTTTTCGATCAGGAGGAATTTCAAGTGCTCCGGCATTCTGCACAATTGATGAAGAAGTGTCATCTTCCCCCTTCCCCGAGAACCAGAAATAGACAAGCGCGAGCATTCCTACCACAACCAAAATAGTAATTAAATTTTTATATTTTTGAAATATACCCATAGTTATTGAATCGAATGTTCATCAAACCAATACCGATCAAATACAATTGAATACCCATAACTTCCGGTACTTAATTCAAGTTCGCTATTCTCTGCTGATGCGTCGGTTTGTACAGAAATGCTTTGAATATCGACAAGGGCCAAGCTTCGCTCAAGATCTCGCAAAAATCCATTAAAGAACCGGTAGGGCCCTGACACGGAAAAAGAAACACGGAGTCGCTTTACTGGATCATTGATTAACGCAATTTCCTCTGCAGTGAGCTCTGACTCAGCTTGGGAGGCTGATCCTGCTTCTGTAATTTCAGATTGGGATGCTTCTTCAGCAACACCAATTCTTTCAAAATCAAGATCCTGCATGATCATGCTGTGCCGAGCCGCAATCGTATTAATATCCGCAAGAAACCGAAACTCATCGATCTCATCTGGAAGCAAGGTGGCAAGATATTCCAAATCATCATCACTAAATGATGCGAGGGATGTCTCCAAACGAATTCGCTCTTCCTGAAGCTTATTTAATTGAGTAAATGCTTCTTGGTATTCCACCTCTCGCATCTGAAGCGCCTCGATTTTTTCAAAAAATAATGGGCGCGTATAGAAATACGCTAGTGCGCCGGATAAAAGAAGGATAATGATTGGTATGGTAATTCTCATAATGCTCCTTAAAATGAATTTTCAACTTCTTCATCTTCTGCCACATCCAGATCTTCAGCTTCAGCAAAGAGACTCGCGTAACGAATGAGAGAAGGGTCAACTGAGGCACTGACTCCAAAGACCACATTCCCGGATTCGTCTAAACTTATCTCCCCAAAATCAGTTTCCGTAAGGTACGCGTTAGCTCTTAATTCATCTGCCTGAAGCGCTAAAGATTCAAAGTTCGGTGCAATTCCCGAGAAAGTCATACTATACGATCCGGTACCTCCAAATTGAAATTCAGTTAAATATACTGAGCGAAGCGTATTAGCCTCAAGCAACGCAAACACCTCAGATGCGGCAACATGATTAGTGAGTATCTCAATGACTCGTTGAAGCCGCACATCGAACGCGCCAACCGTGTCAAAAAAATCACGATCAATATTCTTTTCTGCTTCAGCAAATTCCATCTTGAGCTCATCAATACGAAGCGAGAGATGCCGTTCATAGAAAAACAGTACCCCAGTGCCAAGAAGCACCACTAATGCAACCGTGATTGAAAGAATGAAAAAGATATTCGCTGAATTCCGACGACTAAAACCACCACCCCGACCATGCGAAGCAAGCGGTCGTTTCGGAATAAACGATGAACGTTGAAGTGCATTAGGATCCATGATTATTCACAAATAGAGAACATGTTTATTATACCGTAACCCTCTATACCTGCCTTGTGTATAAGGGGATAAATACTAACGCCGGAGCTCTTGTAATTGTCGGAGTGCGATGCCCAATGAGACCGCAAATTCAGGGCCAGCATTCTGAAGCACGCCACGGACAAATGCAGGAGCGGTTACTTTTGAAAACGGATCCGCAATTGAAATCTGCGTATGAAGAATCTCTTTCCCAAACCCCATAATTCCCTTAAGTGCTGAGCCTCCTCCAATCAATACCGCGCGCTCAATCGGCTTTTTATTTTCTGCTTCATACGCTCTTCTAATCCGCTCGGCTTCATTGAAAATATAGTGGAGTGTCGTACTTACTACTTCGCGCATACTTGCAGTGGTCTCTCCTTTATGTATTCCAAATTCACGTTTTAATTCTTCAGCGCGCTCAAGATTAACGCCAAGCGACTGAGAAATAGCGGTCGTAATATCCTGCCCTCCGCGATTAACGATATGCGAGCTTCGTACTACCCCCTGCTCTACAATATAAATTTTACTTGTCGCTGCCCCGAGATCCATAACCATTAAGGGATTGATGCTCTCCGTAAGAGTCGCGCGCACCGCACTAAAGATTTCAATCTCAAGAAAGCGAGAAGTTAAACCTGATTCAGTAATTAACGTTCGATACTCTTCGATGGTTTCGTTATGAATTGCAACAATTAAAACATCGACTTTATGCTCAATCACTCGCTTCTCCTCATCGGTGTAATCTCGAGACTCAATAGTGTCTCGTGGCACGATCCACCAATCAAACACCACCTCAGAGATAGGAACGGGGATATATTTTCTTGCTTCAATGGGAACCATGCGCGCCAACTCTTTTTCGTCTAATTCCGGCATCTTAATCAACGAAACTAAACTTGAAGAAAATGGAATTGCAAAACCAGCATCTTGGCTCGTAACTCGCGCTTCACGGATAATAGTCATGAGCGCCTCTATGCGTTTTTCAGTTGGCAAATCAGTTGCCTTTCCCACCGGAAGATTAGCAAAGGGGCCTAGCGCAAGGGATCCGTATGTTTCAAGCACTGCTTTACCCCCTTGATCCCGCAACTGAACCACTTTGACTGAGGATGAACCAAAATCAACACCAATCACACTGGTATCATTACCACCAAACATCTTTTTGAAGAAACCTGCCATAGCGTTACGATAAAGTATAACACAACCGCTATAACGATGGCGTCTATCGCTATGCACAAGATTCAAACTATATTGCAAAACTTATACGCATTCTTATTCCCCGGATCCGCGGACATTCGCGCGCTCGAACAGATGAGTACCGCGCAACTGCTCTCTGCTCTCAAACCAAATAATAAACCAGAGATCCACCCCGCGATTCAAGCACTATTCGCATATCGAGATCCGTTAGTTCGGCGTGCGATTCGAGAAATTAAATATCGCGGCAATCCAAAACTCATTGCCCTTTTTGGAAGCATACTGTACGACTTTATACTTGAAGAATACGGAGACACGGGGGCGCTTCCACACAAAGAACGCTTATTGCTTATTCCAATCCCCAATTCACGAAAACGGAGGCGAAAACGAGGATTTAATCAAACTGAATTATTGGCACAAGCGCTTATACAACACGATACTCAGAAAAATCTTGTTCTCTTAACCAAAGCGCTCGTAAAGATACGGGATACAAAAAGCCAGACCGAACTCCCTGATCGAAAATCACGAGAAAGAAACGTCTATCGCGCGTTCTCAGTACCAAAACCTAAAAAAATAATAGGGCGAACGATTCTTCTGCTTGATGACACTGCCACAACAGGAAGTACGCTTCTTGAGGCACGCCGTGTTCTGCTTGAAGCAGGAGCGCGAAATGTTTTTTGTTTGGCACTTGCCCACTAAGCGATTACACAATCCTATTTCTGCTCTTTCATCTGTGCCTTATGTGTTGGAGACATTTGATGAAGACCCATGATATTATTCTCAGTATCCTTAAACGCCGCAATCCATCCCATATGAGGTGCGATTTCAGTCTTTGGCATGATAATTGTTCCTCCATTTGCTTTAATCGCTTCCAAACTCTCTTCAATATTATCGGATTGAATATAGTTCATAAATGGCTGACCCGGATTAACACGCTTCATCAGGCCACCATTAATAGCACCGGGGGTCTTCGCCATTTTATTTTCGTCAACTTCAGTAGTGATCACTCCGTAGTATGGCTCACCTCCCGTCGAGCTTGTTGCGGGCATATCAAACTTATGGATTTTCCATCCAAAGGTTTCTGTATAGAATGTTTTTGCACGCTCTACATCATCAACAGGAATCTCAAAATGCACAATAGGATTTTTCATACAATTTTATATTAAAGTTAGCTATTAACTCCCCTAACTACTTACCTCAACCTTGAAACCACCAAATGCCATACGGGCTAAATCAAAAGGTATATTTTTCATATGATCAGCTTCATCTTTATGCGCCACCTCCATCTCTTTCATTACTTTTTTATTCACCGCATTGCGGTGCGCTTTTGATTGATACTCAATGTATGAAAACCATACGGTTTCAGTAGGTTTAAGATTGGTCATCTGAGGAAATGCGAGAAACGGATATCCTTGCATATCTGGATTCAGATCATCCCCCATACACTCTTTATATCCAAGGGCTCCATATTTCACCCAAATCTTTCCTGCATCTTTTGCCATTTTACGGTACGCCACCACCTTACTCTTTGGCACCACAAGCACAAAAGCATCGATATATTTTACACTCTGTTTCTTCGTCATAATATTAGGGTTAGTTAAAAAATAAATATCTCAATAATTGCATCACGGGCCTTTAACGCGCTTCCCCCGCTTTCTCCAGCTCAGCAATAACTATTTTTTTCATCCCAAGCATTGCTGGCGTTGTCTGTTTGGGATTTTTCTCAATGAGTTCGCCCATATGCTGAGGTACGATTTGCCATGATACCCCAAATTTGTCCTTGACCCAACCACACTGTTCAGCTTCCGGTACGGCGGAAAGTTGCTCCCAAAAATAATCAATCTCTTCTTGATCTTTGCAATTAACCATAAAAGAAACCGCTTCATTAAAATTAAAATCGTGCATTGTACTGCTCCCATCCATTGCTGCAAACCACTGATTTTCAAGCATAAAATCCGTAAACATAATCCCCCCTTCTTTATTCGGTTCCATATCTTTAGGATAGCGAACCAGTGCGCCCTGTTGAGTATTTTTAAACACAGAAAGATAAAAATCTACCGCCTTCTCTGCACGATCACCTGTCGCACTTACAAAAAGTAGAGCAGGAATTATGAGTGGGCGTATCTCCCCTTCGGGTTTGGTATAAATTAATTGCCACGAAAATCCATACTTATCTTGTACCCAGCCATACCTCTCACTAAAAGGGTACTCGCCGAGTGGCATGAGTGCTTTGCCACCTTCTGATAACTTCTCCCATATTTCATCGATTCGCTCTCTTGCGTCCTTGTCCTGCGATGGATCAAAATTGACCATGATTGAAATGGATGGATTGAAGGTAAAAAGTGGTCCAGCACTCAATGCTTGAAAACGATATCCCATAATCTCAAAGTCGACGATATCGCAATCTCCAGAAGGTGTGCCTTGTATGAGTGATTGGCTAACTACCCGAGAGTCTGGAAATATCGAGGTATAAAATTGAGCTGCTTCGACTGCTTCTTTATTAAACCAAAGGTGTGGAGTAATTTTCTGCATAGTATCGCTTCACTTATTCGTTCTATAATTTTCATTATATCATCTTTTTTTATTTCCTCGATGCGGGCATCCAGACCAACAGCACGGGCGCCGTTTTCCATCACCTAAATTTTCTTTGGCAATCCGAATTCGGCGCGCTCTGGTCTCCTTCAGTTTCGCCGATTCAACCCAACAAATCCACTCATTCCGAGCGAGCGGAGTGATAGACTCCCAGGTCAGGAACGCGCTACGGCGAGATGAAATTGCATTTCGAAAATCAGTAGGAAGACGGTGTAGAAAACCATGGGAAATCCTTTTTATCATAAATAATTCTTAAATCCTTTGGTTACCCTCACCATTTTGGCGGTGTGCATTAAACAAAGTTCGAGTGTATTTTTCTGATAACCCTAACGACGAATCACGCGCACCAAAAACAATCGAGCGACTTCGGGCACTCAACGTTTGCTTATTGTTTACTATGACTGTTCCACAAGAGTTATATAGCACCTTGGGTCGGTGTCTGAGAAGGAATATTCTGTTTTGATGCCTTGTAGACATTAAAGAATAGATATACCAAGACCACGTATCCAAGGATCTTGATGACGATACCATTCATGAAATCCGAAGGAGAACTTAACACAAAATTGTTTACCAAGGAATAGATCAGAGATAATGAGAGGTAGGTGTAAGCAATAGGTATGGCTTTGGGGGAGTGTTTTTTGAATAACGATGCGATAACAAGAAAAATAATAAAGGTAAGGACAAAAAATCCTAGAGAAGCAAGTAGATACATTCGTACTGTGTCTGGATTAGACGAATCAGTAAAACCAAGACCAAAAATAATGATAAATATGACTGACGCCACAGCCATAGCTCGGAAATTTCTCTTTGCAAGATTCCAATAGTCTTTTTGCATATAAACTTCTGATTACTTAATAAAAGATACACTTTAAGTTTACCATTGTTCTGTTTGTTGGAAAGATTTGTTCTTCGTCAACCAGTCAACCGTCAACCTGCCAGGTTGACTGGTGTTCAGGACAAACAACAAATAGGGACCTTCTTAAGGATGGTTCGTTTTAAGACTTCTTTTCACCACAACCTGATTTTCATTGCTTTTTGTAAGATAAGGCCAATCACGAAACTGATGAAAAAAACCCAGAGAATTTGAAAGATGAAGATATCACCAAGACCAATTGCGAATATGATAAATGGACCAAGTAGATACAATGGAATATTGATGAAAATATCTGCGATTGTTATAAAGATAAAAGCGAGTGCACCTAGAGGTGGCTCGTCACCAAAGTGAGAGACAGTGAGCACAGAAGCGTAATACATACTGGTAAAAAAGAACGAGAATATTATCGGAAAAAATCGACTTTCTAATATCGTTTTTTTCGGACGTGTTTGCTTTTCAGGAAAACTTTCATTCATAATTATAGTGTATCAAGATAATTCGTGTTCTCAAAATAGCATGTACCCCATTTCTTAGACACATCCAGTCCATGTAGCGAGTCCTGCATAATCCCATTTCGTAGTTCACGAGCGGATGCGATTTTATCGATGAATGAACAATTACGGACAAAGAAGTAATCTGCGGAGAGTGAGGGATTCGAACCCTCGAGGGGCTATTAACCCCTACCTCGTTAGCAGTGAGGCGCTTTCGACCACTCAGCCAACTCTCCGTGAACTATTTATATTTTCTATAAAGCTGTTCTCTCTTATAACCTTTTTTAAACTTTTTCTCTAGTCTCAATGCCTCTTTATCAGTATCACAAGAGACCTTCTCGAGGATTATAAGAGGTCTTCGTGCTTTGGTTGATTTGACTTGTCCACTATTATGCTCTCTTAGGCGCCGATCTATATTATTCGTTTTGCCAATATAAAAACCTTTATCTTTCTGGCTCTTCAAAATATAAACCCAACACATGGCATTTTGTTTAGTCTTTCGACCCCTGCCTGCCGGCAGGCAGGACTCAGCCAACTCTCCAAACGAATACACTCTAACATACATTTTCCCGTGCTTCTACGGCATCCGCATTATGCTAGTGAGAAACATGGTTTTCTCGTACAATAGCACCATGCAATTACATGACCGCCTTGATACCATTGCTCGTCTCACCCCAGCCCAAAAACAAGGTCTTCATAAACTTAAACTGATCACGGTTCGTGATCTTCTCTTTCATTTTCCTTCACGATATGGTGCCCCCGGCATACAAAAAAAGATAGCGTCCGTTCTAGCAGAAGAGCAAGTAGTCCTTTATGGAACCATTGAAAAACTGAAGACGAGCAAAGCATTTCGAAAAAAAATTGCGATGGCAGAAGCGCGACTTACTGACGATACCGGAAATATTAAGCTCATTTGGTTTCACCAGCCATATATTGCCAAAAAATTTAAAGAAAACATGCTCGTTCGTGTTGAAGGGAAAGTCTTTGAACGAAATGGGAGTTACTATCTTTCAAATCCAAAAATTGAACAAATCAATGAAATGCCCCCTGAAGCAAACTCACTTTTTGGATCTTCAGAGACACACCAACCCCTAACGCCCGTCTACCCTGAAAGTCGCGGTGTGAGTACACACTGGATTCAACATAAAATACAAACCGTACTTAAAAGCGGAATTCTTGAGAAAATTAAAGACCCTCTTCCTTCCGCGATACTTACCACCTATCACCTTCCCACCCTCCATACCGCGCTTATCTGGATCCATGCCCCGAAAAAAGAACGCGACGCACTTGCCGCGCGAAAACGCTTTTCATTTGAAGAAATTTTTCTGATTCAATTAAAACGCCATCTTGAAAAATCGGCTCGATCAAAATCTCCTGCTTACCCCATCAAGAAAAAAATGCAGGATATACAAAGTTTTATCGATCGCTTCCCTTTTACGGCTACCAAAGCCCAGGAAAAAGCAATACGGGATATCTTAAAAGATTTTGCGCGAGAAACCCCCATGGCACGACTCCTTGAAGGGGATGTGGGAAGCGGGAAAACCTCGGTCGCGGCGGCAACCGTCTATGCGAGCGCGACAACGCGCCCGAAGGAAAGCGGATCTGGAGCACTTCAAACCGCATACATGGTTCCTACCGAAGTACTTGCTAAACAGCAGTTTGAAAACTTCATTAAATTTTTTGCGCACATGCCCATTACCATTGGCCTCCTTACGGGAAGTGGATGTAAAAAATTTCCATCAAAAGTCGACCCAACTGCCGCAACTGAAATCTCTCGCGCCCAACTCTTAAAATGGGTAGCCAATGGAGAAATACCCATTATCGTTGGTACCCATGCTTTGATTCAAAAAACAGTGCGCTTTAAAAACTTGGCATTGGTAATCGTTGATGAACAACACCGGTTTGGTGTTGCCCAACGCCAAACACTCCTTCAGAAAGAAGGGGTCACTCCTCACCTCCTTTCAATGACCGCCACACCTATTCCTCGGACACTCGCGCTCACGATGTACGGCGACCTTGACCTGACCATTCTTGACGAAATGCCTAAAGGAAGAAAACCAGTTATGACCGAGATCATACCGCCCGACAAACGAGATGCGGTATATGAAAAAATACGCGATGAACTTCTTCAAGGTCGCCAAGCGTATGTTATTTGCCCCCGTATTGATGAACCTGACCCTGATAAAGTGCTTGCACTTAATGCAAAATCAGCAAAAGCTGAAGCAAAGCGTCTCCAGCAAAAAATTTTCCCTGAATATACGGTAGGAGTCCTTCACGGCAAACAAACCCCAAAAGAAAAGGAAGCGGTAATGTTGCGTTTTTCACGAGGAGAAATCAATATTTTGGTCGCCACATCCGTTGTTGAAGTCGGGGTGAGCGTTCCCAATGCAACAATGATCATCATTGAGGGCGCGGAACGATTTGGACTCGCGCAACTTCACCAACTTCGAGGAAGAGTAATTCGAAGCACGCATCAAGCATACTGTTTTGTGTTTACGGAATCACGCGCGCCGAAAACAATCGAGCGACTTCGAGCACTTACGATTGCGAAAAATGGCTTTGAGCTTGCAGAGCAAGACCTCGTATTTCGTGGCGCAGGAACGCTCTCCGGCATTCGACAGTGGGGCATGTCCGATGTCGCGATGGATGCCTTACAGAACCTGAAAATGGTAGAGGCTGCGCGCGAAGAAGCGCGCCTGCTTCTTGAGAGAGACCCCTTATTATCAAAATATCCGCTTCTGAAAGAGAGCGTCGCTTCTGCATCACATATTCATTTTGAATGAAGTGCGCGTGGAGGGATTCGAACCCCCAACAACCCGCGTATAAGGCGGACACTCTACCATTGAGTTACACGCGCAAATCTAGAGACATACTACCCCAAAAATCAATCCGAGGTAAGATGTTTAGAAATTCTAGTATGCACCCTTCTTATTTTACTCCTGGTGCTCAATATCTTTTTTCTGTTTGGGCATGATGCCGTGCGTGATAAGGAGCTTTTCATATTCATCACGCTCAATGGTTTCCTTTTCAATGAGATAGTTCGCGATCGCATCAAGCGCTTTGCGGTGTGTAGTGATAATTTCTTCTGCTTTTCCGACCGCTTCAGTGATAATGAGTGAGACCTCAGCGTCAATTTCCGCGCTTACGCGCTCTGAATATTCTTTACTATCAACACCACGGCCGAAGAGCACCCCTCCCGAAGCTCCTTCAAGCGCCACTGGGCCCATCTTCTCCGACATACCATATTTGGTTACCATATCACGCGCAAGGGCGGTCGCGACTTGCAAATCATTTGAGGGGCCCGTAGTAAGATCATTAAAAATTTTCTGCTCTGTTACATACCCTCCGAGCGACATGGCAATATCGTCCAAAAATTCATTACGTGATTGTAGTTTTCGATCTTCTAAAGGAAGTTTGAGCGTGTACCCTGCCGCACGACCTCGAGAAATAACAGAGATCTTATGCACCGGATCAGCGTATGGCAAGACTGACGCAACAAGCGCATGCCCAGCTTCATGGTATGCGGTGATTTCTTTCTCCCGCTTAGAGAGTAGGTGGCTCTTTCGTTCAGGGCCAAGCATTACTTTTTCAATTGATCGGATCAGGTCAAACTGGGAAATTTTTTGTCTATTTTCTCGAGCTGCAAGAATGGCGCCTTCATTCATCAAGGAATAAAGATCCGCACCAGAGAAACCGGGTGTTCGTTCCGCAAGAATGCGCGGATTCACATCTTCGGCCATGGGTTTTTTTCGGGAATGAATACGCAAGATCTCTTCTCGGTCATTGCGATCTGGAAGATCAATCGTAACTCGACGATCAAATCGGCCGGGACGAAGCAGTGCCGGATCAAGTACATCAGGCCGATTCGTTGCCGCCATGACAATCACTTTTTCATTAGGCTCAAACCCATCCATTTCTACTAAAATCTGGTTTAAGGTTTGTTCACGCTCATCATTTCCTCCGCCAACCCCAGTTCCTCGCACGCGCCCTACCGCATCAATTTCATCCACAAAAATAATTGCGGGGGCTGCCTGCTTTGCCATCTTAAAGAGATCACGTACCCGTGACGCTCCCACACCCACAAACATTTCCACAAATTCAGAACCTGAGATAGAGAAAAATGGCACTCCAGCTTCACCCGCAACAGCCCGCGCAAGCAATGTCTTTCCCGTACCAGGCGCCCCCATGAGAATGACTCCTTTTGGGATACGCGCTCCAATTTCTAAAAACTTCTTCGGATTCTTAAGAAAATCGACAATTTCGAGCAATTCTTCCTTTGCTTCTTTTACTCCCGCTACATCTTTAAATGTTACGCGCTGATTCTTATTATGCGGATCGATAATACGAGCCTTAGACTGACCAAAGGAGAATGCCTGCATTCCTGCGCCTTTCACTTGCCGTGAAATAAACCAAAAGAAAAAGATTATGAAAATAATAGGAATTAAAATTGGCGCGAGATTCAAGAACCAGTATCCAAGCCCGCTTGGACGCTTAAACTCAATCGTGAGACTCGCGAGTCCATCAGCAGGAACTCCGTAGTTTGCAAGTGTTTCAATGAGCGAAGCCCCTGCCTCTTTTTTCGATTCCTTCTCGCTACCATCCTTATACGTAACCACAAGATCGTCTCCAGAGACAACCACCCCTTCAACCATTGAAGCTCGAATATCAGCCGCTACGGTTGAAAGCGGGACCACCTCCTGATTTGAAGTATCTGCTATTGCGGAATAGAGCGTAACAATAATGAGGAGCGTGAGGAGGATACCAAAAAAATTTCCGAAAATTCCCCCGCTCTTTTTAGGAAAATTCTTTTTTCCGCGCGCATGCTTTTTTTCATCTTTTTTATGACGAGAAACCATGATATTGCAATAGTATAGTCGAAACATGATACCAAAAAGAAAATACCGCGTCAAGAATGACGCGGTATGGTTTCTCAAAAAATACTTCAATCAAACAGTGCTCCGCACCTAAGGCACATATTTCCTTCAAATTCCCGATTCCCCGGGTAATAAAGGCTTTGAACTGAAGTGCTGTGGCAACGAGGACACCGTTTTCGAAAAAGAAGAAAGATGAACAAGCCTATTGCGAGACCGGCCATCACTACGGAAAGGAAGATAGATATCATAAAACCTCCAGTAATAGAATGGGTAATTCCGAATTCTAGGATGAACTATATCCCAGAGTTCACAAAATGGTCAATACTCGCTAGTATTGAGACATGGAAATACTGGTAACCCACAAAAAAGCACGTTTTAACTTTGAAATCGGAGAGACCTTCGATGCGGGAATCGAGCTGATTGGACATGAGGTAAAAGCGCTCCGCGCACATCAGGGCTCTCTTGAGGGAGCGCACGTAAGCGTGCGTGGTAATGAAGCATATATTATTGGTATGCACATTCCGGCTTTTCAGCCCGCTAACACACCAGATACGTATGATCCTGATCGTAATCGACGCTTGCTCTTAAATAAAAAAGAGATCGCCACACTTTCGGGTAGTGAACGCACTAAGGGATTGACAATTGTCCCGATTATGGTGTACAATAGTAAGCGATTCATTAAGGTTCGTTTGGGTATCGGCCGTGGAAAAAAACAATACGACAAACGCGAAACGATAAAAAAGCGTGATACCAAACGAGACATCGAACGAACATTAAAAAATGAATAACGGGGATGATTGGCCTCGACAAGAGTCTGCATATAATGGTGCACGCCGAGTTCCAGATACTCGTTAAACAGTCTGGAAATAAGAACTGCAAACACTGTAGCTTCTAAAGTAAAATCATTTGTTTCTCCGTATTTTACGGCGAACGATTTTGCTTTCGCTTACGCAAAAGCCTAAGCGACATCGTCTTACTCTCCTCCTAAAGGGAGTAAACACGGTGTAATCACTTTTAGGATAGCCATATAAGCGCCTACTTATATGGCGAACACTAAGGATCGGAATATGAACATCTTGTCTTTTTCTTAGTTCATATCCTTAAAACCTTCGAAAAAGACTAAACGTTGTAGATATCTTTATATGTTTCTTTTGCACCCGGGTTCGATTCCCGGCATCTCCACAAATACAAAACACTCTGCCATTTATGGTGGAGTGTTTTGTGTTTGCTGGTATATGAGGAGGAAGCGTAGCTTCCGGCGGGAATCGAAAGGCGGAGCGTTGTCGAGCGAAGCGAGACCGCGAGCCGGGGTCGAGAGCACTTAGCATTTTGTTACGTAGCATGCTACGTAACAAAATGGTTAGTGACTCGTGACCATTCCCGGCATCTCCACAAACACAGTGCATACCCAAAATATTGGAGTATGTTGACATTATCTATATATATGCTATAATTTAAAATAGTGGTTCTTTCGATTGTTAACGGAAATCAACACGGTTCTTTATCATCATTTTATGAAAGCAAACCCAAGTACCGAATGGACTCCTGAGGAGCGACTCGCGATCATTGCTGAACATACCAATCATGCGATAACAGAAAGGTTTTTTTTCAGACCAGAAAAAATGATTCTTGTTATAGAGAAAACACGTTTTGTTGCAATGATGAATCAAAATTTCCTGGAAGCAAATCGTGATTTTATTCTCACAGCTGATTAATATAGAATCCTTCAAAAAAGCTCTGCCCCCGCAGAGCTTTTTATTAAGCACAATTTAAATTTTATATTAAATATATTCTCAAAAGGGTTACCATATTTTAGAAGCCATGTTTTTAAAAAAATCCCTCGAGCGATTCATACGTTCGAGGGATTCACAACAACGAGATTCTCACCTAGCCCAATGAGGGGTCCCTAGGGGAGAAGGGTGTTGCTGTTGGTGTTGGTGTGGCGAGTTGACGGTTCGATTTCGAGCAGATGTGGTAACGATTCGAGGCTCGGTTGATGTGCAAGCATACGCAGATGCCTTTCTCTTCGATTTTTCTAGCGCGTCTACCTGTCGTTAGTAGATCCTCCCTACTAACTAATGTTCCACTAACAAGATTACAAAACTAGGTATTTTTGTCAATCAATACCCGAAGACACGCTTGCATCGAATCACAAAAATATGGTACAAATAACTACCAATAGAACACCCCCACAACCATAATCATAAAAAATAAACACATTGAAACCGCAAAAAATAAGAATTAATGAATATATTCGCGCTCCCGAACTTCGAGTCATCGGCCCGCAAGGAGAAAATTTCGGAATTATCCCCCTTGCCGAAGCGCTCAATCGCGCAAAGGACGCGGGAACCGATCTTATTGAGATTTCTCCGAATGCGAATCCCCCAGTTGCAAAAATCGCAGATTATGGTAAATTTCAGTACGAGCAAAAAAAGAAACAACAGGAGGCTCGTAAGAAATCCCATACGACCGACGTTAAAACCCTTCAGGTAAAAATCGGCACAGGAGAGCACGATCTTGAGCTTAAAGCAAAAAAAGCCTCTGAATGGCTCAAAGAAGGGCACCGAATCAAACTTGATCTCTTTCTTCCGGGAAGGACCAAGTATATGGATCGAAATTTTCTTAAAGAACGGCTCCAACGATTATTGCATTTTATTACCGAGGAATACAAAGTGAGCGGAGAACCGCAAAAAAGCCCTAAAGGGCTCACCGTCATTCTTGAGCATAAGTAATTTATGAAGACAAACAAATCTTTTACCAAACGATTTAAGGTAACACGTAAAGGAAAAATTCTCGCTCGCAAACCTGGGCGTGATCATTTTAATGCGAAAGAAACTCGAAAATCTCAGTTAAACAAAAACCGAACACGAAACCTTTCCCTTCCATCACGAATTACCCGACGATTTTCAGTAAGTAAATAAATACCATGACACGAGTAAAACGAGGAGTCATTGCACTCAAACGAAGACGTAATGTCTTGAAACAAGCAAAAGGATACCGCTTTGGCAGAAAATCAAAAGAACGCCTTGCGAAAACCGCGATCACAAAAGCAGGTGCGTATGCGTTTGCCCACCGAAGAGATAGGAAGAATGACTTCAGAAAACAATGGAATATCTCAATCAACGCGGAATCACGAAAGGAGAATATCTCCTATAGTGTCCTCATAGGAACACTTAAAAAACAGAAGATTGAGCTAAATCGAAAAATGCTCGCACTTCTTGCGGAATCACATCCCGAAACCTTCCACAGAATACTCGCACAAATAAAAAAATAGCCTCCACCGGCTATTTTTTTCTTGCGCTACACGGCACCGTATATGTCTCTCCCGGTTCGGGTACGACAGCTTCAACCCCTACATAATCTCGGAGGCGTTGGGCTAAAAAGAGCGAGGACTTAGGTTCCCCCATTGCCACAAATACTCGTTCGAGTGTTGGCGCGGTATGTGAGACAAATTCAACCAACCCATGAGAATCCTTATGTGCCGAATAGCCACTGATCTGCGCAATACGCGCGCGTACTGGCACATGTTCTCCTAAAATTTTTACCTCTTTTGCACCATCCTGTAATAATCTACCGAGGCTTCCTACCGCCTGATACCCAACGAGAAGCAAGGTGCTCTTAGGATCTGGGAGATACCGTTTTTCATGATGGATAATACGCCCCCCGTTCGACATTCCTGATCCCGCAATAATAATTTTAGGATTGGGAACCGCATTAATCCCTTTTGATTCTTCAGTTAAAAGGGTTCTTTTGAGTTTCGGAAAATTAAAAATATCGTCCCCTTCACGGATTTCCTCTTGTACTCCTTGTTTAAAATTCTGAATGCGTTTTTCATACACAGAAGTTACCTTAATCGCAAGCGGAGAGTCGAGAAAAATAGGAACCGAGGGGATCTCTTCTTCCTCTACCAAGGTATTAATGGCATAGAGCAAGTTTTGAGTTCGCTCAACCGAAAACGCGGGGATCATAAGTGCCCCACCCTGTTTAATGCTTTGAGTAATCACTTCTTTTAATCGCAGTGCCCGCTCATCAGCGTGCTCATGGTCCCGATCTCCATACACGCTTTCCATCACCAAATAGTTCGCATCGGTAATTGCATCCGTATCACGCAAAAGCGGTGCGGGAGAATTTCCCAAATCTCCGGTAAATACAAATTTCTTTCCGCAATAAAGAAACTCAAACATAGACGAACCTAAGATATGCCCCGCATCCTTGATGGTTACAGAAAAATCTTCCGTAATCTGAGTCGGCGTATAGTAGGGAATGGTCTTCCATAAGGTAATTGCTTTGGCTACGTCTTCCTCCTGGTACAAAAGAGGTTTATGGTCACGTGCGGCCTCCTTCCCCATCACCCCTAAGCTATCGTTGAGCAAGAGTTCGCTAATCTCGCGCGTTGCCGGAGTTGAATAAATCGCTCCATTGAAACCATCACGGACCAACTTTGGAATTCTGCCAATATGATCGAGATGCCCATGAGTAACAAACAGCGCATCAATAGTTGCGGGATCATATTCAAAAGCACGATAATTCTCATCGTTGCACACCTTACCCCCTTGAATAAGCCCGCAATCAACTAATACGCGGAGTGGTTTTGGCCCACCCGTAGTAAAAAGAAAATTTGCGCCGGTAACACTTCCCGCGCCTCCAAAAAAAGTAATGTGTGGTTCATTGTTTTCGGTCATGGTCATTATTATACCCCAGCATGAAGGGAATCATCTGATTCTTTCAGCGTTGGTGATCGAAACGCCAAAAGAAGTGGTAATGCAGCAAGTCCCCCAAGCAAATCCATAATCATGTCGCTCACGGTATCAAGGAGGTAATGTTCTGCAAACGCCACATCAGCCAAATACTCAAACACCTCCCAAGAGATACCCACGACAAAAACAATACCGCATAGCCACCATACTAAATAAGTAAAAGCGTGCTTCTCACTAAAAAATCGGAGCAAAATCCAAACAGAAATACAGCCGAATACCAAACCACCCAAAAAATGCATCACGAGATCAAACCAAGGAAATTTCCAATACCACGATCCTTCAAGCGCAGCGTTATGGAGCATTACCAATAACGTGCTCAATATAAAAATGATAACAAGTATGGCTCCAGCCTTTTTATGCATATATATTCATCAAAATATCCCGCCGTGCGGGATCCCTTGATGAGGCTATGGAGTATTTTACCCTAGTATTCACCTAGGTGGGTGCCCGCAACCGACTACCACGGCAGAGGGTAATATAAGGCTCCCCTAAACACTTATTTAATCTAGATAATACCCCATAACCCTACCCCTAGTATACTCTTCATCCAAGGAAAATTCAAAAGATCTATTCAAGAATACCGTCTAGGTTAACATCGTAGAGAATCTCCTCCTGTATGAGGCGATAGTGAGTAATTTCTTGAGGCGTAAACCAGTGCAAAATTTCTTTTTCTGCTTCTTCTCGAGTCCCTGACGCATGAATCAAATTTCTAATTGCTCGAGTGTCAGTATCTGCTAAATGATACGAATCAATGACGAAATCACCGCGTATTGTTCCCACATCAGAGCTACGTGGTTCCGTTCCACCAGTGATTTTTCGAACAATCTCAACCACATGCGCCCCTTCCCAGACCATTACAACTACCGGGCCACTGGTCATATATTTTCGCAAGCCATTAAGCACACGCTCCCCTACTTCATCTGGGTCTTTTGAAGGAGGTTCAACTCCTTTCTTTTCATAACTCAAAATCGCTTTCTCGCCGGTAGTTCTCTTCCATTTTGGATCAAGGGTGTAGTGTTTCTCAACCTGCGCTTCAGTTGGCACCATCATTTTAATTGCGACAAGCTTAAAACCGGCGCGTTCATACCTACTCACAATCTCTCCGATCAAAGTACGCTGAATGCCGTCTGGTTTAATGATAATTAAAGTTTGTTCCTTTTTGGGATGGGTATGGTTACTCATAGTAGCACTACTATACTACGCGCTTCGCGCTAAAACAAGATAAAACCCCGCAACCGGTACGGTTGCGGGCTACTTCTAGTTTTATATATATCACTCAACGAGCAATAATTTCTGGTTCGCCTGTTTCTTTAATCAAAATGGTGTGTTCGCACTGGATACTTCGTTCGCCACCCTGCGTTCGTATGGTATACCCATCCTTATCAACAATAATCCGCCCGTTACCTTTCTCTGCAAGCATCACCTCAATCGCAAGAGCCATACCAGGAACTAAACGCTCTCCGCTCCCCGGACGCCCCACATTCGGGATGAAAGGGTCTTCATGAACACTCCTGCCAACCCCATGCCCTCCAAGTTCACGGATGATGACATAGGGAGTAGACGCAACTGATTGTTCAATCGCATGGCTAATATCTCCGATATGCTTCCCGGCATATGCGGCACGAATCCCTTGGGCAAGCGCCTCCCTACCGGCACGCAAAAACTGGTGTGTGTTTTCATTGTGAGCTCCTACGGCCAACGAGCGCGCCGCATCGGTAATAAAACCACGATGAGATAGCCCCAGATCAATTGTTACGATGTCTCCCTCAGCAAGAGGTGGTTTGTCTTCATGTGGAATACCGTGCACTACCTCATCATTAACCGCAAAACAGAGAGCTGCGGGATATGGCCGAGGCGCACCATGAGGCTTATACCCTAAAAACGCAGGGACATCTCCCTCTGCGGCAATGAGAGAGCGAGCCTGAGTTTCAATCTCGTAAGGCGCTTTCCCAGGAAGAAGTAATTGCTCAAGTGAGTCAAGCACTTTCGTCAAACGCTTACCACTCTCGCGAAAATACGAAATTTCTTGCGAGTCTAAAAAGACACTCATACTAAAGAAGCTTGCACAATCTCTTTCTCAACATCCTCAATAGATTGTTCGCCGTTAATTTCAATGAAGCGCACCTTCTCGTGCGCTTTAAAGTATTCAACTACCGGCATCACGCTTTCATCAAACCACTGAAGACGTCTTCGAATTTCTTTCTCTTGATCGTCCTTACGTCCCCGCTCAAGCAGACGCCTCGTTGCCCAATCAACTGATACGTTTAAATAAACAACGATTGGCTTCTCAATACCTAAAAATTCAAACGCACCCGCAAGCACCGGTGCCTCATTAAGACGGCGAGAGAGCCCATCGAGAATAAGATTCTCCTTACCACTAAAATGCTCCGTGAGATAGGTAGCCCAAAGCCAAATAGGGATAAACGCGGGCAAGAGCCCGCCGGTATCAATAACTTCCTTTGTTAGTTTTGAGGCGTAATTGGATTCATGGCGCTCCATAAATTTCCGAATAAGCGCTCCGGTTTCAACATAAAGCGTTTGTTGTGAAGGAAATTCTTTCTCAAGATGTGTTGCGAGTAATTTTGCCTGGGTGCCTTTTCCAGATCCCGATCGGCCGAAGAATAAAAAAACACGCGGTTGATTCATAAAAAATAGTATTAGTATTCTCTCATTGAAACTTGTGCGTCGATTTTTTTAACCACATCAAGCACCACTGAGACCACAATGAGAAGCGCCGTACCTCCAATGGTTAATGCGGTGATACCAGTGAATGCATTGAGGCCGAGCGGAAGTACCGCGACAGCTCCGAGGAATAATGCTCCTACCAAGGTAATTCGGGTAAGAATCTTACTTACATACAATGACGTCGATGACCCCGGACGCACCCCTGGAATGAATGCGCCTCCTTTTTGCAGATTTTGCGCGATCGTATCAGGGTCGAAAGTGACTGCCGTATAAAAATACGTAAAGAGGAATACCAGCACAAAATAGATTCCCGCATACAACCATTGATTTGCAAGAAGCGTCAGTCCTAAAGAAGCGGCGCCCTGAATGAACTCATTGTCGACAGTGGCGAGAAAATTAAAAATCATCTGTGGAAACAGCAGGATCGAAAGGGCAAAAATAATCGGCATCACTCCTGCCTGATTAACTCGAAGCGGTAAATAGGTTGATACCCCCCCATACATTTTTCCGCCACGCACTCGTTTCGCATAGGTAACCGGAATTGGGCGTTCTGCTTCAGTAACTACCACTACCCCCCAAATTACCACCAATGCAATGCCGAGGAATCCGAGATATAACGGCAATTGTGATACATCGAAAGAAAATGCCAACTGTTGTATCGTTTGTGGAAGTGTTGCAACGATGCCCGCAAAGATAAGGAAGGAAACCCCGTTCCCAATACCAAATTCAGTAATAAGCTCTCCAATCCACATGAGCAACATAGAACCCGCAACAATGATGAGAAGATTAAGGAAGAAATCAAAGCCAGAAAGGCCAGCGATAATGCCTTGTCGAGAAAGAAGTGTTAAAAACCCAAAGCCTTGTATAAAAGCCATCGGAACGGTTAATAGCCGAGAATACTGAATAAACTTTTTCCTTCCGAGTTCCCCCTCCTCATGATACAGCGCTTTGAGTTTAGGAATCATCATGGTTAAGAGTTGCATGATAATAGAAGCCGTAATATAGGGCGCAACTCCAAGCATTACAATTGAAAGATTCGAGAGTCCTCCTCCAGAGAAGATATTTAAAAGACCGAGAAATTGATTGTTAGAAAAAAATTCTTCTAGACGTAACGCATCAATACCAGGAACAGGGATTACCGCAAGAATACGAAAGATAATGAGCGCAGCGGCCACAAACCCGATTCGTCGGCGCAAATTTACATCCCCGAAAATTAATTTAATTTTGTGTATCAAATTAGCCATGAACCTACAACAGCACTATTTTACCACACCTCCAGCCTGTTCAATTTTCTCTTTTGCGGTTTTCGAGAGCGAAACCCCTTCAATCACGAGCTTTTTATCAATCGTCCCTTGTGAGAGGATTTTAACCACAGGAAGTGATCCGTGTCGTCGGGAAACGAGTTGATGCGAAACCAGTGATTGCATGGTAACCTGGTCTCCAGCTTTAAACGCAGTATTGAGTTCTTCAAGTGTTACCACCTTTGCACTTGGCTTTAAGCTCTTAAAGATATTGCTTCCGCGTCCACGACGCTTCGGGAATTTCTTCAACGTATCGCGAAACTCAGGGCGCATCTTTCTACCCGCGCGCGCCTTTTGCCCCTTAGTTCCTCTTCCGGAAGTTTTCCCTCGCTTTCCCCCACGCCCAACTTGGCGTGAGCGCTTCCCAGTATGCGTTTTTTGTATTGAGTGAATATGCATAATAAAAATTTAAGAACTAAGACTCTGGAGCGCTTTAAGTGTCGCTCGCGCATTGTTAAGACGATTCTTACTGCGAGATAAAATTTTCGCGGTTACTCCAGTTACTCCAGCAAGTTCTAGGGTAGTACGAACCGAACTCCCCGCGACCATTCCACTTCCTCGTACCGGAGAGAGAAATATCACCGAGCTACAATACTTTGCTCGCGCTTCATGCGGAATTGATTTTTCTTTAGTAAGTGGAATCGTAATCAAATTTTTCTTTGCATTTCGAAAAGCTTTTTCAATAGCCAGAGTGGTATCAGATGCTTTACCAATACCCACACCTACAGAACCTTTTTTATTCCCGCATACGAGTGCCACACTAAAGCTAAAGCGCCGTCCTCCCGCGACCACACGCGCAACTCGACGAATTGAGAGGATCCGCTGATCAAACTCAGACTGCACGCGCTCTCGTGGTGTTCGGTTTCGAGATCGGCGTCCGTGTGGTGCTCCAGCGCCCCGATCACCTCCTCTCCTTTCAGAAGAAAAAGATCCGCCTCTTCCGTTTTCACGTGGAGTGGAGGTTTTTTGAACTTCTTTTTTTTCTACTGTAGTGGTTGCATTCATAATAATTTATTTAAAATGACAATCCTGCTTCCCGAGCTTGATCCGCAAAAATTTTAATGTTCCCGAGATAGCGATTTCCACCTCGATCAAAAACCACCGTGGTGATTTTCTTTTTATTTGCTTCTTGCGCAATCGTCTTCCCAGCCTCCACTACTCGATCTCGGAGGGTCTTACCTTTACACTGTGAGGTTGAAACTGACACAAGCGTCACGCCTTTCGTGTCATCAATGATTTGCGCAAAAATCGCCATATTCGATTTAGAAACTGACAAACGAGGTCGAGTCTCTGTCCCCGCAATCTTTGCTCGAATTTTTTTATGGCGCCGTACTCGGCGATTATTTTTTTCAACAAGTCGATTACTCATAATTATGCGGTCTTCTTACCTTGCTTACGGCGAATTACCTCATCCTCATAGCGAATACCTTTTCCTTTATAAGGTTCTGGCTTCTTAAGAGAGCGGATCTCAGCAGCAAACCGACCCACGAGCTCTTTATCGATACCCTGAATGGTCAACACATTTTTCTCGGCGCTTGCTGATATTCCCTGAGGGATGGGCACCTTTACCGGATGCGAGAAGCCGAGGGAGAGGTTAATATTATCTCCGGCTACTTCCCATTTAAAACCAACACCCTCAACTACTAATTTTTTTTCATATGGTTTCGTTACGCCACGCACCATGTTTAATACATGCGAAGCATAAGTTCCCCAGAGCGCGCGAGTAGTAATGGTATTGCGTCGTGGAGTAAAACGAATCCCATCCTCGTTTTTTTCAAGCAAAATATCACGATGTATTTCTCTGGTAAGGGTCCCCTTTGGGCCAGACACCGAAACCACTCGCGTACCTTCATCAAAAGAAACGTTTACTCCTTCAGGGATTGAGATCAATTGTTTACCAACGCGTGACATATAAATAATTACCAAATCATGAAAAGCGCTTCTCCTCCAACCCGAAGTTTCTGCGCTTCACTTCCTGTCATTACTCCTTGTGGCGTTGAAAGCACCAGACAACCCCGACCATGGCGAACCGGTTTAATATCGCTCACCCGACAATAGACGCGACATGAGGGCTTTGAGATACGAGACGCCCCCAAGACCTTTTTTCCCACACGCTCTTTATCTGAAAAAACAAATTCAAGAGATGTTTCCTCCTTTCCATACGGATTCACTGAAATGAGATACCCTTGATTCTTAAGCACGGTAGCAATCCGCTCATTCATTCGCGAACGAGGAACAATGACGGTGCGCTTTCCAACGCTTGCCGCACTCTTAATTCTATTGAGTAAATCTGAAATAGGGTCATTCATAAGCCTACTACCAAGAAGATTTTTTAATACCGGGTATCTTTCCTTCATTTGCAAACTCTCGAAAGCAAATACGGCACATCTCAAAATCACGCATAAATCCTCGGCGTCTTCCACATCGAAAACAACGACGAACAACGCGTGAAGCAAATTTTGGCTTTCTCTGTGATCGAGCAATTGCTGATTTTTTTGCCATAATTAAAAAAAGATGCGCTTTTTAAGCGTTCCACTATACTAGCAAGCACGTTATGCATTGTCAACGAAGGGCTTGGAGCTTCCTGACACCTCGAATTTCCTAAATTAACTCCACCCCCTCTGTACTTAAGGAGCAGTGGTCTAAAACCTGAAAAAAGGAATCCACGTGCTAGCTTCGCTTAAAAGGAACACCCATGTGCTCAAAAAAAGCTACTCCCTCTGAAGCATTCGATGCGGAAGAGACAATCGTAATTGCAAGACCAAACACGTCTTTGAGCTCTTCATCTGATGTCTCAGGAAAGATGGTGTGCTCTCGGATACCAATGGTAACATTACCCATTTCATCAACCGCGGAAACCGGAATACCTTTAAAGTCACGGGTTCTAGGGAGACACACGGTAAATAAACGGTCGAGAAAATCACGCATTCTTTTTCCGCGAAGTGTTACTTGATATCCTGCAATATCACCAATACGCAACTTAAATGACGCGATTGATTGACGAGCACGCGTCGGAACAGGTTTTTGGCCAGTAATTAATGCGAGACGATCCGCAATGAGTTCGATTTTCTTTTTATCCTTAACTGATCCCACGCCAGTAGACACTACCACCTTTTCCAAACGAGGCGTTTCCCATACATTCACATACCCAAACTTCTCTTTGAGTGATTTGAATGCGTTTTTCTCTTTTTCTCGAATCATTTCCATATATATTGAGAAGTTTAGCCAATAGTCGCGCCACTCTTTACCGCAACTCGTACTTTTTTATTATTTACGGTTTTCATACGAATACGCGTTGGCTTTCCTCCTTTCGGGTCAACAAGCATTACATTTGACACATCGAGGGGCATTGCTTTTTCGATGATCTGCCCCTTACTACCCTCTTTACGAGGACGCTCATGTTTTTTGCGCATATTAATACCCTCAACAATAACCATGCCCTTTGAAGGAAACGCAGAAATTACTTTTCCTTTTTTTCCACGGTCTTTTCCAGACACTACTACCACATTGTCGCCTTTTTTAATATACATATACGTTACACCACCTCAGGGGCTAGAGAAATAATTTTTTGAAAACCGCGCTCCCCGATTTCTCGTGGAATCGGCCCGAAGACACGGCCCGCGCGTGGTTCATTTTTTCCTTTTTCAATAATAACCACGGCGTTTTCATCAAAACGGACATAAGATCCATCTCTTCGGCGAAAAGGTGCGCGCTGGCGAACCACGACCGCATGTAACACCTCCTTTTTCTTCACTGCCTTGCGAGGTTCTGCAATCTGCACTGAAAGCACCACCACATCCCCAATACGCGCAACTCTTCGATGCGCGTCTCCGAGTATCTTAAAGACTCGGCCGACTTTACCCCCCGAATTATCTGCTATGGTTACTAATGTTTGTGGCTGTATCATATTCAAATTTATACCGCTGAAACGATACGAAATGTCTTATCCTTTGAAATAGGACGTGTCTCCTCAATAACGACATTGCTTCCAACAGGATGTGTATTCCCTTGATCGTGCGTTTTGTAGCGTTTTGAGTGACGAACGTATTTTCTATATTTTGGATGTTTAACATATCGGGTAACTGACACTACCGCAGTATCTTTCATCGCGCTTGAAACTACCGTACCAGAAAAACGCTTACGCTTTTTAAGTGGTGCGTCTTGGATAGCATGCTGATTCAATGTGTGTTTCTTTTCCATAATTATGAATGGTGCTGATCTCGACGAGAGCCCATCTCAGTCAATACGCGGGCAATATCTTTTCGGATCGATCGAGCCTCACGAACATTTCGAGACTTACTTCCCGCAACCCCAAAACGTATCTCCCGAAGCGCCTCACGCTTTTGGGCAAGCAGTTTCAGTAAATCACTATCTTTTTTTTCTTTAAGAGATGAAGCCATATACAACGTCTTTATGATTCCCGTGCAACCACCTTACCTTTTATTGGAAGTTTGGCAAGGGCTTTAATAAGCATGGTTCGTGCTTCAGCATTACCCACACCATCAACCTCAAAAATAATCCTTCCTGGGTGTACCTCTGCTTCATACCCTTGAGGATCACCTTTTCCTTTACCCATGCCTACTTCTGCTGGTTTTTGAGTATATGGGCGATCAGGAAAAATACGGATCCACATTTTTCCGGTCTTCCCCATTGAACGGGTAAGCACTTTTCGTGCTGCTTCAATTTGGTTTGACCGAATCCGTGCGTAGGTAACTGATTTAAGTCCAAAGGACCCAAAAGAGATCGTCGTCCCTCGAGTTGCATTACGAATTTTCGACGGATTACGCCGCGCGGTTTGCCATTTTCGAAATTTTACTTTTTTAGGAAATAACATATGCCAAATTATGGACGGCTACGGCCAAATACTTCACCCCGGTAAATCCACACCCGCACCCCTAAATCGCCGTATGGCAAGTGGGCGCGGTCGCGGGCAAAATCGATATCTGCACGAAACGTCTGAAGCGGAATACGTCCTTTCTTCAATTCTTCACGGCGCGCCATATCAGCTCCCCCAAGGCGCCCTGAAAGAATAATGCGAACCCCCCGAACATCACGATTTGCCATTACCTTTTCTACCGTTTGTTTCGCAACACGGCGGAATGGCATCCGTTTTTCAAGACCGTCAACCACCATTGCAGCAACGATTGCCGCACGGGATTCTGGCGATCGAACCTCTTCAATATCAATTTTTAATTCTCCATTAACTGACATTTTCTTCCGAGCAAGCACCTTCAATACATCGTTTCGTAAACGCTGTGAACCCTCGCCGCTTCGTCCAATAATGAGTCCTGGTCGAGATGTTTTAATAATGATACGGAGAGATTTTTCACCGCGCTCAATTTCAAGTGAATCCACATAAAGACCACGCAACCGCTTTTCAAGATATTCTCGAAGTACAATATCCTGCTTGAGATATTCGGTATACTTCTCCCGCACCCCAAACCAGCGAGATCTCCAATCTCGAATGATACCTAATCGATGTGCGTATGGGTGTACTCGGTGTGTCATAATTATTTTTGTTTAACCTCTTCGGTAACCGCCTTCACCTCCTCCTTCTTTTTCTTTGAAGGCTTAGAAGGAGAAGCTAGGACTTCTCCAAGCTCAACTTGAATATGGCTCGTTCGTTTTCGAATCGGAGTCGCGCGGCCAAATGCTCGTGGCATAAAACGTCGAAACGTTGCCCCTTCATTGACGGTAATATTTTTTACCACTAACGAATCTCCCGATGCGCCGTTTGTGCGCGCATTTGCTTCAGCAGATGCAAGTAATTTTTTAATGGCGTGACTTGCGCGTTTAGGCAAATATGAAAGCAGTATGAGCGCGTCAGCAACACGCTTACCCTTAATACTATCCGTGACCAGGCGAACCTTTCTGGGTGATTGCCGATAATTTGAGAGTGACGCTTTCATAATAATAAAGTCTTAATAGTCTCCTCGGTATTACGCAGCTTTAGCCGCTTTTGCTGCCTCAATTTCTGCTTCTTTGCGCTTCTGATCAAGTTCTTTTTGAATTTTTCCTCCGTGCCGAATGAACTTTCTCGTGGGTGAAAATTCTCCCAAACGATGCCCCACCATTTCTTCGGTAACAAATACTTCGATATGGTCTCGTCCATTATGTACTCCAAAGGTAAAACCGACCATTTCTGGTGAAATCTGGCTTCGACGGGCCCAGGTTTTAACCACACCAGCATCTCCCGGCTTTTTCCCCGAAATCTTCTTCATCAATTTCGGGTCAACGTATGGACCTTTTTTAAGTGATCGTGTCATATATAAATACTACACTCGTGCTCTCGTGCGTTTGCACATCTTAACAGAATGTAAAAAAAGCGTCAAACAACGCCCAAACGCTTTTTACCGACTCGTCTTCGTGAGACAATCAATGCGTTTGAATACTTCTTAGCTCGGCGTGTTTTCTGACCCTTTCCGGTTGGTTTACCCCACAAACTCTTCGCTCGTCGCGTACCCCTGCCCTGCCGACCTTCACCACCACCATAAGGATGGTCAACCGGGTTCATTGCTGAACCCCGCACCGTTGGGCGAATCCCTTTCCATCGTGAACGGCCTGCTTTCCCAAACTGCGCAAGTTGATGCGCCTCATTTGAAACTGCGCCAATTGATGCCCACGCTTCTTCCCGAACTTTGCGGACCTCGGTTGAGGGCATTTTGAGATCTACGTATCCTGCATCACGAGCAACCACTTCGGCGTGCACTCCTGCGCCACGAGCAAGCTTTGCACCACCCCCGGGCTTCACCTCAACATTGTACACAAAGGTTCCAACGGGAATACGCGCAAGTGGAAGGCGGTTGCCAGGAGCAATTTCCGCTTCAGGAGCAAAAAGTATCGCGTCTCCCGGTTTGAGTCCTTGTGGTACAAGCACATATGCCCGTTGCCCACTTCGGTACGCAATAAGCGCGATAAAACCAGATCGATTTGGATCGTATTCAATGGTTTTGATCGTACCGGGAATACCAACTGGATTATTTGAAAAATTCACTTCTCGGTATCGGCGTTTGTGTCCACTCCCCTTGTGTCGTGTCGTAATGCGTCCTTGATTATTACGCCCAACCGAGCGCCTCCCTCCATGGGTAAGCGACTTAACCGGCGAAGTCGGTGTCAGTAATTTTGAGTACGGAACGGTGCTCGTACTTCGAAGTGATGGTGTTCGTGGTTTATATTTTTTCATATGCCAATGGTTATGCGAGTTCAATGGTGTCTCCTTTCTTTAGATAAACGTATGCTTTCTTGCCACTCGCGGTAGCACCCCGCTTTCCACGCACAAAGACAAGCTTCCGTGGAACCTGCACAATCGCAACTTTACGTGGCACCACCTGATACACACGGGTAATTTCACGAGAAATATCCCGCTTCGTTGCATATGGTCGAACCTCAAATACGTAAGCGTTTGATTCCTCAATCACAACGCTTGCCTTTTCGGTAATACGAGGAGAGATAATAACACTTTCCGCGCGTAACTCACGGCCTCCCTTCTCTTTCGCCACACGAGGAGTCGCCTGCTTCTTTTCGCTCTTTGAGGCAACGTTCTCTTTTTTTGAAGCATCAACTGCTTCTTTTTTTCTTCCAAAAATAGCCATACAATTATTTTTCTTTCTTCTTAGCCGTCATGCGTGACGTAAGGGTTTGAAGCGATCGTTCTGGATCAACAATCACCACATAACGGAACTGAAGCGTATCAAGCGTATTTAAATTTCGGACGGTACCCACCTTCACATGCCCCATATTCTGAAAACTTTTTTCAGTATCACTATCATTTGATCCAAGCGCGATGAAGAGCGCGTTCTTTTTCTTTCCAGCGAGTACTCCATTTACTGAGAGCGATTCAATAGCAGTAATAAATTGTTTGGCGTCTTTTGTTTTTGGTTCTGAAAATACGAGCCGATCAACAAAGATGAGTTCTTTGTCTTTAAATTTTTGAGAAAGCGCGATCGAAAGCGCTCGAGCACGCATTTTCTTAGGAAGTACGCGTGAATAATCCTTATCATTACGCGGACCAAAGGTAACTCCTCCCCCACGCCAGATAGGTGAACGAGTTGATCCGTGTCGCGCGCGTCCGGTTCCTTTTTGTTTCCATGGTTTTTTTCCTCCACCTCGCACGTCACCGCGGTTTTTTGTATGCGCGATGCTGGTGCGCGCGTTGGCACGCATGGTTACCACCACTTGATGCATCAGATCGCCATTCCATGGCACGCCGAATACCTCTTGAGGAAGGGTAATATTCCCTGTCTTTTTTCCTTCTTGATTGTAAACCGCTGTTTCCATAAGTACCCAATTATATTGAACGCACCTCAATTAATGCTCCTCGACGCCCTGGCACCGCTCCACTTATTACCAAAAGTTGTTTTGAGGCGTCTTTTTCAAGCACTTTCAAATTCTTTACGGTTACCCGATTATTCCCCATTCTTCCTGGCATGCGCATTCCTTTGATCACTCGTTGCATACCTCCTGCGCCAATTGATCCAACCTCACGTTCAGAGTGCTTCTGACCATGAGATCGAGGGCCACCTGAGAAGCCGTGCCGCTTAACAGCACCCTGAAAACCCTTTCCTTTGGTCGTACCTGATACCGCCACCTTATCTCCTTTCTCAAACGCACTTACATCAATGGTGCTCCCCACCGTAAAGGTATTAGCAACATCTTCAGGGACTCGAAACTCACGAAGCACACGAAACATACCTCCTGATTTTTTCACATGTCCTTGTTGTGCGCGCGTAATGCGAGAACTTTTTGCGGGAATAAACCCAACCTGTACGGCAGCATATCCATCAGTTTCATTCTTCTTAACTTGGGTCACCACTAACGGACCAGCAGAAAGCACCGTTGCGGGAGTTACGGTTCCGTCATCGTGGAAGAGCTCAGTCTGATATTGTTTTGTGCCAAGAATAAATTTCATAACAGTTTGTAAAAAATGAGCCCCGGGGACTCATTTAGTACCACGAAATATACTTGCATACGTTACCAAAACAGGGTAAAAAATGCAAGAAAGCGCCGATGAAAGGGGTCTCTCAGTCGGCGCTCGCTCGATTAAAGCATTTTTACTTCAATATTAACTCCTGAAGGAAGTGTCAAATTCGTCAATGCTTCAATGATCTTTGGACTTGGATTCATAATATCCAAAAGGCGTTTATGAACCCGCATCTCAAACTGCTCTCGTGCATCTTTGAAGATAAATGACGAACGGTTTACCGTATACTTCTTGTATTCAGTAGGAAGCGGAATAGGCCCACGGATAAGCGCGTCATAACGAATAGCGGTATCCATAATTTGTTTTACCGACGCATCAAGAATCTTATTCTCATACGCCCGCACACGAATACGAAGACGCGGTATTTCACTTTCTGCGGTTTTCTCTTTACGCTTCCGTGGCGCTGCCTTCTTTTTAGTTTCGCTTCCTACGGTCATAGTTATGCAACAATCTTAGTAACCACTCCGGCGCCAACAGTTTTACCTCCTTCACGGATTGCAAAACGCTGTTGTTCTTCAAGCGCAACCGGTGCCAAAAGCTTAATCTTAAAGGTAATCGTATCACCAGGCATGACCATTTCAGTTCCTTGTGGAAGGGTAACCTCACCGGTCACATCAGTCGTTCGGATATAGAACTGTGGTTTGTAACCATTCACGAATGGCGTGTGACGACCACCTTCTTCTTTGGTCAAAATATATACCTCAGATTCAAATTCGGTATGTGGTGTTACTGAACCAGGCTTTGCTAACACCTGACCACGATGGATATCTTCTTTTTTGGTACCGCGCAAGAGAATTCCCGCATTGTCCCCTGCCATTCCTTCTTGAAGCGACTTGTTGAACATTTCGATTCCGGTAACGCTTGTCTTGGTAGTGTCTTTAATACCTACGATTTCAACTTCTTCACCTACTTTTACCTTTCCTCGTTCAATTCTTCCCGTCACTACCGTACCACGGCCTTCAATAGAGAAAATATCTTCTACGGGCATTAAGAATGGCTTTTCAACATCACGCTCAGGAAGCGGGATGTAGGTATCAAGCGCGTTTGCTAATTCAAGAACCTTCTTCACCCACTCATCATCAGGAGAGCTTCCCTCAAGTGCTTTAAGTCCAGAACCACGAATTACCGGCGCGTTAGCACCATCAAATTCATACTTGGTGAGTAATTCACGCACCTCCTCTTCAACAAGGTCAACAAGGTCATTGTCGCTCACCATATCTACTTTATTGAGGAAGACAATAATCTTTGGCACACCAACCTGCTTCGCAAGCAGAATGTGTTCTCTGGTTTGAGGCATGACACCGTCAGTTGCCGCCACTACCAAAATTGCACCGTCCATCTGCGCGGCACCGGTAATCATGTTCTTAATATAGTCTGCGTGCCCCGGCGCATCAATGTGCGCATAGTGACGATTTGCGGTTTCGTACTCATTGTGTGAAAGCGCAATCGTAATACCACGAGCTTTTTCTTCTGGCGCAGAGTCAATCTCGTCGACTTTGCGCATCTTTACGGTCTGTCCGGCAACACTCAATGAATGGAGGATTGCGGCGGTCAGGGTCGTTTTACCGTGGTCAACGTGTCCAATCGTTCCAACGTTGACGTGCGGTTTTGAGCGATCAAAATCTGCCATATATTTATATTTTAATAATAAAAAGGTTATCTCCAATGGCAAATGCACGAGACTGATTCACCACTACTGATAACGCTTTCCGGCTTCACCGGAGCTAATAATTTTAGCATTTTGCATTCATCTATTTCAATATGTTTCGAAAAGCATACTGAAACACAACACGCAAAAAGCGATACTCATATCCTAGCAGACAACATAACAAGGGTCAAGAACAAACCCACCCTCGCCTTCCTCTAATAAGGCGAGGGTGGGTATTCCAGAGATACTATCTTAAATTCTCTTGCAAATCTCGAAGCACTTGTTCAAGCGAGCTTAGCGTATGCGCCAAATTCGACTGCGCGGCACCATTCAATGACGTGGTCGGCCGCTCTGAAATTGAGAAAATACCGTCAGAAATATCACTGCAGTTGCGATACCCTACTGGGTTATCTCCTTGACAGGCAATGCGCACGCGGTAATTTCCTGGCTCAATGCCCGTGGTATATGTTGTACCACCTATGGTAGCTGAACGAAGTATTTTTGGACTAACTGAATTGCTCGTATACAGGTAATTCGATGCGATCAATACCTCTCCTTGCTGTTGGTTTTCAGGAACCAAGAATACATTGAGGTGTGCTACCGTGCCAGAAGTAAACCCGGTATAATCCCATCGAACTGAAAGATGGTCGCCGTAGTAAACGGTACCTCCGCCATTTGGCTGAGTGAGCGTTACCGTTGGGCCGCCACTTGATTGTTGCGTATTTGGCTGCTCCACCCGCACCTCAACAGAGTCAATCGCCGCTTTACTATCTCCACTGCTATAACAGGTAAGAGTATACACTTTATCGGCAGTAACCGGGCCAATCGTAGTTCCATAGTTTACGGTTCCGGTATCATTGTTCCAGTTATTCGTACACCGGCTTGCGTGTGTGGTACTCCACTCCATAGTAATATAATCCCCGCTTGCCACCGTGAACGAGCTATTTCGGCTATTGATGAGCAGGTTAGCGGTTGGAGTTGGAATTGGATCTTCCACAATGATCCGCACCGAATCGGTGGCACTTTGGCCAACGCTATTGTAGCAGGTAATGGTATAAGTGGTATTCGAGGTAACAGGGCCGTAAGTGGTTCCATAGTTTACGGTTCCGGTATCACTTCCCCAGTTAGTACTACAACGGGTTGCATTCGCGGTCTTCCATTCTGCGGTTACATAATGACCACTTTTTACCGTAATCGGACCATTTGAACTATCGAGTGTAAGATCAACGGTAGGGAGTTTCGTGGTAGTTCCGCTTCCACCGTCATTACCACTTGCGGTGATGGTGAAGCGCTTGCTAGTAGCACAAACCTTACCATCTTTACCATTTGGATCATCGGCACAAAATGACAAGAAGTATTCTCCTGAAGGAACGTTGCTTGCTTCAGGGTGTAATGTGTCTGCGTTTTTTCCTAATGATCCGGTGGTTTTACGGGCATAATAAAGTTTACCAGCAGTATTGTATAGGAAAATAGTGAATGATGTTGTAGGATAGGCATCATTTTGAGTCCAACCTACCGTTATTTGAGATCCTGCAGGATAAACTTCTCCTCCACTTGGAGCTAAGACCTGAATAGAATTAGAGGATTGAGAAGCACCACAACTCAATGCTTGAATACGCGCGCGAGTTGAAGGGCCTACTGCGCCGTAGCCGGTAGTATCAGGAGTTCCTGAAGAAACAATACCGTTGCGCGCTTGGAAGCTCCTTACCGCCGCTTCAGTTGAGGGACCAAAGAAGCCGGTAATTTCTGGGTAGGTATAATCACCCTGCGCTCTGAGGAATTCCTGCAATCTTGAAATTGCCCCATTGTTGGTCTCATCGCGATTTTCTCCATCACTTCGAGAGAGATTTCTAATAATCCTCACGCAAGAAACACTAGTCGAACTACCCACCAGCGGGTTTACTATTGAAGGTGAAGTAGCCCCGCCTGCGGTTGTTGGCGTACCTCCTTCGAGTGAAATCTCCACATTCCTAATCACTCCGCTATCAGCGCCAAACGATTGGAGGAGGCCAATGATGGAATTGATTTGACTTTGAGTGAGTGCGGCATGCACTGATGGCACTATGAGAAACAGTGAACAAATAAAAAGGCTGCTAATAATGAGTTTTTTCATACGTAACAATTAACTGAAGGTATGGGGATAACAGAAATAACCTCAAAAAGAGGTTATTTCCCTAGTGCCACTCTCCACCAGTCAACCTGCCAGGTTGACTGGTAAATATGCTATTATTATCAGTATAAATTTATGGTTGGTGATATTGCTCATATTTGTAATCGAGGATTCGATAAAAAGCCGATTTTTACTTCCATGCCAGAGTACCATCGATTTGTTGAAAACTTATATAGACTCAACAATCAAAATGGCGCGCTTCGATTTCAGGGTCGAAACATCCTTACGTCTGAACATGAAAAACATCGGGAACCAATTGTAGACATCTTGAAATGGAGCCTGCTCCCTAACCATTACCACCTACTATTACACGAACGCATCGAGGGAGGTATTACAGAGTTTGTAAAAAGATTAGGAAACGGATATACCAAATACTTCAACACCAAACATCAGCGAAGCGGTTATTTATTCCAAAATTCCGCAAAAATTATCTTAATAAAAAGGGATGCGCAATTTTTATACATACCTTTCTATATCGAACTTAATCCTTTGGATATACACAAGTATCCCTGGAGAGACTTGAGTAAAAAGACAACTAACTACTCCCGCGTAATAGCTTTTCTTGAAAAATATCCATGGTCGAGCTACCAAGATTATGTAGGTAAGCCAAACTTTCCAAAAATAATTAACCAACCTTTGTTTTTTAGCCTTTTTGAAACTAATCCAATGGAGTATAAAAAAGAGGTTCAAAAATATCTTTTAAACACTGAACTTCCACCAGTCAACCTGGCAGGTTGACTGGTGGAATGGCAGGTTGACTGGTGGAAAAAAGGGGGGAAAGCACCTGGTAAGGAAAACACCAGATTGAGGTGTAAAAAAACAAGAATATAATAAGAATACTTTGGCGCCTTGGTTAATTAGCGCCCGCGCCCTCATAGCTTTTATTTCCGCGCTTCGATAATGGTTTGCGCAACGTTTGGAGGAACGATGGCATAATGATCGAACTCCATGGTAGAAGTAGCACGACCTTCAGTCATTGAGCGGAGGGTTGTTACGTACCCAAACATCTCCGAAAGCGGCACCTTTGCCCGCACGACACGGTTAAGACCTCTCTCATCCATCCCTTCAATTTGCCCACGCTTAGAGTTTAAGTGCCCGGTAACATCCCCCATAAACTTTTCAGGGGTAACCACCTCCACTTTCATGATTGGTTCAAGAATGACCGGCTTTGCCCGCTTCGCGGCATCTTGAAATGCTTGTGATGCCGCAATCTTATACGCAATCTCCGACGAGTCTACATCGTGGTATGATCCAAACAAAAGCTCTGCTGAAACATCTACCAGGCGATACCCCGCAACAATCCCCCGATCCATTGCCTCACGGATCCCTTTCTCAACCGCAGGAATAAACTCTTGTGGAATCACCCCTCCTTTAATTGAGTCGATAAATTCAAAGTCTTCATACCGCTTCACGTTCTTAGGCACTTTCTTTTCCTCTTTAATTGCCTCCCGATCAAACGGTTTAATATTAATCTTAACGTGCCCATACTGTCCCTTACCGCCGGTTTGTTTAATATATTTATGTTCCGCCTCCGCTTCGCCGGTAATCGTCTCTTTATACGCAACCTGCGGTTTCCCCACATTTGCTTCAACACTAAACTCTCGCTTCATTCGATCTACAATGATATCAAGATGGAGTTCTCCCATACCCATAATCACGGTCTCAAGTGTTTCTGAATCAGTTTTAATCTTAAAAGTTGGATCTTCATCAGAAAGACGCTTCAATGCGATACCCATTTTCTCCTGATCGGCTTTGGTTTTTGGCTCAATACGAAGTGAGATCACTGGTTCTGGAGGCTCAATACCTTCAAGTAGAATGGGGTGCGCCTCATCACAAAGGGTATCACCTGTTTTCACTTCCTTAAGACCTACTGCCGCCGCGATTTCTCCAGAAAATACTTTCTTAACCTCTTCACGCTCATTCGCGTGCATGCGCAAAATACGCCCAATGCGTTCTTTCTTTCCGGTACGAGGGTTATACACATAAGAGCCGGCCTCAAGCACTCCTGAATACACTCTAAAATATGTGAGTTGGCCCACATATGGATCAGTCTGGAGTTTAAACCCGAGCGCCGCGAATGGTTCGTCATCAGAGGAATGTCGCTCATCTTCCGCGCTTGTTTCCGGATTAACGCCTTTAATTGCTGGTACATCAACGGGAGAAGGTAGGTAATCAACAACCGCATCAAGCACGAGCTGTACCCCTTTGTTCTTGAGCGCAGAACCTAAAAATACCGGTACCACCTTATTCGCAAGTACTGCCTTTCGCAATACTGCTTTGAGTGACGCAATCGGAATCTCTTTTCCTTCAAGATACTCATTCATAAGGGCGTCATCATGCTCAACAATTTTTTCAACAAGCTCACCTCGGAATTTTTCAGCTTCGGCACGACGAGCTTCAGGGATTTCTTCAGTTCGGATGGTATTCCCCATCGTTCCTTCAAAATAGTAGGCTTTCATGGTGAGCAAATCGATGATTGCTTCAAAATGTTCTTCTTCGCCAATCGGCAACTGCATGCGTACCGCGCTTTTAGTCAAACGTTCGATAATTGTTTTGAATGAATGCTCAAATGACGCGCCCATACGGTCGAGCTTATTTACAAAACAAATACGTGGCACATGATATTTGTCTGCCTGACGCCACACGGTTTCTGATTGCGGTTCAACTCCCGCAACACCATCAAAAACTACTACCCCACCATCAAGCACACGGAGTGAGCGTTCTACCTCAACCGTAAAATCAACGTGCCCCGGGGTATCAATAATATTAAAACGGTGCTTCTTTTCTGGATTGAGATTCTCATAGGTTGGGATCCAAAAACACGTCGTTGCTGCAGAGGTAATGGTAATGCCTCGCTCTCGCTCTTGTTCCATCCAGTCCATTACCGCAGCTCCTTCATGCACTTCCCCGATTTTATGTGATACGCCTGTATAAAAAAGCACCCGTTCCGATGTGGTGGTTTTTCCAGCATCAATGTGTGCAATAATGCCAAAGTTTCGTACGAAAGGTAGTGAATAATCGCGCTTCATAAATAATATTTCAATTGTTCAATAAAAAATCCCGCTTAAAAACAGGGTTTAAAAACCAGCACTCCTACCACGCAAAATGCGCGAATGCCTTATTTGCTTCCGCCATCTTATGCGTATTTTCACGACGCTTTACCGCATCGCCCTCATTATTGCTTGCGGCAATAATTTCTTCAGCAAGTTTTTGGTGCATCGGGGTACCTCGGCGTCCATTTGCCGCTTCAATAATCCATCGCATCGACAAGAAGGTCTTCCGTTCTGGACGTACTTCTCGTGGCACTTGATAGTTAGCTCCACCAACACGGCGCGATCGAACCTCCATAAGCGGTGCGACATTCTTAAGCGCTCGCTCAAATACATCGAGCGGATTGCTGTTTTCACCTTTTTCTTTTATCAAATCGAAAGCACGGTACACTACGCGTTCAGCGGTGCTTCGTTTTCCAGAAAGCATGACGTAGTTAATAAACTTGGCCACTTTTGGTGACTCATATACCAAATCTGGCCCAATTGGTTTTTTCTTCTTAATTGCTCTTCGCATAAAAACGCTTACTTATTTATCTTATTTTGGACGCTTAACCCCATAACGGCTTCGTCCGCGCTTTCGGTTCTCAACACCAGAAGCATCGAGTACGCCACGTACTACCGTATAACGTACACCAATATCTTTCACACGACCGCTTCGAAGCAATACCACTGAGTGTTCTTGGAGGGTGTGCCCAATACCAGGGATATACGCGGTAACCTCCATACCGTTGGTTAAGCGCACTCGTGCGATTTTTCGAATTGCGGAGTTTGGTTTTTTAGGAGTCTTTGTAGTGACCTTAATACAGACACCGCGCTTAAAGGGAGAAGGATAGTAGGTTGGGCGATTTTTAAGAGTATTGAAACCACGCGTTAAAGCCACCGCGCGCACCTTGCGGGTCATTTTCTTTCTCCCTTTTCGTACAAGCTGGTTAATGGTTGCCATAAAAATTAGCGCATGAACGCTCTATCACTCAATAGAAAGCATGGGCGCTAGTGGCACTACTGTAATATAGACCTCAAAAAAAAGCAACCGAATATCGAGGCTCTATCCACAATGCGCTACACCCCCTCTTATGAGAAGCCAATTCCGGTAAGGAGGCTAAACGCCAACCCAATGACCGGGAAGAGCACCTGAATAAAGAAAAAGACGAAAATAAGGACAAATATGAATCCATACTGTTCGAGTGCGTATCGCCAATTGGCAAATCGTGGAGGGAGTATTGAAAAGAGAATTTTAGACCCATCAAGCGGTGGAATAGGGATGAGGTTAAAAATCGCGAGTACCAGATTAACCAACACCACATAACCCGCAATCTCAATAAATGCCGGAGAAAACCCTGATGAAAGACCTGCTCGAACCAGGAAACCAAAAATAAGGGCAAGTCCGATATTGGTAAGCGGACCCGCACCTGCAACTAATGCTTCGCCTAATCTTCCCCGCCGTAAATTATAGGAGTTGTAAGGCACCGGCTTGGCCCATCCAAACATCACGCCACCAGGAAGAAAATACATAAGCACCGGAACAATAAATGAACCGACCAAATCCAGGTGTTTTATGGGGTTTAAGGTAAGTCGCCCCGCAAGGCGCGCGGTTGGGTCACCGAGCGCATCTGCCGTAACCCCGTGTGCAAGCTCATGCGCAACCACTGAAAACACCAACACAAGGATAATAAAAACAAATTCAATCTCCATACGTTATTTGCATTGCAATAAAAATATGCTACCATACGAACGCTTCTATCGTAAGCGTCTTATGGCAAAAACATGCCCCGTAACAGAAAAACGTTCTCTTGTTGGCGGCGGATACAGCAACCGCACTCGTGCCACACAATTTAACCCAACAGGAAAACGCCGACGTCAGGTCAATTTTCAAAAAAAGAAAATTTATGTACCTGAATTAAAGCGTACCGTTTCGGTAACGCTTTCTGCGCGCGCGCTTAAAACGATCAATAAAAACGGAGCGTATGCAACCCTTAAGAAGGCGGGTTTGCTATAACTGCTCTTACTTTACTACTACCTCCTTTCCGTCGCTTAACATCACGACCGTGCCTTGCTCACTTGTTTCAAAAATAGGAAGTGTAAGAGATTCAAGTCTCTCAACAACTTCATCATGAGGATGACCGTACCGATTACGCTTCCCCGCGGAAATAACCGCGTACGTCGGATGCACTGAATTGAGGAATAATCCGGAAGTTGAGGTGTTCGAACCATGGTGAGCGACCTTAAGCACCGTGCTCTGAAGATGTCCCCCATCAAGAGACACCAGATAACGCTCAATCTGGCTCGGTGTATCACCGGTTAATAAAAAGGAGGTGTCTTGGTATACCAATTTCAAAATAACGGACGCATGATTCGGATCAGCACCTTGCATATCCCGATCGGGAAAAAGGATGAAAAGTGCTGCTCCACCACCAAGATTAATCTCGGTACCACGCCGTGCAACACGGTATGTCGCTCCCTCTTCTTTGATACGCTGTGCGTAGTGTTCAAACGCTTGCGTATCGACGTGAATCCCTGGATCAAATACGTGCGCTATTTCAAAACGATCAAATACCGCTGTTGCGCCTCCAATATGGTCTTGATCCGGGTGTGTGCCAATAAATACATCGATGGTGCGATCATACGGGGGCATCACTTTACCTAATGCGCGAAGCACTTCACGGGATTCCCCAGCATCAACCAATACCTGATTTCCGTTTGGTGCTTCAATAAAAATCGCATCGCCTTGCCCTACATCAAGGAATGCAACCATAAGCATTCCATTTCGTGTCTCTTTAAATACCGCGTACCAGATGAACGCATTACAGAGCAGTATCACACCGAGCAATACGCTTCGATAGAGATATCGGCGCTTCATAACACTCAGTATACCGCAGGATGAGAAGATGCTATGATACAGTAACCGTATTGCACGCTAACTAAAGTTTAATCTATGAAAACTTTTACCCCACAGACATTTTCATTACCCACACTCAATGGGATATCAGAGAAAAATATTGAGGAACACCTTAAGCTCTATCAAGGGTATGTAAAACACGCAAACCTCATTCTTGAGAAAATCGCCGAGCTTTCGGCCGATTCAGAAAAGAATGCGTACCTATTAGGAGAACTCCAACGCCGTTTTGCTTTTGAATTCGACGGGATGCGAAACCATGAATACTACTTCAAAAACCTTGAGGGAGGAGCCCAAGCGCTTCCTCAAGAAAGCTCTCTTAAAGCGGCTATTGAAGAGGAGTGGGGTTCAATTGATGCCTGGCTTGCGCGATTCAAAGTAGTAGCGCTCACTCGAGGAGTTGGTTGGGCGGTTCTTTATTATGACCCAAAAACAAAACGGCTTCTCAACGCATGGGTTGATGAACAACACTACGGGCACCTTACCGGATTAGTGTGGATCTTCGGCATCGATATGTGGGAACACGCGTTCGTGGCAGACTATCACCCAAGCGGAAAAAAACAATATATTGAGGACTATATTGCACAGGTTAATTGGAAAACGGTGGCAGAAAACTTTTCAGGAGCGTAAGTTATTAAAGAGAACGTTCTGACGAACCCTGTGGGAGTGGGAATGCTACGGGGTTTTTTCTTGCCAGAAGAAAAATACCTATCCCAAAAAGAACATACATCCCCGCTACCATCCAAAAAGGAACGAGGGGTACCGTAATGCTCGCAAATGGCAAGGCGGCAAAAAAATTTACCACGGTGAGTTCATAAGAAAGTAAAAATAGTGCGATAAAGCCGAAAGGCCATGCAAGCACTACGCTTACCATCCCTAGAAGCCCCGTCAGAAAACCGAAGAGCATGGTAAGTGGAATAGCTATCAAAACCAAGAGGTTTACCGGAAGCGCCACCAAGGAAAGCTCTCCCATCTGATACCAAAGGAGTGGCAATACGAAAATCTGGGTTGCGATGGTTGCTACTGCAAACTCACGCAATTGGAGTGCGGTGGGAATAATTTTCATAAATCGAACTAAAAGCGGTGAAAGAATTAAAAGCCCCAGCGTAGCTAGGAATGAAAGCTGAAACGATACATCATAGTAGAGCAATTTTGGATTGTGCATCAACATTAAAAAACCCGCGAAGAAAAGTGCCCGCATCATATCCCCCACTCTTCCGGTGAGTCGAGCAATTAGGACTAAAATCGCCATAATGCTTGCGCGCACAATCGTTGCGCTCGCGCCCGTCATGAGCGCAAAAAAGATAATTGACGCGACACCAAGAGAGAATGCTCCGATACGAGGCAAGAATGAAAAAATTCGAATGAGCGCTTCAGCAATAATAGTCACGTTATATCCAGAAAGCACCACAATATGAATAATACCGGTTCTTCGAAACGCTTCAGTTAATCCCTCTCCTAATGATTGGCGCGCGCCAAATACGAGCCCCGCGGAAAGAGAGGCGTGCGGTTCTGGCAATACCTGCGTAATTCCTCCCACGATACGCTCCTTAAACGAAAGAAGTGTTCGAATCACTGGATTCCCTCCACCTGTTTCTACGAGCGACACTTCCCCGCCTCGTATGACAAAAAAGATTCGGTCTTTCCCCAGAAATTCATCGTAATGAAAAACCTTCCCTCGTTCATCAATAAATGATTCTGGTTTTGTAAGTACGCCTTCAATAAAAATGGTGTCGCCATAACGATAGGATGCGTAGGGATCGGTCACCACTAATACTCGCGAGGATACCTGGTGCGTACCACCATCTTGATAGAGGGTATCAAGCATTACACGAAGACGTGTGTCTTTATCTCGAGTGTCCGGTTCCGCGTCAATGAATCCACGAAGCGCCACTTGTTTTTTGAGTGATTCGCTCAGGATGGGTTCCGGAGTAATACGCTCAAAAAGCACCACCCGACCGCCGCCGAGAAGAAAAAAGATGCCGATGAGCGCTATGAGTGCTCCCCACCGATACTTCCCGCGCGTGAGAAGCTGATATAGTAGCGGAATCAAGCCGGCGCACCCTAAAAAAAGAAGCGTCCATATCCTCAGTTCAAACACTTCCGTAATCCAAATACCAAAGACAAAAGAGATAATTGGCGCAAAAAAATAACGCCCTGCCATACTACGTATCTTTTTTCCACTGCTCGATAATCTTTATTTCATCTTCTTTGCTTAATGCTTTTCGGTATTTGGTATGAGGTACTCCTTTAACCCGATTAAGGCAAGCATCCCACGTAGCATCAACGTAGATAACACCGTCAACGGAAGAAACGTAGGAATACGCCTTTCCTTTATTCCTTGATTTGCTATTCTGCATTGCTTCATCTGGAGCAACATCAAAAACAGCAACCCCATAATCTTCGAGGCTTCCCACGTATAATGCGGGAGATTTGCCTTCGGCATATTCTGAGGCAATGGTATTTACCCGCTCATTACCAGGAATACCCACATGACCTGAAACTAATTTCCACGACACGTCTTTCCCCTGAAGAGCTCCGAGAATTCTCTCCCAGAGATCACGATTCAATACTTCTTTTTTATCCTTAGTAACCCATCCTGATCGTTGCCAACCAAATACCCACGCGCTACTTCCCTCTTTCACATACCGAGAGTCAGTATAAATCGTAATGGGTTTGTCGGTATTACCAAGCACCTCGAGCGAAGCAATAACCGCCTGGAGTTCCATACGATTGTTGGTGGTATTAGATTCAAATCCTCCAAGCTCCCGCACACTCCCTTCGCGAACCACAAGAGCGCCAAAACCTCCCGGGCCAGGATTTCCTTTTGACGCACCGTCAGTAAATATTAAAATTCTCTCTTCTTTCATAGGTTAGAGTATAGCAACAATACGCAATCGAAGCTCGGCAGACCCGCCAAAATTGGAGGCTTCCAAATGTGCTAAAAAAGAAAAATGTGCTCCTTGACGAAGTGAAGTGGTAACTTTTTCATCTCCCATAAAAAAACCGATCGCCCTCATAATACTCCCGTCTTTTCGCTTGATTGAAAGTTCTAGGTGATTTTTAGCCTTTCCAAACACACGAAAACCATGAAGATATGCCTGATCAAAAATAAAGAGCGGTTTTTCATTATCAACTCCAAAAGGAGCGAGTCGCTGAATTGTTTGATGCATACTACGAGACACCTCCTCAATAGATAATCGACTGTCGACAAAAAGCTCTTGGGTAGTATGAGCTTCTCCAGGTATCTGCTCATAAGCACTAAGCAGTGCATCTTCAAGCAAATGCACTTTCGTTGAAATCACGCTAAACCCTCCGGAACACGCATGCCCTCCATATTCGATGAAGATTTCTTCTTTTGCCGCATGATCCATCAAGCTAACCAGGTTGGGGCTTCCCGGAGAACGACACGAGCCTTTGAGCACCGATGATCCATCACGCCCCCATAGAAATACCGGACGCTGATACTCTTCCATTAATGAATTCGCGGCAAGCCCCAAAAGGGTTGGATTCCATTTTGGATTCCCCATTACCACGAGCGCTTTCTCTTCTCTCTGGAAACGATCCTTAAGGGTATGTTTCATTTCTTTTACCATACTCGCCACAACCCCTTTGCGTTCGTCATTTATTTTTGAAAGATGTTTAACCAATACTCCCGCCTCTCCTTCATCTTCGGTTGCTAAAAGACGAAACGCATCCATAGGGGAACCCATGCGTGATGCCGCATTAATGCGCGGAGCAAGAGTAAAGCCAATATCATCTTCGGTAAGCATTCTTTGATTTACCCCAGCAGCACGAAGCAATTTCTGAAGACCAATACGCGGAGACTTGCGAAGCACCAGAAGCCCGTACGTCGCAAGCACTCGATTTTCTCCGCGCAATGGCACCATATCAGAAAGCGTGGCAATACCCACCATGTCCAATAACCACTTCTCCCACCCAGGCTTTATCATGGAGAAGTTTCCACTCCGGCAAAGCGCTTCAACCAGTTTGAATGCGACCGCGGCACCACAAAGCATCTTTTCCGGATAATTACATCCTACTTGTTTTGGGTTTACAATTGCTCGCGCGAGAGGAAGCGTATCGCCAGGAAGGTGGTGGTCGGTCACCACAACCTCAATCCCAAGCTCTCGCGCGCGTAATACCTCGGGTACATTATTAATTCCACAGTCACAGGTAATAATGAGTTCAACCTTTTCTTCCTTTAAAGACTCAATTGCCGAGATGTTAAGGCCAAATCCTTCACGAAACCGATCGGGAATATAATTTCTAAAGTTTTTAAATCCTATTTTCTTAAAAAAATCATGGAGGATCACTCCAGCGGGAATGCCATCCGTATCATAGTCACTCCAAACAACAATCCTCTTATCGTGTGTAATCGCATCTACGATACTAGCGACTGCCTCAGTTATTCCTTTTAAAAGAAGTGGGTCATGGGTGTCATTGACATAATTAACTGACAGGAATGCTTCCGCGTCTTTCTTAGATAAAAAACCGCGCGCGTACAGGAGTTTGGCTAAAAGCGGCGGAAAGCTTCCCAGTTCTGATTCGAGGTGCGCAGGAATTGAATCACGAAGCCGATAGTTTATCATGGGAACATTTTAGCATATACTAAAATGATGAAAGAAAAAGAAACTGTTTTCGCAAAAATCATTCGTAGAGAAATTCCGAGCGAGATTGTGTATGAAGACGAGCTGGTTTTAGGGTTCTTAGATATTCATCCCGTAAATTTTGGGCACACGCTCCTTATTCCTAAAAAACACTATCAAAATATTTACGAACTCCCTGATTCGATTCTTGGCCATTTTTTTACCGTGGTAAAAAAGCTTTCCACCGCAATCAAAAAAGCGGTTCAAGCAGATGGAATCAACGTAGTCATGAACAACGAACCTGCCGCGGGACAGGTGGTCTTTCACGCTCACGTGCATATTATTCCGCGATTTAATAACGATGGCTTTAAACACTGGAAAGGCCCGAGAAAATACGAACCCGACGAAGCGCTTGAGACCATGCAAAAAATACGAGACGTATTAGAAAAACAAAATACATAGCCGTAAGGATGCCTGTGGGATTCTTCTTCAGATTTGTGGACATTGACAAATTACTATTTTCTATGTTATAATTAAACTAGATGTATATACCAACCCTTAACCCTAAGGAGTCGAATGAATCGTTCTTTAACAGATATACCCCCACACGCAAAAGAAGCCATCCGCGCATTACAGAGGGAACGCACGGCACATCCCGCACAGGGCCTCATCACACTTCAAGAGCTTGAGGTTGCCTGTGCGAACGAAGATCTTCTTCAAGAACTCCTTGAAGAGATGAAGGTAAGTTGTGTGAAGTATCTTAAAATACTTTGCGAATTCCGGATTCAAACCTCCAACGGCCCAAAAGCCATCCACGATGGTGAGATGAATGCTATTGCCCGTACACGCGGTATTACCCACGACACAACTATTGAAAGTATCCAGATTCTTTCACGTACCATGAAAAAGCATGGGAGAGATGGAGACTGGATTAAACCACTTCTCAACAATCGAGCCGCATACGGAAGGTTTGCCCTTCTCATCGGCCTTGAATGGATTGAACATGAACACCACGAATAATCAAGGCCGGAATCAAAAAATCCTCGAATACCTTCAGTTTGCAAGTGACGCATTGCTTCCCACGACCGATGAAGTAGCTAAACACGCGCTGAAAGCAAAGATGGATCGCCTTCGAGAGGAGCTTTCGCTCTCGCATGAAGAGATCGTTGAAATTGCGCGGGATATATTAGAAAAATCATAGCGTTAAGCACGCTTACACGCCTCTCTTTTTAAAATTTTAAAAAGAGAGGTTTTTTTACGCACGAGAAAGCGCGTCAACTCCCGGAATACTGTTGTGTGCCAAAAAATCAAGCATAGCTCCTCCACCAGTGGAGACAAATGAGAACTTACTCCCAATCCCTAGTTCCGCAATTGCCGCCAAAGTGTCCCCTCCTCCGATGATGGTCGCCCCATTGCTTTTCCCTACGATACGGGCAAGCGCGTGAGTCCCTTCTTTAAAACCATTCTCATAATTTCCCAGTGGGCCGTTCCATAGTATGAATTTAGCAGACGCGGTAAGCCGTGATAATTGCTCCAAAGTCTTCTCTCCCGCGTCAACAATATAGTCATCAGGAAGAATTTCATGCGGTAGAGTCGTAACCGTTTTCTCTCCCCGCTTTACAATAACATCCGTAGGAAGATGCAAGCCTTTATTCTCGAGAAGGTGTGACAATTCATCATTATGTGAAAATTCCGACAACAATGATTTTCCCACCTCAAAACCGTGCACTTTAAATAGATCGTTTGCTAACGCCCCGCCAACGAAGACGCTATCAGCCGTACTCAGAAACTTCTGAACCAAAGGGAGTTTCGTCTCAAATTTTGCACCGCCTAAAATAAACACGAAAGGATGCTCAGGATCGAATGCCCGAGAAAGATTTTTAACTTCTTCATCAAAAAGTAATCCGGCGAAAGACGGAAGATGCTGAGGAACTCCTACAATAGAGGCGTGCGCTCGATGCGAGACAGAAAAGGCCTCATTGACATAGTAGTCAGCAATCGACGCCAATTTCTCTCCAAAGGCAGGATCATTACGTTCTTCTCCTTTATCGTGCCGAACATTTTCAAAAAGAACGAGCGAGCCATTCTCAAGATTATGTAATACCTGCGTTGCGCGTTCATCAAAAAAAGACTTGAGGAAGACAATCGGAAATTGCTTTTTTAAATACTCGTATACAGGTACCAAGGTCGTATTATCAGACCTCCCGATATGGCTCACGAGAAGGATTTGCGCTCCCTTTCGCGCCAAATAATGTATGGTGGGGATCACTCGACGAATTCGAAAATCATCCAGAACCCGCCCTTGGACTACCGGCACATTAAAATCAACACGGAGCAAGACACGCTTTCCAACAAGCTCTGGCATTTTCTCAATCGTCAAAAATCGAGTCATGATTTTTTTGCGGCGCTTAAAAGAATTTCTCCAAAATGAGAGGCCGAAAGACTTTGGCTCCCCACTAAAAACCCATCGACGTTTCCGTCACGGAGAAGCTCATCCGCGTTTTCAGGTCCCACAGAACCTCCGTAGAGAATCGGAACATCAACAACATCTGATTTCTTAAAAATTTCTTTCATTGTCTTACGTACAAAGATAACCATTTCATGCAATTCATGGGGCGTAATCGCATAATCCGCGCCTTTTCCAATAGCCCAGATAGGCTCGTACGCGATGATAAGCTGACTGAATGATTTCTGAGGCACGTGAGCAAGCCCCTCTTCTATCTCTCGTTTAAGGAAAGAGAGGTATTCACCGTGTTCATCACGTACTGATTCTCCAATACAGAGAATAACCCGAAACCCCGCTTTAAGCGCCGTATGAATTTTTTTATTTATTTCTTTATTATCTTCCCCGCGCGCCCGACGCTCCGAATGCCCAATAATCACGTAAGTTGCTCCCGCACTCTTAAGCATTCTCGCGCTTACCTCGCCGGTGAACGCTCCTTCTGTCTCTGAGGACACATCCTGAGCACCAAGCGCGATCGAGCGCGAAGTAAAGAGACTCCGTAACGAGCTTATAAATACAAACGGGGGGCACACCACCGTCGTCACGCCCCGAACGGCGCGTGCTTTTTTTCGTATTCCTAAAAAGAGCTTCTTCCCTTCACCAAGAGAAGGGGGGTTTAATTTCCAATTTGCAACGACAAGGCGTGGTGTTCTTTTTTTCATCGCTCCTATTCTACCACGAGAAAGAAGCGCTCTCCATCCCAATTACTCTGCTTCCCCCCACCCCTGAAGCTGGTAGCCTCCTCCTGGGCCCGACGTAAAAAGCAAGCTTGCGAGTCCGGTCTCGTAAATTACCTCAGCGCTATTTTTAATTCGAATACGATATCCGGTTACTTCCTTGAGGCTGATATTGTTCTGGAGTTCAATTTCTCCATGACCAGCATAAACCAACAAATCACCATCAACACTATTCTTAATATCAATTGCTCGATTACTACCTCCATTTTCAGCGCTCTCATTTTGAGAAATAAAGACAACATAGGATCCGCTTGAGCCAGAGCCAAAAAAATCCACACTGTTTTCAAGCATAATTCTGCTCCCAGAGAGTCGGTCTGAAGGGTCATCCGCGATAATTGGCACACTTTGGTTTCCTAATGAAGTTGCAATATAGATATTAGGACTATTCTTAATGAGAATATTTCCCTCAACCCATATCGGACCATTTAACGTAATGTTGTAATTATTACCCTCAATTTCAAGATCGCACGCAATTTTCCGAGGGCCAAGCGTGGTCGCGCTATTTATCTTGAGTGGGCAAGGTGATGAAGTAACCCCTCCGGCAAGTGCGGTAGCTTTCCATTCTTCAATTAACGCATCAGAGATTGGCAATTCAGCAGGAGGCTGATTAGGACTTCCCGGGTAAAGCGTCCCTCCTACAATCGTTCCTGATATATTCTGATAATACGCGTCGCCATCAATGGTGGAATCACGAATGGTACGGGCATACGCGGTTCCTGTTGCATGCACACCGTCAATAAGGCCACTCGCCCCAGCAGAAACCACATCCCCTCGAACAATATTTGAATTTGAACCATCAATCGGTCCGTTTGAATACACATTACCCCGAACTGAAGCACTATTTTCAAGTATGATCCCTCCGTTACCTGACTGCACCCCATAATTAAAAGAGACTCCTGAACCTAACGAAACCAGCGCCCTGCTTTTCCGAAACGTGTTTTGTTGTACCGCAAGAGCGGTAATTTCACGCTGATCACCGTTGACTACGGCAACGGATGTTGAAGCGGTAGTGTTATTCATGCCGCCCAATACCTGAATCGCACTCGTCATCTTTCCTGACTTAAAACGATATACCACATCCTCAACACCACTCTCCGAAGCAAAGAAGCTCTGGCGTGAACGCCAAGACTCAGCGATAATTCGCCGTTCCGCAAACGCGGAGCTTGCCACACCCAATACGACAATCACCGAGATCACTAATAAAAATATGAGGGTGGTGAGTAATGCGGCTCCACGATTTTTTAATATTTTTTGAGACATAACCTATATACTATTCCTGATAATCACCTCGCAATACTGCTGAATCATAAAACCATGCTGATTTTGTTGTGGTTCCGTACGCGGTTTCAAGTTCCATTTCTACGCGCACGAGTTCCGCATCAGATGTGGCAACACGACGAAATATCAAGTTTGAAATGGTGACATTCCCCGGAGTAAGCAAACCGTTTGAATTGCCATCTTGAAAAAATTCGATTCCACCATTCACAGAAAATAATTTCTGCGACTCCCCGCCCCCATCAAGCGGCACCAAAAGGGCTAGGGTACCAGGGGAACTATTGAATACGCTATTCGCCGTATCAACACGAGAGGCACGCCGAATTTCAAACACCATTCGATCGAGTGCGGTTGCGGCAGCAACATGAAGATCCCCCACGGCATGTATCGCGGTGTATGAACGAGCCAGAGTAATAAAAGTATTTACCACCACCACAAAAAAGAGTCCGATGATAGCAACGTAGGTTAAAATTTCAATCAAGGTAAATCCTTTTCTTCGTTCCTTAGAAAAAAGTAATTGCGATGCCATACTAATTTTCAAATAAATCACTAAAATAGGCTTCCATACTCTTGGTGGTCGTTGCTCCTTCTCTAAACCAGGCGACTGAAACCACCACTTTCTTCGTATTAGGATCATTTGCAACCGGTGATACCACGCTACCCCCTGGATAGACGATATTATCTTCCGCATCACGTTCTACTGGAGCGTACGTGATTGTTCGTAAGAAGGTAGCATCAATCATAGGGGTAGACGTGCTCACCATATACCACTCACTCCCATTAAAAACAGCGGCATACGGCACCCCTTCGCTCCAACCCCCTCCTAAAGAAGCGCTCCAACTTTGATCCCTAAAAAACCGCACCACCTCCATTCCCTCTTCAAGTAGAAATGAGGCTTGAAGCTCAGGGGTATGCTGTAAGGTTCTTTGAAGAAAGCTCGTAAGCGTTACCACTAACGAAAGCGCGATTACCAAGAAAAGTCCGGTGCCAATGACTACCTCAGTTAAACCAAAACCTGCTTTTTGAAAACTTGTTATTTTCATGAAGTAATTTCAGCAAGACCTGTCTCATAAATAGTGATGGTGTGCGCGTTTGATGGATCAGTGACATCTTGAACGACAATAGTGCCGTCATCCTCCGTTGCTCCGGTGAGCCGATCAAAAACAACCGCGTACCCCCCTTGAGCAAGCGTCACTCCCCCAATTTCTGTCTTTGGATTAAGATTTAACACGCGGTTCTCGGGGTCACTCGGAACATAACTCGCGCCTCGAAATAATACGACCGTGGTTGAACTCGCGTACACGCCATATACAGAGGTGCTGTGTGACGCAAGGGTAATGGTTCGCGCGTCGTGTAGCAAGGAAAGAATGCGCACCGCATCTTTTTTTACTGCTTCTGCATCCCGAACTGAGGTAAAACTCGAGACAACCACAAAGAGCAAAATGCCGATAATACCCGACGCGAGTAAGACTTCAAGCAAACTCACCCCTTTTCTTTTATTAAACGAAAGAGAGTACATCATAAGCTTAGAAACTTCCTACCAGTGAATAAATCGGGGTAATAATTGAGAGCGCGAAAAAACCAACCGCAACACCAATCACGATCATTAAGAAAGGTTCGATTACGGTCGACATATCTTTCGTCTTTCGATCAACTTCGGTTTCATAAAAAGAAGCGAGGTTCATCAACATGTCGGAAAGTTTTCCGGTTTCTTCTCCCACACTAATCATTTCTCCAACTAAAATAGGGTAGAATCCTCCATGGTCGATGAACACTTCTGAAAGCGCGGTTCCTTTTTGAATTGATGATTCTGCGCGCGCAAGCACTTCTTTGAAATAGCTATTCTGAATAACTTCTCGCGTAATACCGATCGCGTACACGATCTCAACTCCTGCCGCAAGTAAAGAGGAGAGCGTGCGCGCGGTTCTTGCCGCGTTTACTTCCTTCACGATATCCCGAATGAGGGGAATATGTAATACAAAAAAATCAAACATTCGCTTCCCGCGCTTCGTTCTTAAAAATGAAATGAATCCCACAATCGCACCGAGAGTGGCTCCGAGAAGTAGCCATGGATGCGTTTGGATGAGCTCGCTGATACCGATAATGATTTTGGTGCTTAATGGAAGTTTCGCGTCAAGTTCTTCAAAGGTTGCGGTTAGCGTTGGCACCACGTATACAAACATCAAAATACCGATCAAAACCATGGCGCTTAGGACAATCGCGGGATACATCATTGCGCCACGGACTTTCTTTTTCAAGGTATAAATCCGCTCTTGTTGCATTGCGAGCACCGAGAGCGATTCCGCAAGGCTTCCACTTTCTTCTCCAGCTTTAACCATCGCAATAAAAATTGGAGGAAACACCTTGGGATGTTTTTCCATACTCGCATAAAGCGGATCTCCTCCATGAATACCCTCCGAGAGCTTCTTTACCACTTTTTTAAACGCGGGATTCTTCATCTGCCGCTCAAGCACTGAGAGCGCGCGAGACATAGGAAGCCCTGCCTCAAGCAGTGCGCCGAGATTTCGCGTAAACAAAATCTTCTCATACAAACGCACCCCAAAAGAGAACTCTAATTTCTTCAAGCCTGCCAAAGAAAACTTCTTTTCTTCTTTAGATTTTTTCTCATGTTGCTGAACAGAAATGAGGACTTCACCCTTTTCCCGAAGCGTGCGCGCAAGCGCGTATTGATCACGCGCTTCAGCGGTCTCTTCGTACACTTCCCCGTTTGCGCGCGAAGCGCGATAGTGAATTTTCATAATTATTCTGAAATAACCCGCAATACTTCTTCAATCGTCGTAAATCCTTGCGCGGCCTTAATGATTCCGTCTTCAAACATGGTAACCATTCCTTCTTTTTTTGCTTGCGTTTCAAATTGTTCTGCGGTACCCCCTCGAATGATAAGTTCTTTGATCGCGGAAGAAACCTTGAGTACTTCATAAATACCTACCCGCCCGCTGTATCCATCAGGACACTCTGAAGACTTCTTTGGTCGGAAGAAAGGAATCTTCTCCCAAGAAGACCCTCGCGGCACAATCTTCTCCGCAACTAAAAACTCCATTACTCGATCGAGGTCAATTGAGCCCTTCAGATCTTCGATTTCCTCTTTCTTCAAAAAATATTTCTCCTTCACACTGCATAACCGGCGAATCAAACGCTGACCAATGACTACATTTACGGTAGAGACGAGCAAGAAAGGTTCAATTCCCATATCAATTAAGCGAGGGATCGCTCCGGCTGCAGAATTGGTATGGAGGGTTGAGAGCACGAGGTGTCCGGTAAGCGACGCGTTCACTGCAAGAGATGCCGTTTCGCGATCGCGAATTTCACCGACCATGATGATATCGGGGTCCTGACGCAACAATGAACGCAACCCTTCAGAAAAAGAAAAACCAATATCCGGCTTTACTTGGGTTTGATTAATTCGCTTCATCTGATACTCGACCGGATCTTCAATGGTTGAAATATTTACATCTGGCTCATTGAGAATATCGAGCATGGTATAGAGCGTGGTGGTTTTTCCTGAACCAGTTGGCCCGGTGGTCAAAATCATCCCTGTTTTCTGCTTGGTCGCGCTATGCAGATGCTCAAGCGAGTCTCCATGGAATCCAAGTCCTTCAAGAGAAAATCCTGACACATTTTCCCGCAAGAGACGCATCACCACCTTCTCGCCATACGCAATAGGTAGCACTGACACACGTAATGACACTCGCTCATTATTCATATCCACCTTAAACCTTCCGTCTTGCGGCAGACGCTTCTCATCGAGCTTAAGTTTTGCGAGCACTTTAACGCGCGCGGTGATCCCTGGTCCAGCGCTTTTGGGAAGGGTCATCGCATCATGCAAGATACCGTCAATCCGATACCGGATCAGCACCTGCTCTTCCATAGGCTCAATATGAATGTCTGAGGCGCGCTGGATAATTGCGTGTTTAATCAGGGTGTCGACAATGCGGATAACCGGCAAATCCTCCGCCATCTTTTTCAAATCTTTTTCTGAAATATTCTCGTCCCCTTCTTTTTCTTTAATCGTCTTGATCTGGGATGTTTCTTTTTGAATAATGTCCCCGAACTCAAGCTTGAGGCTTTTTTGATATTGAATCAGTCCACTTCGAATTGATTCACGATCAGTGAGACGAGGAAGAATTTTCAATCCCACCTTTTTTTTGATAAAGTCGATGGCATTAAGGTCTTCCGTATCAAGCATCGCCACCTCAAGACTGTCATTCGTTTTCGCAAACGCCACCACATTATGCGCGCGTGCTACTGGCTCTGGAATCAATGAGAGAATTTCAAAATCAATTTTCTGATTTACCAAATTAACAAACGGAATTCCTAAAATATACGCATGGATCCGTCCGAGATCATCCTCGGATACATAGCCACGCTCAATTAAAACATGTGAGATTGTTTTCTTTTGCTCTTTCGCTTCATCTTCGGCGCGCTCAAAATCCGCTTTGGAGACCAAATTTGAATCAAGAACAAACTTTTTCAGTTGTGCTTCTTCAACATGCACAGTGTATAGGCTGTGTGTAGCAGACACACATGAATACCTCTATTGTATACCAACTCATTCGTTTCAAAAACGAAATCTGTGTATTACCTTTGATGGAGGTGTCAAATAAAAAATTTTTGATAAAATATCCCTATGTCACTAGATCAGGACAGGCGATCATTCTTTATAAGAAAACTGGAAAGTGAAAAACTTCTTCCAGAAAATAAGCACGTGCTTGATCTTGGACCAGGTCTCGGAGATGATATAGCTTTTCTCGCAAACCGTGGTTATGAAGTAGATTGTGTTGATAAAAATCCTGATGTGATAGCTAACATCCAATCAAAAAATTTAAAAATAAATTGCGTCATACAAGACCTGGCCCATTTCAAAATAGAAAAAGAAAAATATGGCTTAATCATCGCATCAAACTCTCTCCCGTTCCTACCCGAAAAGGAAAAAGTGGACACTGTCATCCAAAGGATGATTGACGGCCTCAGTAAAAAAGGGGTCATGTATCTTACGTTGTTTGGTATGCATGATGAGTGGCAAGGAAAACGAATAATGAGTTTCTTCACTGAACAAGAAGCTCTTGGAATACTTGCCAAGTCTCGGGTTAAAATTTATTGGAAAAATATTGAGGAAGGATATGGCCGAACTATGAACGGTAGTATTAAATACTGGCATATTTTTAAATTCATTTGTATAAAAGAATAAAAAAAGACTGGTTTTAAAACCAGTCTTTTCGTGTTCATTTTTTGCTCTTAGCCTTTTGTAGAGCATTGAGCATCCCCGTTACAATCATAAGAAGGGGAACACTCAACAAATGCTCTTTCCGGGAAACGCCAGTTCCCAGATAGGGGTCCGAACGTTTTTTCAGCCAAATCCAATGTTTGTTGTACAATCGGAACCCCTTTGGGACGATTCCCCGATTCTTGGGGAGAATGATGTACAAAGCACCCAATATACTTAATACAAAATCGTCTGTATTCTTTAGTGAAAAGAATGAAATGATGCCAGGCCAAATCAATCTTTTCACTTGGAGCAAGGATGAGGTCAGAAATTCCGCACAAATAGAGGAATTTCAAGAGATCCTCAAACAAAGACTCTGTTTCCTCCTTCGTCAAACCTTCTTTGTTCTGAAGTCGTTTGATTAAAGGGGGATACCGGTATTGCATGACCCGATTTAAGGAAATAGTTTCCTCAACAGATCTTTTTATTTTCTTAGCTTCTTCTAAACCTGTGACAGTCTTCATTCTTTTCAACCCTTCCTTTCAAGAAATAGCTTTTATCTCTCTATGATTAGACTGCTACTCACAATCTAGTATTTATTATAATTACACCAAAATCTCTTTTCAAGATCTAATCTTGTTCCCTATACTAAAATTAAAAAACGAAATCTGTGTATTACCTTGAAGGCTCCATACCAAGTTCTTTGCGTCTTTCTTCTAATGCTTCGGGGTTTTCGATTGGAATATATTCGGGGACATTGTCTTGGTTAACACGATACTGCGTTCCGTATAGTTGAGGAAGGTTCTGTAATACACGCATCTTATCAACCATAAAAGCAATATGCGCCTTTTCAATATCCTTTACGTCTCTATTTTTTAAAAACTGGATTGATTGTTTTAATAGTTCAATATCTTCTGAATGAAGAACAACCACTACGGCTGATTTGTATGCTTCGTGTGAAGTCGTGGTGATCGTAGGAAAACCATTTTTTTCTATTATTTCTTTAAGACACGCAACATGCTTTCGGTTTATTTCCTGAAGTTCAGATGTACTTATTTTCTTCTCTCTAAAATCCTTAATGGCTTGTTGATCTCGTACCAGCATATTTTCAAGTAAAGAGGTATTTTCATTTTTCATTACTATAGATTAATTTACATTTGATGAAAACACAAAAAACTCCGTTGTGTTTTACTTATTGGGGTACATTGACACCGATATAATTTTTGTTATTGTCAATCCAGAATCACGAACCTTAATAAAGGAGTTGTGTGATGCAAACACACAGAAAAATCTTTTTTGATCTTATTCAGAACTATTTTACAAACATGCTTGATAAGCATAGCATTCCAGTTCAAGGACTCAGACACATAAATGCAAGTCATGTTAATTTTGTATTTGAATGTAAGATAAATCATAAAGACATCATCTTAAAAGCAAACTTCTATGGCCGAAGCATGCTATTCGCCTACGAGAAATTTTTAGATGATGGGGCCCTAGGATTTTCCGCTAGACTCAGAGAATATGGAGAGGATGATGACAAGTTCGAGATGCTTTTAGAAAAACAAGCCCTGAACCTATTAGCAGAAAACGGTGTCCGCACTCCTCCAGTCAAAGGATTCATATACCCCAACATACTTCTATTGGAAAAGCTCTACGGCAACACTCTCGACAAAGAACCTTTGAACGAACTCCTGTCAAACAGATTGACTTCAATCCTCGTTCTTATTCACTCTATTCCCCCTCCATTAGGTTGTAGAAAAAGAGAAATCGAGATAAGGGACGGTGTGATTGTGATCAAGGATCCTAATTTTGAGAGAATACTACTATTTGACAGGGTCGCTAAAAATGTAACGACTGCCATTTCATCATATACCAATCGACAATGTTTCCTTCATGGAGATTTCAAAGGAAATAATATTTTCTTTGATGGCGAAAAGATCAGCATTCTTGATCCAAAGCCTTGCGTTGGTATACCCCACACAGATTTGGGGAAATTTGGTACACGATTGATTCTCACGGGCAGACGTAAAGATTTGCCGACAATAAAGCACGGTCTCGAGTTAATGTTTAGACAATATTCACAAACATTCGGCTTCGACGCCAGAGAAACCGAGGAGGTCTCGGTTGCCATGGGCCTTATGGAACTTAACCATCTGCTAGAACAGAGGGCGAGAGCTAATATAGATATCCTTGGGCACGAAATACTTGAGTTATATGAAATCAAACCATTAGTACTCTATCTCTCGGAATTGGTACTGAGACGCGGGGAGATGATGACAATCGAAAAACTTTGTTCTTTCATGGAAAGATAAAACTATGTATTTAAAACAACCATCATTCTATTGATGGTTGTTTTCTTACAGCACTCGTATCCTTTTGAGATGTCTTTTATTTGCACGCACCTGTTCCGTCCTGCCGTGAAAGTATTTTTTGTTGTCAAATATGTAGAGGTAATGTGGCATCCATTTAAGCGCATTGATATTTTCATATAAACTAAGTACCCATTCCATCTTATCAGCAACAGACTTCACTGCGCCATCATCAAACTCCCCGCATTTCTTAACAAACCAATCAGTTCCATAGGTACCCAAATCTCGATAAGAGAAATACTCTATACCTCTCTTCGAGTCTAAATTCAATATTGGATTCTGAGAGACAATTTTTCTGTCTGAAGAGATTGGGAACATTCTTTTCATCAATTCTAAATCGGAAGAGCTGAAATATCTGTACATCTTATCCATTGGATAAATAATGGTCTGTCCACCATTCTCGTCTGGGGACGCATTGATGCAATAAAGAGCTAAATAATTAGGTTGCTTAGACAGATCAGCGAAAGCCCGCTCCACGTGAAATCTGAGACTATTTACTGAGAAAGGCTCGTTCTCCATTGAGATATCTGAATTTATCTCCGTCTTTAGGTTAAGTACAAATTTATCCTCAATATATTTCTGATCAACGGCCGAAGTCTCTTCAATTAGATTACCGATTCTCTTCATAAAGGAGATGAAATTTGCATTCGAAAAACTCCTTCCGACATCTATTAGCACAATTCCATTTTGATCAAGCTCTACCTTAAAATCATCTGTTACCAATAAAGGCTTTATGGTTAGATAAGGAAAGACGTGATTATATTTCATAGAATTCTATCAACTGCCAATCGGATGCTTTCATTGCGCCTCAGAACCAAATGAGCTTTATGCTTAATTTCTGGGATGGCATTATCAACAGCGATTTTGAACAAAGACAGATCAAATGCTTCTAAATCGTTTTCCCGTCGCCAACGATGATCGCCTGGGATTCAAGAATGTGAATTTCAGCGAGGATATTTTTGATGGCAGTCGCTTTATTACAACCTTTTGCGAAAGCTAGAATACTAACACCCTTCCTACGACTACCAAATTTGTAAAACGAAATGTCTGCATCTCTAAGACATAGCTCCACATCACCCACTTTAGACTCCTGTATGTCTCGTATATATATTTGATAGACATCGTCATAGTAGAGACCAGGTTTCCAAAAGCGGAAAAGCGATGAGTCAGGTGATAAGTTATTTTTTTCTGAAAAAAGTCCATCAAGCCTGTTAAGATAGAAATTCCTTGTTACGTTGGAAAGCTTTGAGCAGATACCGGGCAAAATACTTTCATCGATAGGTCTAGAGAAAAATACCTTGCTTGTCAGTGGGTTTATAATGAGAGAGCCGTCATATAGAATGAAGTAATTATTCAGAAGTTTGGGAGAATCCTTCAAAAGATCTTTGATATAATAAAGTCCTTTTCCTGTTGCAAACGCAGAAAATAATCTCTTTTTATTTAAGAAATCAAGGAGATCGTTGGGGTTTTCTCTCATGATATTCGTCTTATCGTCAGTGAGAGTGCCGTCGAAATCAAGAAAGATAGCTTTATATTTTTGATTCATATTTTTGAATTCCGATTTCAAGTCGACCAAGAGCATCGATCAGGACATTAGTTGGTTCAAGGAGGGTGATTCTGATTAATGTGTCAGATGAGTCTCCTAGACAGTCACTTGGTAAAACCGATACCTTATAATCTCTTAGTAAACGTAGAAAAAGATCGTGACAATTAATACTCGTTTTTGGTTCGAAAAAGATATTGAATCCTTGAAAATCATAGCAGGCTTTAAACAGCGATTTGTTCTTACTATACCATTCAAGCAATAAACTATGATTTGTTTCGAAAGTCTTTTTATTTTTAGACACAGTTTCAATATAATCCTTATATAGAGTATCCATATTGTCCATTGAAATCAAATATCTTTTGGAAAGATCACTCAACACAGAGGATCTAAAGTCTTCCTTAATTGAAATAAATTCGAAAGAGTGCAAAAACTCACTTAAAAGAAAAAAGAAGCTTAATGGACCCCCATAATTCGAAGACGCTGATTCATAAAAATCAGACATGAATTGTTGTCCGGCTAACAAAAAACCGAGCTTCATACCCGGAATTCCGTACTTCTTAGAAAGACTCACAATTCTCACCACTTTTTCAGTGTTAATAGAGTGAGGATAAAGTGTAGGACTAAATCCCAAACCTTCGTCAATAACCAAGAATATGTCAAAATTCTTACATATTGACAGAACAACCTCCCAGAATTTCATCGAAAACGTTCGCCCTTCAACCCCAATAATGTTATTGAGAAAAAGAATCTTTATTTTGTTTTGCTTTATTGATTCCGATATGGATACAAGAATTTGATCTTCAGTCCCAAGAGACGAAACAAAGTGAATAGTATTGAAATGATGATTGATTTGAGTATCGGCGGGTAAAATGGTTTGAAGGTCAATACACTGGCATGTGGATATTTTTTTGAAAGTTGCTGAAAGACAATGCCAACCGTAAAAACATTCCCTAAGGTCATACTGATCTGATCCGCTCCGTACTCTGGAAGACCCGCATTATAATTAACGAATTTTTTTAGAATTGAAATCACATGGGCGTGTCCAAGAGAGTGAGAATACCCCACCCAATTATTTTTCAGGGTTATTCTTACACATGTCTCAAAAAATTCCGGCAGATGGACACTCCTATCATTCCATGAGCCTCTGCTCAGTATTAAATTCTCTTCATCCCTCAGTGTGCCATAGAGTTCTTCTTTGAAAAATTTATTGAAAGTGTTTTTTGTTTTTTCAATTAAAAATGAATTATCTTGCATATATTTTTACTAAAAACTCCATGTATTGTGTTCGATGCCGAAACCTATTTAACCTTGTACGTTAACATAACTTGACTATACTTTTTGGGTATAAACCTCAATTAATTTGAAAAAATATAGATTATTAACCAAGTGTTGTCAAATCAATAGATGGTACACTCAACCTATCATTGAAACACTCGCCACCTAATAACGTCGCTGGATTATCCTCTGGTAATCGTGAGATGTTCGTTTTGTGTAATTATTAAAAAACAAAAAAACTCCGAGGATTGCTCCAGGGAGTTTTCTGCGAAAAACGAACTATTTTTCCATAAGCTTTGCTCGGTAGAAACATCGAGCAAGTGTGTTTTCACGACGATCTTCGTAAATCATAAGCCCGGTGGAGGGCTCGATTGCGATCGGCTCCCAGTCGACCATATTGGTTGAACATTCAATAACCACTTCTCCTGGAGGGCTTACCACCGTAAGCACCATGGCGCCTGCTTCTCGTTTAATGGAGAGCATGACCATTTCAGGGAAACGCTTACTGCCATCAGAGAGATCGTACTCCTCCTTCCTTCCATCTTCAAAACTCAAGATCACTTCGCCGTAATTTTGGTTTTGAGCGATGTTTGAAGGAAAAAGAATTAAATCTTCTTCAGGTTCAACTAATACAAACCGTGGAACCGAAGTCGTTGCCTGATCAGAGGTAACCCGCCAATACTCCTTTCCATGAGGGAAGGGAGCGTCGCGGAACACTATTTCAACCGTTTGAATACCTTGAACGAAAATGGGAATTCGCTGGGGTAGTTTAGGGTTTGAAATATTAAATGCGTGTTCCGGAATCGAGAAACTGCCATCAGAATTCTCTTGGAGCGTAAACCGGTTGGCTTTATAGAGAAGCATTTCTCCATGAAATCCACTCTTTGGTCCATTACTCAAGAGCTGATAAATAGCATTAAATTCTCGGTTGCGGTTTGCCTCATCAGCGGGGTCAACCCATCGGGTTACCCATTCGCGCAATGCATCCTCAAGCGCTTGGTCAGCGTCAGACCATGCTTCATAGATACGAATACCATGAGCAAGTGTCCACGTATCGCTTTCAAGTTCTCGATAATTTAATCCAATGCGCACTGAATAGATGCTGGTGTAGAGGTAGTCATTGAGCTCGGGCCCAACGGGGAAAACCTCCAGAGTATCAGGCACTTCTTGCGCAGAGAGCACCCCTGCGCAAAGAAATGCAAGGCTTGCAAACGCCTTCATGAGCTTTCTTTCTTTGCATAGTAGTGAGTGCTCGCCTTCGAACCTTCGAAGAGCTTCTGTCTATAGAGAAACAAAAAATGAGAGAAAAGTCAAGTGGAGAGGTGTATAACCTGTGGAAACTAAAATTCTTGGAAAATGGGCTTCGGCCGAGGAGTTACCTCAAGCGTATCTGAAAAATTACCCTCTATTGGATCGTTACAGTCTATTGAAAATGTGGTTGGTTCCGTAATTGGATCTGAGTCTTCTCCAACAAGATCCGTGGGTTGGCGACTTCCCGTAAAACTACCATTAGGGGTTTGCTCAGCATCACAGGTAGTATTAACATTGTAGTCTACCGACTCCCATCGTAAACGCACCACCGACCCATCCGGCACATTAAGTGTTCCTCCTGGGCCGAGAAGGCTGTTATCCGCGGTTAGATCAACACTCGGCGCATTGCTCCCCGGAGGATTTACTAATACCGTCGCTTGATCATTTGCGGTCCCTCCCGGGCCTGAGCATGAAAGTTCAAAACTGGTATTTGCATTGAATAATGAAAGGCTTGATTCACCCGCACTCGATACTCCGCGAGCCCCCGGGCTCTGCCATGGGCCGGAAACCGTGGTGCAACTCGTCGTATGCGTGGAATTCCACGAGAGCGTGGTGGTCTCTCCTGAGTCAACCACGCTTGGATTCGCGGAGAGATTTACCGTGGGGGTAATATAGATCGTTACTGAAGCCTGAGCTGATTCAGTGGTGGTGGTATTCGTACAGGTTAAGACGTATGTTTGTGGATTATTAAGCACGCCGGTTGATTCATTGCCTGAGGGCACTGCCTTCGTACCGGCCCACCCTACTGACGCGTCACACTGATCTGCTCCCGTTGAACTCCAGTTGAGATCGGTGCTTCCTCCTGGTGGGACAATCGGATCGTCCGCGGTTAAGGTAACCGTTACACCTCCACAGCTTGTGCTTGCAACGCCATCATCCTGGTTTGAGGTGCTCATCCCGTACGCGTTATATGCTTCAACGTAATAGGTATAGGTAGTTCCTGGATTCAAACTCGTATCAGTATAGCTCGTGCTGTCAGCCGGAAATACTCCCACTAAGGTAGCGGGTCCTCCTCCGGAGGAACGGTAGAGGCGGTAGCCATCTTCAAATCGAATATTCGCCCACAAAATATCCACTTCCCCGCACTGCGAACCCGTACTTGCCACCAAAATCGGCGTCTGTGGACGCAAGTGCACCGTTACATTCGCGGAGCCAGAGGGTGGAGACCCAGGCCCCGTACAAGAAACTGAAAAATCGGTGTGGTTGGTTAAGCGGCTACTTGGGTCAGATCCGCTCGTATTATCACTTGTTGAAAAACCGGACCCCGTACCAACACACGAATCAGCATTTTCTGAGTCCCAGAAAAGCGTGGTGCTGGTATTGTAATCAATGGGATTTGGATTTGCTGAAAGAGTTGCGGTAGGAGGTGAATTCCCGGGATCTCCTGGATCGGTAACATCAACCACACAGAGTTCATTCACCACCTCACTCGTTGTCGTGTCAGTAATTGCTACCCGCGCAACCTTAAACCCGGGAGAAGAATATACCCTACTTACCTGCTGGTTGGTTCCCGTCGCGTCTCCGCTCCATGCGTATGTATAGTTTCCACTTCCATCTTTAGGATACGCAATCCACGCAACCGCTTCTCCCACCTCAACACGAAGTGGCTGAGAACTACAACTTCCTGAAAGGGGTAGCGTGATGGTGGTGATGTTTCCACAAATAACTGAATCCGTAGGATACGTTACCGTTACTCCCGCTGATTTTTCACCACTTGTGGTATAGGTCCAGGAAACCGCTTTCGTGGTTCCTGACAATCCGTCGGAGCCACTCCATTGATACGTTGGAGATCCAGAAGGAGGATTCGTAACCGTAACATCCCATACCCCACCACTATATGATGCCTCGCATGAAGCATTGACAGGAGGATTTGCTTGAGTAAATGTCTCTGCGGTGGTAAGGCTGTAGCCGATATATACGGGGTTTACCCAATCACGAAGCGTCTGCTCAAATTCAAGTGATGCGGACCCGAGCGGAGGCCATGAAATTGGCGTTGGCTGAACATTGCCATGTGGGCTATAGGTGCGAACCACTACCGTATCTCCAAAGCTCAACTCCCTATCAATCCATGATTTTCGTGCGGCGATATTTGCTGCGGTTGGCGCAAGCTGAGGGTTATACCCCTGCGCAAGGAGTTGCACGGAGCTTCGATCAACGATATTACGAAAACCTATTGGATCAATCTGGCTAATGATGTTAACGGGATCTGAAATAAAAGGATCGGTTAAATCATCAGAGTATGATTCTGAAGAAACAGAATTGCTTCCATCCGCTTCAACAACAAGCACTGAGCTTGCGGATGAACGACTCCCCGCGCTTAAACCAGAACCGTTCCAGTCCCGATAATACGCAACCGTCCCATACGTTGCGGCAACCTGTTGCCGCGCACCCGTTTCAATTACTTCAGCAATTGCAATCGGATACAAGGGGATTTGCGTGGTGTTATCGACCCCCATACCCTCTGGTGAGTCCGATGAAAGCGAAGACCCGCTTACTCCTGACCATGCGGTGCTCAGTGCGCCCGGATTTGGGCCGAAACTCAACGCCCATGCATCTGCCTCAATAAGTGAAGTGTGTAAATGACCTGCAGTATAAATACCATCTCCGCTCCCATTAGTGTGCGTCACCGCCTGACCTCCTGAGCCGATCGTCACAAGCTCTCCTAACGCACCGATGTTTGCATAATACCGATCATCCGTATTCCCCGCACCAATATCGCAAATATCTGATACGATCTCGGTATTCATAAAATATGCCAATGCTCGAGAGTAGAAAGGGTTTTGAAGCGAAGCGCCTCCGCGATACATATCAATGGCTGAGAGCGTATCGCCACCCCACGAATTTCCAATATAGAGCGCGTCATCAGAGATATCGCTTCCGCTGAGATCATCAAATGACTCAACGGTAAGAGTTAGCGTCTCAATGCCCTGCGCATCAGAGGGGTTGAGGTCGGGTACCTGGGCACTTGCATTTCCACTCCGAGAACTTGATCCAAAATAGCTATAACAGGTTGTATTTCCGGACATAGAAAAACTTTTTCCTGCTGAAAGCGCTAAAACTGAATGTGGCGCAAACAAAAGCACCCCTAGTAAGAGTAAGGCAGTAGGGATAAAGCGGTGATAGGCTCGCATTAAGAATAGACGACTCATTATATATTAACGATTGAGCGCGCGAATAATGCTTAGTTTTTCTTCATCCGTAAAATGATAGCGGTCGATTTTCGTCCCTCCCAGCTGTTCAAGCAGTGCATCTTTTTCTTCATCGCTTAAACGAACATCGCTCTCTCCCACCTGAGACAGAATTTCTTGTTTTTCCCGATCAACAGAAGAGAGATTGAGTGACCCAGAACCCCCAAGAAAGAAGATCACTGCCACTAACACGATGAGGATGAGTATGATGGTTCCTATCTTCTGGAGACCATGATGCGACTCTCCTTCTCCCGCGGGAGCGCCTGTTGTGTGTTCGTCCATAGTAAAATAAATAATTAATTTTTAGATATTTGGGAATCTATTAGCTATATAATAGAAAAATACACACCTTGGAGCAATAGATAATGTTGATAACAGTCCACCGAGCTGATACAATAATAGTGTATTTTAGTGAATCTGCTTTCTTCTCCACTGAACCACCACCCTCAAGGTATTGACAAAATTGCCGTATAGCGCTATGATATGCCTACTGAAGTTCGCCCTGCGCGAACTTATTTTTTTAAAAATAGATAAATAATAAGGCTATGTTTGACCTAAAAGTAATCAATTCAGTGCTCGATCAGCTTGAAACCGAACGAGGAATTCCAAAAGAAAAGATCCTTGAGGCTATTGAGGCTGCCCTCGCAACGGCATATAAAAAGGAGTATGGCAAAAAAGGACAAATTGTACGGGCACACTTTGATGTTGATTCTGGGAAAACCGACTTTCTTCAAGTAAAGATCGTGGTTGATGAATCTCGCGTCTATGAAGAAAAAGAGGGGGAGGAAGAACCCGAGCTCCCCGAAGGAGACGAGCGGGTTAAATACAACCCTGAACAGCACATCTTTCTCGAAGATGCAAAAAAAATCAAAGCTGATGCGATGATTGATGATGAAATTGTGTTTCCTCTTGAAAACAAGGCTGGATACGGCAGAATCGCTGCGCAGACCGCAAAGCAAGTCATTATTCAGAAAATCAGAGAGGCTGAAAAACTCTCAATCCTTAATGAATACGGCAAACGGGAAGGTGAGATCGTTACCGGTACGGTGCAACGTATTGAACGTGGTAATATCTTTATCGATTTGACCCGCGCAACCGGCATTCTCCCCTATGAAGAGCAGATTCCGGGAGAGCGTTATCGCCAAGGAGAGCAGGTGCGTGCATACCTCTATCGAGTAGAAGAATCGCCTCGCGGAATTTTTCTCCGTCTTTCTCGTTCACATCCTCAATTTTTAAAAGAACTTTTCAAAATTGAAGCTCCAGAAATTGCCAATGGTACTGTTGAGGTTAAAGCAATTGCCCGCGAACCCGGCTCTCGCTCAAAAATTGCCGTTGAAACACACGATGAGCACATTGACCCGGTAGGTTCCTTGGTTGGCCAACGAGGAGTGCGCGTTTATACCGTAATGAGCGAGCTTCGCGGAGAAAAAATTGATATTATTGAATGGTCAGAAGATCCAATAAAATTCATTGAGGGTGCCCTTTCTCCAGCAAAAACAATTTCAGTGGAGATTGATGAAGCTGAACACAAAGCAGTGGTAGAAGTTACTGAAGATCAACAATCACTCGCCATCGGCAAAGGGGGGCAAAATGTTCGCCTCGCCGCAAAGCTCACGGGGTGGAAAATTGATATTCGATCCACTCACGGCGCGCCTATCGCGGAAACTGATGGAGAAAATGTTGAAATGACCGAAGTGCCAACTGCTACTGATGAAAACAAGGAAATCGTAGAAGAGAAAATGCCCGAAGAACCGACCTCTACTGAAACCGCAAAAGAAGCGGATGACGACCAAGAAAAAAGCTCGTCTTAGATTTTATTTAATAATCATAACTATATTTCTATGAATTTATGGCATAACGTACCGCTCGGGGACAAGACCCCCGAAGTAGTAAATACAATCATCGAGATACCCAAAGGCTCATATAATAAGTACGAGGTCGACAAAGAAACAGGGTTGATCGCGCTTGATCGGGCAAACTATTCCGCGCACCCATTCCCTTTTGATTACGGATTCGCACCGCAAACACTCTGGGAGGATGATGACCCGCTTGATATTATCGTGCTTACGACATTTCCCCTTCAATCAGGAATTCTTGTTCGCGTACGGCCTGTTGCTGTGCTTGAAATGACTGATTCGGGAGATTCGGATTACAAATTAATTACCGTTCCCGCGGATGACAAACGATGGGATGATGTAAAAGACCTCACGGACATTAATAAGCACACCTTAAAAGAATTTAAACACTTCTTTGAAACCTACAAACAACTCAAAGGAAAAGACGATGTGGTAGTCGTACACGGCTACCAAGGGCGAAACGCCGCGTATGAAGCGGTAAAAAAAGCAATCGCGCTTTATGAGAAAAAATTTGAAAAATAGCTTTACTCCTTAGATTTATCAACATTTATCAACAAAAGAGCTTTGGTTTCCAAGGCTCTTTTTGTATACTAAAAAGGAATTCATGTTCTCATGATTGGGTATTTATTTGTAAATTAACTTTTACCATTATGCAAAATAGCATGTTACGTATTCAGAGATCGGTGCTTTTCGGAAGCATAAGCACCGCGCTACTCTTGGTTTTTCTATTCGCGAACGCTCTCCCCGCGCAAGCGCAAACAAATTCTGATGTCTCCCCAAATCGTTCCGTACGCGATCTTCGTAGCGAACGAATCCAGCAAGAGCGAGAATCTCTTGAGGAAATCAGAGAAGAACGGCGAGAATTACTTGAAAAACGGGACGAAAAAATGGAGGAGAAAAGAGAGGAGCAGCGAGAAATACGACAAACCAACATTGAAACCGTTCGAGAAAATACCGTTCGAAAAGTAGAAACCATTCGAGAAGAACAGAAGAAAATGCTTGATGCAGCTCGCGTTAGAATATCAGATAAAAAAGAAGACATTCGAGACAAAGTTGAAATACGGCGCCAAGAACTCGAGGCTAATCGAGATGAACGCCGTGCCCGCCTTGAAGAAGCGGCACAACAAAAAATTCAATCATTCCTTGATAAAACCATCGACCGCTTCCACGCCGCCATTGAACGACTCCAGGAACTCGCGGTAAGAATTGAGTCTCGTATTGAAAAACTTGAAGAAAGAGGGGTCGATCTTACTCGAGCACGAGAGAGACTTGCCTCCGCGAAAGCGGCAATAGATACCGCGCTCTCCGCTATCGAACGAGCGGCGCTTGCGGGAGTTGAGGTTACCGACGGAGAGACGCCACGTGACGCGTTCCAAGAAGTAAAAGACGTTCTTAATGTTGCAAAAGAAGCGCTTAAAGATGCGCACCGCACACTGGTTGAGGTAATTACCCTTATTAAAGATGCGGCAAGCAATATCCCCGATACCTCAAATGATTCAGATGAAAATGAAGAAGAAAATTAGTATTAAATTATCGTTATACGTATGAACAACGAAGAACAAAATAATCAACCACAACCAGCGGAGCCTCAAATGCCCCAAGAGCCACAACAGGCACAACCACAGGCGGAAGAGCCCATGCAGGAGCCTCCTGTTATGAACACAGCTTCTGCTGAACCAAAAGAAAGTTCCACGGGCCCAATTGCAGGATCGATCATTATTATCTTGGTATTAGTTGCTGGAGGCTTCTATTTCTGGCAAACACGGATTAATACCCCGGAACCAGGACCTGCTCCCGCAGTAGAGGAGGGACAAATGATGCAGAAAGAAGCTCCTCCAGCTGACGATATTTCTTCCCTTGAAGAAGATCTCTCTGATACTGAACTCGAAAATCTCGACGCAGACCTCGAAGCAATTGAAGCAGAGCTTGATAACGCACTGTAATCCCCCACTACCGCATAAGAAAAAACCTCCTATCACGGAGGTTTTTTCTTACCCTTGATTCTAAGTCTTCAAGAAGGTAGACTTGAAAAACTATGTCACATACCAGATACCAGAATATTACCATTACCCCTAAAGAGTCTTCGGAAATAGAGATTGTCGGGGAAATTCCTTTTGAACACCTTACTCCCTTTCAGGAAGGTGTTATAAGCAAGCTCCAGAAAGAAACCGCGCTTCCAGGATTTCGCAAAGGCCACGTCCCACGAGAGCGTATTATCCAACACGTTGGAGAAGGCACCATTCTTCATGAAAGCGCAGAGCAAGCACTACAAAGCGTATACCCAGAAATCATTATCGATCACAAGCTCGACCCTATTGGCAACCCTCAAATTATCATCACCAAGCTCGCACCCGGTAACCCGCTTGGATTCAAAGCCGTAACCGCGGTAATGCCTGAGATCACGCTCCCTGACTACCGTGCAATTGCCCATACTCACTTCAGTAAAGAAAAAGTAGAGCCTTCTGTTGAAGAAAAAGAGATCGAGGACACCTTGCTCCATCTGCGTAAAGCGCTTAAATCAAGAGACGCGTCAGGAGAAAAAGACGCGCCCAAAGAATCAGGAGAGCAGGCACTTCCTGAAATCACTGACGCACTCGTACAAACGCTCGGTGATTTCAAAAATGTGGCCGATTTCAAAGAAAAGATTAAAGAAAATATAAAGACAGAAAAAATACGCCAAGAAGAAGAGCGCCGACGAGTTGCAGTTATTGATGAGATTGCGGAAGGTTTAAAGGTAACCCTACCAAACATTTTAATTGAAGCTGAGCTTAATAAACTGGTTGCGCGATTCAAAGACCAGATTTCCCAGAGTGGTATTGAATTTTCAAAATACCTCGAACAGATCAAAAAGAGCGAAGATGACATGCGAACCGAAATGAGACCTGACGCAGTTAAACGAGCAAAAATCGAACTCGCGCTCGCAAAAATAGCTGAAAAAGAAAAACTCTCCCCCGATAAAGAGACGGTTGAAAAGGAGGTGAAAGGAATTCTTGAGCATCACAAAGACGCTGACCCACATCACGTACGCATGTATGTTGCGAATGTGCTTACCAACCAATTAGTGCTGCAATCTCTCGAAAAAGAAGGAGGCAAGAAAGAAACTCCTCCAAAAGCCTAATAATAAAGCAAAGTGGCTCCTATTGCCACTACGCTAGTATCATGCTAGAGTGTTTTTACTATGTTAATTCCAACCGTAATAGAAAAGACAAATTTTGGTGAACGCGCCTATGATATTTATTCTCGGCTCCTTAAAGAGCGAATCGTATTTCTTGCGGGCCCGATTGAAGACCACGTTGCCAATAGCATTATTGCCCAATTCCTCTTTCTTCAGTCAGAAGACTCAAAAAAAGACATATCATTCTATATTAATTCTCCAGGAGGATCGGTAACCGCTACCCTTGCGATGCTTGATACCATGAATCATATTAAAAATGATGTTTCTACTTTTTGTGTTGGTATTGCTGCATCAGGAGCAGCTATTCTCCTTTCCGCAGGGAAAAAAGGCAAGCGATTCGCTCTGCCAAACGCAGAAGTTATGATCCACCAACCATGGGGAGGAGCACAAGGACAGGCTTCTGATATTGAAATTACTGCCCGCCAAATCCTTAAAACTCGTGAAAAATTGAATAAAATTCTTGCAACAAATACGGGACAGACGCTTTCAAAGATTGAAAAAGACGTAGATCGAGACTTCTTTATGTCCGCTGACGAAGCTAAAAAATACGGGGTTATCGATAAAGTGCTCTAAAAATAGAAGGCTTAGACCAGAAAACCCGCGTTGAGCGGGTTTTTTTAATTCGACAACATTAATTTTTCAGTGTATACTTTATACATTACTTGAAATTAAATTTGGTAGCTTGTTTTTGAACATTATGCATTATCGTACTTTAGATCTTTCTTGGCTTGGCATACTATTGCGCACACCCTTACCGAAACAATACGGCAATATTGTGCAGAGACACACTCGTGCATTAGTGTAAAAAACGGCTCTACAAAGTAATATGTCGTTAAAATTAGTCGTGCTCATCGCAGGGTTGATGACGCTCGTGGGTGTTGCATTCGGCTATTTTCTTCGCTTAATCATTTCTCTCGGGAAGCGTGGCTCCATGGAGCTCGAGATTAAGCAGATGATGCTTGAAGCACGAGAAGATGCGAAGAAAATTACCGCAGATGCCGAAAAAAACTCCCAGGAAATCTTAAAAACAGCCCGCGAAGAGATCAAAGAAAAAGAAGAGAAAATTAAAAAAACCGAAGATCGGTTAATCAAAAAAGAAGAACTGCTTGATAAACGCCAGCTTGATATTGATGAAGAAGTAGATCATATCAAAAAACGAGTAAGCGAGATCAAAGAGATAAAAGAGCGGGTTGAAGCGCTCAAACAGGAGCGCATCGAAGCGCTCGAGAAAGCGGCAAATCTCTCTGAGGAAGAAGCTAAAAATGAACTACTCACCATTACGGAAAAGAACGCGGAGGAAGATCTTTTGGTGCGCATGCAAAAACTTGAAAAAGTTGCTGATGAGCGGCTTGAGCGCCGTGCTCAAGAAATTCTCGCAACCTCAATTCAGAGGCTCACGAGTTCAGTGGCATCAGACATTATGTCTACCACCGTCACCCTCCCTTCTGATGAAATTAAGGGGAAAATTATTGGAAAAGAAGGACGTAATATTAAGACATTTGAACGCGCGAGCGGTGTTGAGGTAATTGTTGATGATACTCCAGGTTCAATTATCATTTCCTCATTCGACCCCGTGCGACGCCAAATTGCTCGCGTTGCCCTTGAAAATCTTATTCTCGATGGAAGAATCCAGCCCGCACGGATTGAAGAAACGGTTGAAAAAGCCCGCCAAGAGATCGGTAAAATCATTAAAGAAAAAGGCGAGCAGGCGGTCTATGAATGCGGGATATTTAATTTAGACCCACGAGTGGTCTCAATTCTTGGAAGGCTCCATTTCCGCACAAGCTACGGACAAAATGTGCTTCAACATTCTATCGAGGTATCGCACCTCTGTGGATTGATTGCTGAGGAACTCGGTGCAAATGTCGCCGTCGCAAAAGCCGGGGGGCTCTTGCATGATATTGGGAAAGCAGTTGACCACGAAGTACAAGGAACGCATGTTGAAATCGGACGAAGGATCCTTCAGAAATTCAATACGAGCGAGGAAATTATTAAAGCAATGCAGGCACATCACGAAGAATACCCATTCGAGACCATCGAATCGGTAATTGTGCAGGTGGGAGACATGATTTCAGGGAGTCGCCCTGGTGCCCGACGCGATACCGTAGAAAACTACCTAAAACGCCTCAAAGACCTCGAGTCAATCGCGAACTCATTTGAAGGGGTTGAGCGCTCATATGCCCTCCAGGCAGGCCGAGAAATTCGCATTTTTGTACTTCCTGACACGATTTCCGACCTTGATGCAAAAAATATGGCACGAAAAATCGCACTCCGTATTGAACAAGAGCTTAAATACCCCGGAGAGATTAAAGTAAACGTCATTCGAGAATCACGGAGCATCGAATTTGCTCGGTAGTCAATACGTGGATAAGTCTTGAACGGATTCTTGCCAAAAAATCCCCAATTTATATAATTATTTGGGGTGCTTAAACAAGCCACGCTCTCGCGAGGCTTGATGGAACCACAGGCCCGTAGGGCCGGGTCGAGAAGCAATTTATCAAATTAAAAATATACGATAATGAATAAACAAAGTATTGTCGAAGTAGTGCACGGCATTGTTGGTGGCACTAAAGTACAAGCCGAACAGGCAGTTGATGCAATCATCAACTCAATCACTGATGCGCTTAAGCGCGGTGACGAAGTATCAATTGCGGGTCTTGGTATCTTTTCTGCAAAAATGCGTAAAGCTCGTGAAGCACGAAACCCTCAAACTGGCGCAAAGATTCAAGTTCCAGCGATGCGGGTACCTAAGTTCCGCCCAGCAAAATCTCTCAAAGATGCGGTGAAATAAGGTTTCTTCTAGAAGAAAACACAAAAGCCCCGAAAAGGGGCTTTTGTGTTGCATAAAAAACCCGGCCATGCGACCAGGTTTGTAGTGATGAGAACACCTGTTAATGATAGGGTGTGTTGCAATATCCGGGCACCCACAGGAAGAGCCCTAGGATAAGGGTCATAAAACCGAAAAGGACGAGTATATCAGAGAATGGACACTCCATGTCATCATCTGATGTTACGATGGACTTTCTGTATTTTAATTTGAATCTCCAATACAGATCCCAAAAAAAATCCAACAGTCCCGCGCCTATAACCACACTCCCCCCAAGAACAGTGATCCACTTGCCGTATATTTCCATACCTTCATACATAAGCACACAACGCTCCTTTCATTAGAGAAGCCAGTAGGATACGGTAAACACGCTGACACTGAGGGTGAGCAGCCCCACAAAACAAAGGAGTGCTCGTATCCATACCACACTTGCGTGGGTAATGGAGCATTTCATTTCACCACTTTCAGAAAATCCAGAAAATGTGATTCCCCTCCAGACTAAGATCAGAACAACAAAACAAGTCCCAAACAAAACTGTTCCTAAAAAACAAAGAGCTATGTTCATTAAAATTCCTTTCTGTTTCTGTTAAGGTTCTAGGGTAAGCCTAATTAAAAAGCTATACCCTGTCAAACAATACGCTCGCAAAAGAGATTCCCTATGGTATGCTGAAAAAGCTTATCAATATGAATACTTCTCGAAAGAATATGCTCATGCGGCTCTTGCCGTATATGCTTCGGTTTAAAGGCCGTATCATCATTTCTGCGTTACTCTTGGTTCTAGGGCGCTTGGTCTCGGTTGCAGATCCGTATATCCTCAAACTAATTATCGACACCTTAACCACCCCGGATGGAAACATTGCTCCCACCCTCGGAGTATTGGTGAGTATTTTCTTCTTACTTCAAGCCGCGACACAGTTCGTAGATGCCGCGCGCACCTGGATCTTTGCACCCGCTGAAACGAATATTAAAAAATTCGTTGCGCTTGATGTGTTTTCATATCTTCTATCCCTTCCCACGTCATTTCACACCGACCGATCAACAGGGGGCATATCACGGAAGGTAACGCGCGGCACGAGCGGGCTTGAGATGGCTCTTTTCATGATTGCGGGAAATATTCTTCCTACGCTGGTTGAGCTCATTATCATTACCCTCATTTTTATCACCTTGTTCCCGCTCTCATTCACCGTAGTACTTATCCTTTTTGTGGTAGTTTTTGTTGCCTATACCGTATGGGCGGTAGGGCGCCGGCAGGCAATCCTCCTGGCTACCAACCAGCTTGATGATGAAGCAAGTGGTAAATCAATTGACGCGCTCCTCAATGTTGACACCGTAAAATATTTCACCAACGAAAGTTTTGAGGTTTCGCGTTATGCTTCTTTTTTATCACGATGGGTTACCAATGATATTAAGTCATCGAAAATGGAAGCATATATCTACCGCGGGCAAGGAATTATCATTGCGGTGAGCTTAACTATTCTTTTATGGCTTGCAATTGGCGCATACCAGAGCGGCGGAATGACCGTTGGAGACCTCGTACTGGTAACCACCTACCTTGCCCGCACCTCAGTCCCGCTTTCTTTTCTTGGATTCATTTATCGGCGACTTAAAGAATCGTTTGCGGATATGGATGAAATGTTTAAGCTCCTTGATGTACCCAACACCCTTACGGATACCTCTCACGCTAAAGAGCTCGGGACTGTTCGGGGCGAAATCTCTTTTCAGAATGTTCATTTCGGTTATACCCCGGAGCGCGAGGTGGTGCACGATCTTTCATTTACCGTACCCGCGCAGAAGCGCGTTGCGCTGGTTGGCTACTCCGGATCAGGAAAATCAACGATTAGTAAGCTCTTGCTTCGTCTTTACGATCCAACGCAGGGGAGTATCTTAATAGATGGCCAAGAAATACGAGAAGTTACTCAAAAATCCTTGCGGGCACAGATCGGTGTTGTGGCACAAGATGCAATTCTGTTTAATGATACGATTTTTAACAACATTATCTACGGAAAACCTGACGCTTCAAAAAAAGAGGTTGAGGATGCCGCCCGAACCGCTCATATCCACGATTTTATTACCGAACACTTACCACAAGGATATGATACGGTGGTAGGCGAACGAGGGGTAAAACTCTCAGGAGGAGAGAAGCAACGCGTCGCAATCGCACGCATGCTTCTGAAAAATCCTCCGATTTTAATCTTTGACGAAGCAACGGCATCACTTGATACCAAAGCAGAAAAAATCATTCAAGACGCAATTAGCGAGCTCTCCCAAGGTGGCCGCACGACAATTGTCATTGCTCACCGACTCTCAACCATTGTTGATTTTGATGAGATCATCGTCATGGATAAAGGAGTAATCGTGGAACGCGGCACACACCAAGAGCTCATGGCTCAAAATAACGTATACGCAAAACTATGGAAAATGCAGGGAAAACAGGAATCCAGTGAATAAAATACCAACCAAAAGAAATCCCTCTGGAGAGAAAAACCGCCAGCATCACTGGCGGTTTTTCTTTTATTTGCTAGTGTATGCTCATAAATAAAAAGAAGTAGTGGATTTAGCCCACTATGTCCTTGGTTGGATTGTGGCACTGTTTCCAATCCTTATTTGTTTAAAAGTAAACGTAAGTCTTCCTTGCAGTTTTCACAATCGCAATTTAATTCCCCGATATTCTTTTTACCACCCATTTGCTTAGTGATGTGTTCGACGATTTTAGACCATGCAGTAAATTTTTTCTGTACATCGCTCAAAGAAAGAAATTCGCGTAGTAAATTAAACAACTCTTTGTCCCACTCATCTAAATCACCTAGAATTCTTTTATTGCTTACCCACCATTTCCCATTAAGTCGATAATGTATTTTCAACAAGTCATTGATGCCAACATGCATAGCAAGCATTGCGGAATCCCGATCTTCATCAAGATTACGCTCAACTTTGTCGTTGGCGTGGTGAACCATGAATTGTTGAAACTGGTGGTCTTTAGCAGTGTATCTTGGCGCTTTAACCTGCACATAACGATCACGAAGTTCATTTAAAACGCCTGTTTTATCAAAAACAACTTTTGACTCCGCCACCAGGGGTATTCGCCCACTCTTCGATTCTTGTTCGGTTCGTCGTGAGAGCTGTCCCAAAGAAAGAAAAGTAATATCAAGTTTTACACCATTTATGAATGGATGGTTGATGTTTTTACAAAAATTGTCCTCATTCACAACAATACAAACATCTAGATCACTATGCTCTGTTACCTCGCCTCTAGCGACAGACCCAAAGATAAAAGCGCCGTGATAGCGACTATATTTCTCAAGACCTCTTATATTTTCAATTGCTTGCTTGAAATGCGGAGGTAACATTCATTAAAATATATCACACGTATTACCTCTCCACTCAATAACCAAAAAGACCGGGTACCAAAAGTCTCTAATTCCCTGCCGGAGAACAAGACGTTTTTAAACCCGTCAAACTTCTGGAATCTTAACGCTTGAAACCGTGTTCGATAGCAAACAACTAATGTTTTGGAAAGATGCGAAACCCACGACTCAATTTTCAGCTCTTCCGGTTCCGGCATGGCTGGAACATGAACTTGAAAAACGTTTTTCCCTAGCTCTGTTCTGAGCCACGGAAACCATTCCCTATCAGGGTAACCGTCCTAACCATGAATTATGAAAGCTTGTTTTATTATATCAGTAAAAAATTGTTGTTAAGCATTATTGGTTTCATACCCATAATTTCCTGCTTGTAAGAGAGTTCTGATGACACAGGATTTAGGATATAAATTTTTTTCTTGAGATAGAAAGCAACACCAATTTCAATTAGCGTGTTTCCCCCGATATATCCACCTATGCCTCTTTTTTCGTGATTGACGACTAAAATCCCATCACACCAATCAATCTTTTCGTAGTGGTCATTTATCGCACCCTCTTTCATATCCCATATCTTATGTTCGGCTGGAAACGCATCAATGCCACCATTTTGCTCAATGTATTGACCGAAATAAACTTTCTTTCCGCCGCCAAATTCTTGAGGGGCTTCCAAAGCAAGCTCTGGAATTTTTACCTCGTGACCACCTTTTACCAATTCGTCTCTGGCTGACTCCATTTCTTTATAAAATCCAATGCTTCCGCAGATTGTTATTTTCATAAAATTAAAAATCCTTAACTACTTTTGCTTGTACGAGAGATTGATAATGATTTGGTTTAACTCTTTTCAGGTATTCGATAACTTTCCCGCGCACTGGCGCGATTGTAAGGTTTTGTTCTTTGGCAAAAGTCATTATTTTTTCAATCGCGCCTTCAATTTCTGATTTGTCATTTACCATTAACTCAATCTCGCCAATGTTGTAGGTAAGATCTTGAAAATCAACAATATCAAGGTCAATGATAAATGGCTCCTTTTTATATTTTCTCCGAGTAGTTTTACAGGTGCAGAATGGTGAATAACCAGCCTTCGCTAAATCGTCAGCAAGGTTTCCATTAGAGGGAAAATTTAGAGCCGCCCTTATTTTTTGTTCATTTTCTAACTCGTCATATTGGTCAGCTAACCGTTCTACTCCATCATGTAAGGGAAGTTTTAGCTCAAATTTGTCCTCACGAGAACGGAGCCATTTATCTTTTGAGGTTAGAGAAAAAATTTCTGTATCGTAATAAATATCAGTAAAAACTCGCTCATTGAGAAATTGAGCGTCTTTTGTTAATCGCTCTTTATCTTGTTCGTTTAATATAAATTTTTCTCTACTTCGATCATAAAATTATTTTATTAACTCATCTGCCGACACGCCAGGCGAGCTAGTGTTTCCATACCTTTCCGCGCTTCGCGCGGCCGAATCGGTCGGGAAAAAATCGGAAAGTTTGATATTGGTGCGGGATGGGAGAATCGAACTCCCGTATACTGCTTGGAAGGCAGTCATTCTACCACTAAACTAATCCCGCGTGTTTCCATCCTACCAAATGACAAAACCCTCCGCCAGTCTCGGCGGAGGGTTTTGGAGAAAACTACTCAGCAGTTTCTTCTTCAGAAGACTCTTCTTCTTGAGTTCCTTCTTCAGTCTTTTGCTCTTCTTCCATAGGAAATGGTGATTATGGATGTTTTTGAAAGAATCAAAAACACATTAATAGTAAAAATCTTGATCAAAGAAACCTTTCATCAAGACTCTTATAAGTATACTCTTTTCAAACAAAAAGTCAAGCGTTTTTTTCTCTAAAAAAGCAAAAAACCCTTATTCTATAGGCTCTCGATAGGGATCTGCCGTATAGCCGGTATGCTTCGGACGTTCCGAAAACGGCTTTTTTTCATCAGGAGAAAGAGGTGGCACCTCCTCGTTCTCTTGTGCAGAAGCTTGGGTATCCTTCGCCTCATCAAGCGGAGCCTCTTCTTCTTTACCCTCCTCTGAAGAAGCACTGTGTTCAAGAGAAGATGGGAGCGAATGAACCTCCTCTTCCTCATTTCTCGGGGCTGGTGGAGGAGTGAGCGTGGGTGAAGGAGTGGGGGTTTGGGGAGCTACTTCAGTTTCTGAAACAGGGGAATTCCCTGAAGGTCGAGACTTTTCAAAACCACCCTTCTCTTCTTTAAAAATTCGCAAATGACCTTCATCTTGAGGTTGATCTTCTTTTATTGGTACATGAATACGCGAGGTATCAGGATTTTCTTGCTGCTTTTTCACTTCACGGTCTTCTCCTGCTGAAGGAGCAGAGAGGTTTTCTAAAAATTTTCGTTCAACCTCAGCGGTTACTACGTGCGCCTTCTCAGAAGGAAAAAGCTTCATACGATCTTGCGCGCGATCCCCAAACCCACTCACTGGAGTGAGTCCTAAGAGAGTAAGCCCCACCTCATCCGCCAATTCTGCCGCTTGCGAAAACGTGAGCTTATGCTTCATTGCTATTTCATAGAGGTCAGTATTGGTACTGATCGAAAGTACTTTCTCTTGAAGCTCTGGGGAGAGCGCTTCAAGTCTCTTCTGAAGATCTTCTATTGAATGTGCCATAAATAATTTTTATAGATACCTAGTAAGGTTATGCTGCCTTATCTTTATTTAAGCCTTCAATTTTTCCTTCAATACTCGCCAATCGATCCCCCTCCTTCGTATTTGCGATTTTATCCTCCAGAGTATCAACTTTATCTTTCAATCGAGAAACACTCTGCCTTACCGCCATCTCTTCTACCACCGTGAGACCAGACTGCGCAAGTCGAGACTCCAGAGTTTCTATTTCCGTGTTGGCACGAGCAATTTGCTTAAAGTATGTTTGAATTTTCTCTTTTTTCTTATCTTCTTTTTCCAAACTCTTACGTGTTACCTCTGCCGAAGGTCCCCATGAACTCGGCCTTAACAATGACCCTGGCAAAGAAGTTTTGGCCAAAGAAGCTTTCGCTTTCTCTTGTGGGGTTACCTCCAGAGATTCTCGCTCGCCTGCTTTCACTCGACGGCTTACGCCGCTTGAATCAGTGACAAATTTATCTCGCTCCGCATATTTAGGACCGGTAAGACCTTGGATAAACTCGGTCCGTGCTTTCGCGTTCTCTTCAATTCTCTTATTAAATCCGCCTTTGGATCCTCCAAAACTTGCGCTTGAAATTTTCTTAAGCCCTTGCTGAACGCGCGCGCCACCACTCACTGATACCTTTGAGAGAGCATCTTGAACACGAGAAGACTGGCTTAAACCTCGCGCGGCACGACCAATGGTTTGCTGTCCCACCCAACCAGCCTTTTGCCCTGCCCAACCACGTATATTCCCTGCAAGTTTCAACGCTCCCGATGAACCGTAGCATCCAATTTTCTTTGAAAGCACGAGTGCCATTAGGATAAAAAGAATGAGCATGCCGTAATTCAGGAGAAGGATTACTCCCCCATCAAAAAATGCAGCGGTGCCTTCTTTTATCCCCCCTTGAAAGAGTGTTGAAAAGGAGTCGGTAGTACTTAAGCCTCCAAACCCACCTCCTTCAAAGAGTTCGAGTACTACCCACATTAACAAAAAGAATGACGGAGCAAAGAACGCTTGGCAGAAGAGTTCATTCCACCATTTTTTCGCATGGCCCGCAGTTTGAGGAAGAATCATGGCTAAATATGCCAAGGGAGAAAGCACCATGAGAAAGATGAGTACTCCAAATCGGAGCGCGAAGAAAAGCCCCGCTACAAGCATCACGAACGCAAAAATCAAAAGGAAGACCGCGGAGCCCATCATGGTAACAAAAATATCAATCGGATTTACCAGATTATTTGCAAAATCGACAGGGTCGACTCCGGCAGGATTAAAATCATAAAGACTTCCTAAATGAGAAAGAGAAAAGAGTGTTTCAAATAATTGCGCTCCCGAACTTAAACCTGCTTTTTGATAAAAATGGATTGCGAGAACATTTGAAAGGTCGATAATTACCTGGGTGAAAAAGAGACTAAAATTAATTAGAAGCGCGATGATAACCACGTTGCGTAAAACACGCTTCACGTTAAACGAATCGAGGCGCAGAATCACCGCGATTGAAATATAAAGGAGGATAAAGATAAAACAGATATTCGCCACATCCCGAAAGATCTCCCAACCAGTATTGATTGCTTCCATACTGTCAATAATATCTTTCATGCCTAACACCGAAACCTGAATGATTCCATTAAGAAAGATTCCCGCAAGCCAGGTGACGAGCGCGATCACCGTGAGCATCGCGCCGCCCATAATACCAAGGAAGGTGCCCGGGAGATTTGCCAATACCTTAAATGATTCGAGGCTTGGTATGATCTGGGCGTTTGCCGAGCCAGTAAGTGGCATGAGTGTGCCAATCGCCACTATGCTTAAAAAGAAAATGATGTGAAGAAAAGAAATTCGTCTCATATATTATGATTCATCTTCATCCACAGGAAGTGGCCGTGCGTACACCTCAAGCTCCCCTAGGTTAATCCCGTAATTATTATTCGAGCGCATAAGTCGCACAAATCGACCAGAAACATCGGGTATTGAAATTCTTCGTGGAATAATTGTGTTATGAGGAACCTTAAAAAGCGCCGCGCCCGTACCATTATTTGATAGTGCCGAAAGTGACGCAATGGTGGCATCAGAAGCAATCGGCGCGCTACTGATCACCACATACGAATCTTCAAGTGCTACCTCACCTCCAGAAGCAGAATAAATCACCACTTCTTCAATACGATATTCTTTTCGCAAATCCACTTCCCACCATGGTTCTGGATCGATTGCCCTTCCACCAGCACCAACCGCAGTAAAGGATCCGAATGGGAAGGTTTCAGCATAACCCGCCTTTTGGTAATCGTTCCCATTTTGTGGGCCGTATCCAACATTATTATTGAAAGTGCTTGACTGGGATGCTACTCCTTCAGTGGCGCGATTACGCGCCTCAGTATCTCCTTGCTCCGGAATACTCGGTCCTGTTGGGTTCGTGGTAATAATCCCTGTCCCTAATCCACCTTCCAAATTACCAATGGTTTGCTCCTCTGCCTCCTCCTGAGAACGAGGAATGGGTACATTGCGAGCTTCCCGGGCATAATCATCAACGCGCCCATTACCCCCATTCGACACACCCCGAAGTCCTCCCTGAATAACCTGCGACATAAGCGTGTTTGTAAGCGCTCCAAGAATTTCATTAATTTCATCAGCAAGTTCAAGCTGGCGGGTATCACTTCCGAGTATATGGTTGAGCTGGCCTTCAATAACCGCTCCTGGTGTCGTGATATTCCCATTAGCATCTTTAAATGAAAGGAAGCCGTTCCCCCAATTCAATTCGGCAAGCTGAATTTCCTGAGCATTGCCAATACGCAATGAAAGTTCCTGCTTTGCGCTTAAATAAGAGACATAGGGGTTATTGCGAGACCGCACGGCAACATCAAAAAAAGAATCGGCCGAAGCAATCTGCCCTTTCGTAACATTATCAATAACGGCACTTGCCGTACATGAGTATCGGTCAATATAGCCGGAACCACCCAACCCATAGTCTAAACGGAGCGCCAACTGAATCGTGCTTGAAAATGAACTACATAAGAAACCTAGGCCGAGCTCATCAATAAACCTTCCTGTTATTTGATCTCCCACATCGGTTAAAAAACGGCCGGGATTATCAACAAACGCTGGTTTGCCCTCAAAGCCAGAGTTAATCCAATTTACCGTGCTTTGCGTCAGTTGGCGAATAAGCTGTTTCCCCATTACTCCCACTAAAGAATCGAGAAAGTTCTCCTTGGTGCTTAAGGTAAAAGTACTTTCTGCAATAATAGTGTTCTGCACAAGATTCGGCGCATCAAGTACCGGAACGCTTAATCCTTGCGCGTGTACTGGGGATGGGACACTAAACCCAACCCAAAGCAGTACGACCATGAAAGAAATCACACACCTCTTTTGGCAGAGCAGTCTCATTATAAAAAATTATATACTCTGCATGAAAATAGCGCCATGTGTGTTTTGTTGAAAACGAATTCCTTGTGTATTGAAATAATCTTGTAATGAACGCATTGCCTCGGCAAGTCCCAGAATATCCTGGGTATAATTGCTAAATCGAACCAATCCTTTTACGGGATCAGTATACAAAGAGCGAAATGTTTCAATACTTTCAAGCACTAAACTTGCGCTATTTAAAAACTCGAGATGTGCCTTAAGAGCACTTTCAGGAACGGAAAGATTCCGAGCGTCATTGAGAATACCTCGATACCCTCGAATAATTGGATCAAGTTGATTTAAGAGTGAGAGATTGTCTGCTTCAATGGCGCGAACCACAATGGCTATTTCATTCTGGGTGCCCGGAGGAGAATGTGTAATGATGACTGCGCCGAGCCCATTACCATAATTTCGTATTGCTTCTGGTGAAGTCGCGACAACTCGCACATCTTTTCTCGTATATACTCGCGCGCTACGTTCTTGAGGAAGTCTCTGGAGTAGTCCTTGAACAAGCGCTTCTTCTCGTTCAGGAGAAAGAGTATCCCCTTCAGCGCCTCGCAAATTAAGATACTCTGAAAAAAGCGCCGCCGCGGTCGTCTCGGTAATATTTCCATTATAAGGAAGCTTATTGGTCTGCGCGGATTCTGATTTGAGTCGATCTTTCAATAAACCACTTCCAAGCGGATTCCTCCCCACACGTACTTCGATTCCATCATCTACCCCATCTCCGTCGGAGTCGGCAAAAGAAGCATCGGTGCCGAGAAGTATCTCCTCCCACGTTTTCAATCCATCCCCGTCTTCATCATCATCAGCAACGAGATAGGTGTTATACGATGTATTACTTCCCAGTGCCCCAAGCATTCGATCTCCCGAAGAGAACGTAATTACTTCTCGATTAAATGCTTCACGGACTAAAAATCCTCCACCAATAAGTAGCGCTGGGACGAGAAACCACAGAAATATCTTCTGCTTCAGCATATCGACAGTATACCACTTTCAGCATCTATGACGGGAGGAGTGTAAAAATACTTCCCGGCTCATTTGGTTCAAATGAGACTCCTTCATTTTTAAAATAAAACGCGAGTGCTAAGAGCGCATTCCCCGCGTGAATTACGGTAGTATTATGTGCCTCAAAGAGAGCGACCGGAATTTCTTGATGTTCGGTTCCATGGGTGCGCATGGCCTCAATTGCACGAGCTTCTTTTTGATAACTCGCCGAAAGCGCGTAATGAAGCGACTGAAGCCCTCCTGGAACTGGCGCCTCAAGGAGCGCCTCTGAAAGTCCGTAATATTTTTCAGATAATCGCGAGAGTTGCGCAAATGCTTCCAAAGAAGGCTCATTGATGATTCGAGTAAAGATTTCCACGTCATCCTGATTTCCATTGGTACGTTCACGTATAATCTTTCCAATATGGTTTCCGTAGGTACGAAGAGTTTCTGTTGAAGCTATTGTTGTTGATGTCGTTTCGGGATCTTGATCTTTATCTTGAGTCTCCGTGGAACGAGGTGCTTCACTCGCGCGTAATACTTGAGTATGGTTTTGAGCAAAGAGCGTATCTTCGGAGGAAGCGTCTCGTGGATTCCTCCCCACACGTACTTCGATTCCATCATCTACCCCATCTCCGTCGGAGTCGGGATTGGTGGGATCGGTTTCCCACAATGCCTCCTCCCACGCGGCTAAACCGTCATAATCGTCATCTGAAAAACGGGGGTCTAATTCACCAAACGAGCTCGTGTCGGGATCTGACATTTCTTCCTTTGTTAATTCAAGCGGAAGCCATGAAACGACCGCTAACCCGAGCACAAGAATGAGCAGTGAGAAAAGTAGTGTTTTTATTTCGCGCATACGATTGATGGTATACTACATGATAGCACGCATGAAGCATACCCTACCCACTTATCTCTATTCATTCTTTATCATCATAGCGGTTACTGCTGCGCTTTTTATTCCCACAAAAACACACGCGCAAATTCCATTTGGCGGCCCCATCACTTTTTTATATCCTGCCTGTTTTGAAGGGAGTTGGATTATTCTTGGTCCACCCACTCCAGGAAGTTACATGTCATCTTACGCGACAAGATCATTCAGTCATGGAAGAGCGTCTCATGTAGGACAATATTTGTTAGGTAATGCTGGTGGGTACCTCACGTGCACCGTTCAATGCGGACTCGTCCCGTGCGTAATTGGAGGAGGTCTACTTATCCTCTATCACGGATCAAGTCTCTGAAACATCTTCCCACACCTCACAAAGTTTTTTCCATTCGAGACAGGTGAGGTCTTCGGCGCGCGCGTTAAGTGGAATAGGTGAAGCCATGAAAAAATCTTTCACTCCAGCGTGAAGCGGGAGAAGATTATTAATAAGTTTTTTTCTCTTACTTGAAAATCCGGCACGAACCAACATGAAAAATTTCTCTTCCGTGCATGTGCGCGTAAAAAATTTTTTTGAAATATCGGTAATTGAAAGTATTGCTGAATCAACCGCGGGTGGAGGCGAGAATAGATTTCGAGAAACACGGCGAATGATTCGGGGTGTTCCGTACACCTTAACTGCGAGAGAAAGGATACTTTCTTTTCCTTTGTTTGCTACAATCCGCTCCGCGACTTCTTTTTGAATGAGTAGCGACATCGTGGAAGGCTGATTGGTATCAGATAAAAATTTTCGTATGATCATACTCGTCAGATAGTATGGTATGTTCGCAACCACCTTATACCCTTTACCATGAAGCTTCAACGTCTCGAGATCTAATGATCGAATATCCTCCATCACCAAGGTAAGTCTCCCCTCTTTCAATTCATCATGAAACCGATCGGTAAGTAGTGAAAAAAATTTTAAATCTTTTTCAATTGCAATTACTCTCGCGCCACGCTTCAGTAAGATGTCAGTGAGAATGCCTTTCCCCGTACCAATCTCAAGCACTACATCTTGAGATGAAACATCTGCCCCATCCGCGACCGAAACCGCGATCGGCGCTGCTGTTAAAAAATGTTGTCCCAGTGGTGTGTGTTTTTTCGCTCGCATGATAAAATCTTAATCAAGATAGACGGTCATTAACGGTGTTGAAAAATCTCCTTCACAAAGCGACGGATCAATATCTTCCAAAAATGAAGAGGGTGCCATCGTTTGCTTGTTGCCGAAAATCGTTCGTGTTGCCGCAAAAGAAAGAAATAATTTTTCTTTCGCGCGCGTCAGCGCAACATAGAAGAGCCGTCGTTCTTCTTCTTGTAGCGACCGTGTTTCTTTCTCACTTGAAAAATCACTTGGAAAGAGTCCCTCCTCAAGACCTGCAATGTATACATATTTAAACTCAAGCCCTTTTGAAGCATGTACGGTCATAAGTTTCACCGCCCCTTCACCATTTTGATCACGAAGAGAATCTTGGTCGCTCGCTAACGCCGCATCCTCAAGTAATGCTTCGATACCGAGAAGTGCTCCGTGCGCGTCATATCTTTGCGCAATCGAAATAAGCTCATAAATATTTTCAAGCCGTTCATGATCATCTTCACCTCCTTCTTTAAGATGTGAAAGTAAATTTGAAGACTCCAAGATGAAACGGAGTACTTCAGATGGAACATGCGTTTTCGCTTTCTCTCCTACTTGATCTAAAAATAAATAAAAAGCATCAACCTTCTGCCCAACTTTCGGCGAAAGCGTATGACGCTCACCGCTCAACATTTTTGCGAGCGTTACTTTTCCAATACCGCGCGGAGGCACATTCGCAATTCGTGCAACATCGTGAGGATTTGGATGAAGCGCCGCTCGCACAAACGCGAGCATATCTTTTACTTCCCTTCGATCATAGAACTTGGTACCGAGCACTTGATGCGGAATTCTCTTTGAGAGAAAAGCTTCTTCAAGTGCGCGTGATTGAAAATTTGCACGATAGAGAACAGCAATCTCATTTCCTGAAACTCCTGCCCGAAGAAGCGATTCAATTTCTGAGGTGATCCTCTCTGCTTCATCGACTTCATCAGCAGCGTGAATCATACTGATTAATTCACCCTGACCTCGTTTAGTGTGGAGTGCCTTCGGCACACGCTCAACATTTTTTTCAATCACTGAATTTGCGGCCGAAAGGATCGTTTCAGTGGAACGATAATTTTCATCAAGAATGATCGTTCGAGCTCGTGGGTATTCGTGTTCAAAAGAAAGTATGTTTTCTATTCGAGCGCCACGCCATCCGTAGATCATCTGATCAGCATCTCCAACAACACAAATATTTTGGTGTGCCTGAGCGAGTAGCTGAGCAATCTCGCATTGTACAAAATTAGTATCTTGATATTCATCAATATGAATATACTTCCAACACTTCTGGTATCGCTCACGCACCTCCGAATGCTTCCGCAACAACTCGAGCGTTACCAAAAGCAGATCATCAAAATCGAGCGCGTTGCTTTCGCGGAGCGCCTCCTGATAACGATTCCAGATCATACCAACAAGCGCGCTCCGAGGTCGAGGTCCGACCTCAGCCTCACTCTTTTCTAAAAAAAACTGAAGCGAGTGTCCCGCGTTTTTCTCTCGAGAAATAGCAGAGAGTATTTTTAATGGATCATGTTCCCGAGAATCAAACCCTTCTCGCTTAAGCGCTTGCTTGATCGCGCGGACTGAATCATCCCGATCAAAAATTTTGAAATGGCGAGTTACTCCAACGAGTCTCGTATGCTCCCTAATCATATGCACCCCAAGACGATGAAAGGTCGAGACAAACGGATAGATTGGAGTGTGGACCGGCAAATTGATGCGCGGGTCATGCGCGAGTAAGTCTTGAATTCGTTCGCGCATCTCTTGCGCTGCTTTGTTGGTAAACGTGATTGCAAGAATCGTATCTGGAGGAATACCTTGCCGAACTAAATGCAAGATTCGATACGCAATCGTCCGGGTCTTCCCCGCACCGGCGCCCGCAACGACCAGAAGCGGACCTTCCGTGTGAAGGGCCGCTTCACGCTGTTTAGTATTTAATTCCGAGAGTATGTCTTCGTGCATGAGTGTACGGAAAGACTATACCACATGAGACAACTGAATCAGAAAGCGGAACACGAGTTATTTCTCAAGATAGATTGTTTGAGTGGGATACGCCATGTCAATTGATTCTTTCTCAAACGCATCTTTAAGTGCAAAATTAAAATCTTGCTGAATATCCATGTAATGATTGTAATCACCAGACTCTACAAAATAGACCACCTCAAACGAAAGCGCGGAATCATCAAATGATCGAAAATGAACACGATCAAGGCGGGCGCCCTCAATACGCTCAAAGATATTTTTTACGGTATCCAACACTTTTTGCATTTTCTTTGATGAGGTCTGATACACCACACCAAACTTAGTAACCACTCTTCGTTCCTTCAGAAGTTTAAAATTTTGCACACGCACCGAGGTCAGCTCTTTATTTGAAATCACAATCTCCTCTCCTTGAAGCGCTCGAAGGCGCGTGCTTTTAATGCCGATCTTTTCAACTACCCCCATATGCTCACCCACCACAATAAAATCACCGATCACAAACGGTCGATCAAAGTGTATCGCAAATGAACTAAAGAGGTCTCCCAAAATATTCTGAAGCGCAAACGCAATAGCAACACCGCCAATACCGAGACCTGCGATGAGCGAAGTTACCTCAACACCAAGATTTGAGAGAACCATAAGCACACCCATAACCCAAAGGATTGCTTTACCGATCTTCCCAAGATTAATAAGCGCGGTTCGATATCCTGGATCACCTCCCGCAAGGCGCGTACGCACCGCAAAGTCAATGAGCATCTGAAGCGCGATCACACCATAGTAAATAACCCAAACGAGAAGAATGATATTGAGCGCCTTTGCAACCACCTCACTTAAGGTAAGAAAGCGTAATGCAAAATAGAGCGCCAGAAAATGATAGAACGGCGGGCGCAACGATCGTACGATATCAATCAAGGTATCATCAAGGTCTGTTTTGCTTTTATCAGCAAATTTCTGGAGACGTAACAGCACAACATGCTGAAAAATTTTAAGCCCGAACAAAAAAACAATAAGCGCGATAAAAGCAACCACATATTCTGTCACACTATTCCCCCACCACGAAAGCGCATCTCCGTATTCTTTATATTTTGAAATAATCTCGCTTATTGATTGATTCATAAGAAATTATTGAGAGTTAGTGTTGCTATAGTGCTACTATACCACAAAAACGCTTGTTCAAACCCCGACGCAGATGCATAAATGCATCTGCTTCACCCTCCTTCGAGGACTTAGTCGGGGTGCCGGGATTCGAACCCGGAGTCACCTGTACCCAAAACAGGCATGTTAGCCGTTACACCACACCCCGATACCTCCCAAGAGTACCCTACTCTGAGGAAGAAATAAAGAGGTAAAAACGAGGAAACCTTAAAATAAAGCTAAAAGACATTCTCAATAAAACTCGCTCGCGCAAGCTTTCTTTTCAAATCCAAACGAATCGCCACCACATCACACTGCCAATCGCTTTCAATATGTCGAATCTCTAAATATCGCGCGATGGTACGCTCGAGACGACGTAATTTTGAAGGGTGCACATTATCTTCTGGTCGATATGAACCCTCCGGAGAAACATCTTCCCTATTTTGAAGGGTAACCTCGCTCACCACCGTTTTTACCTCAACAAATCGGAACACACCTCGAGCGTCACGCGCCACAATATCTATTTCACCACATTTCTGCCAGAAATTTCTCTCAATAATACTGAAACCTTTTCGGCGTAAAAATCGACACGCAAGCTCTTCCCCTTTATTTCCAACCTCTTTCCTACTATATGGCGCATGATTATGCATATTAATGGTAACTAATAGTTTCACGTGAAACTATTTTGTATTTCATATGAGACTTTTGGCGTAAAACCACAAATTAAGGCTTAAATACGAGGTATTATGAACAACGAAACCGGTTTAAAGGAAAAAGTCGTTTGTCTTTTTAATACACATATCCCCAATTTTATCCCCAATTTTGGGGATAAAATTTAAAAACAGCCATGAGTGCACCCCTCACTGACCGATAAAATGTTCAATAGAACTCTATTCTAAAAAGAACATACTCTGGAGATACTTACTTCGTGGTGCGGGTAGGGAGAATCGAACTCCCGACTTATCCTTGGCAAGGACACATTTTACCACTAAACCATACCCGCTTCTTTATTTCTTTCCCTGCACTGATTCTATCTTCTCCTACTTAATATCTTCTTGCAAGCCAGAAATATGGCGCGCTCGGCAGGAATCGAACCCACAACCCCCTGTTCCGAAGACAGGTGCTCTATCCGTTGAGCTACGAGCGCAAATACCCCCTTATCATACGATATATTCGTCAATTCGCCAAAGATATACTACAATACCAGTAATTACTTTATGACCTTTTTGATTCCAAAAGAAGTTTCATATGTAACCAAAACGCTCAAAAAGGCCAATTTTGAGGCTTTTTTAATTGGCGGATGTGTTCGAGATTTAATTCTTAACAGAACACCTGCTGATTGGGATGTCACCACAAATGCCACCCCTGATGAAATCATCACGCTATTTCCACACACTTTTTATGAGAATAATTTTGGCACCGTGGGTGTTGTTTCAGATGAAACAGAGGATGAACGCTTAAAATCTATTGAGGTTACCACCTACCGACAAGAAGCTACGTATTCCGATTACCGAAAACCAGACCAGGTGTCCTTTAGCAAAAACCTTGAGGATGACCTTAAGCGTCGGGATTTCACGGTAAACGCGATCGCCTATGATGCTGAAAAAGAAAGCTTCACTGACCCGTATTCAGGAAAAACGGATATTGAAAAAAGACTCTTGCGAACGGTCGGGACCCCTTCAGAACGTTTTTCCGAAGATGCACTCCGTATTATGCGAGCAGTTCGCCTTTCAGCAGAACTTGATTTCACCATTGAAGAAAATACCGAGAAAGCAATCCAGGATATGTCCCATCTTCTATCTAAAATCTCAATGGAGCGCATTCGGGACGAGTTTATTCGTATTATTCTTTCAGATAGACCTATGGAAGGTCTATTATTGGCCAAAAAACTCACCATTCTGGAACAAGTGCTCCCTGAAATCCTTGCTGGTGCGGGAATAACACAAAATCAAGCCCATGCATTTGATGTACTCGAGCATAGCTTGCGCACACTTGCTCATGCCGCAAAAAAGAATTTTCCTCTTTCAGTGCGTCTTGCAGCCCTTTTTCACGATATTGCAAAGCCTGAAACGCGAAGAAAGGGGCAAAATGGGGAATGGACTTTTTATGGCCATGAGGTAGTTGGTTCACGTGTAACACGAAATATCCTTACTCGAATGCGTTTTCCGAAAGAAACCATTGAGGAAGTCTCCAAATTAGTCCGGTGGCATATGTTCTTCTCTGATCCAGAAAAAGTGACTTTGGCAGGAGTCCGACGTCTGATTCGAAATGTTGAAAAAGAGCGGGTAGAAAACCTAATGAACCTTAGAATATGCGACCGTATTGGTACCGGAAGACCAAAAGAAGAACCCTATCGTTTACGCAAATATCAGTCAATGATCGAAGAAGCAATGCGTGATCCACTTACCGTAAGCATGCTCCATATTGATGGGGAAAAAATTATGGAAATTTCACATGAAACTCCTGGACCACGGATTGGGTTGGTGTTACATGCATTATTAGAAGAAGTATTAGATGATCCCTCACGTAATACCAAAGAATACTTAGAAAAACGAGCCCAAGAACTCTTACGCATCCCCCAAGAAGAGCTCAGATCAATCGGGGAACAGGGGAAAATGCGTCGTAACGAAGAAGAAGAAAAGACGCTCACACAAATCAGAAACCGGTTTCATGTGAAATAAAAGCCCTAAAAAGGGCTTTTATCCATTAAAAAACCACCCTTGATTGAGTGAGAAATAGTGGGGTGCGAGTGGTCAGAGGGTGGTTTAGGAGAAGAAAGGACTCAATATATAAATTGTTGCCATCACATAAATACCGAATTTATAATGTAATGCGATAGACGCAATACTGTTGCTCTACGAAGGAGCTAAAATGTTTGAGGTTTTATGTATTGGGCGTCTTTTTACGCTATTAAGTCCTTTATAAAAGAGTGGTGAGCTCTTTTTAATTGTACAAAGAACATTCGTTGTCCGTTATCTATTATATGTCCTTTATACTGACTGTAAAGGACATACTGTGGATAACTTCATTTTTTGAGTTCAAGACTTATCGGACAGTGGTCAGACCCAGTAATGCTTTCATGAATATGTGCTGACACAAGATCATCTTTCAGTGATTTATCAACAAAGATATAGTCGATTCTCCAACCCACATTTCGTTCTCGTGCAAATGTTTTCATATCCCAGTAGGTATAGGCGTGCTGTTTCTCTGGATAAAAATACCGAAAGGTATCAATAAATCCTTTGTTTTGAACTTGATCAAGCCATGCCCGTTCTTCAGGCAAAAAACCTGTATTCTTCTCATTCTCTTTCGGGCGCGCAAGATCGATTGGGTGATGCGCGGTATTCACGTCACCACAAAAAACAAGCTGATACCCTTGTTTCTGAAGCGACAGGCACCGTTTGAGAAACGTCTCGTAATAACGCAATTTAAATGCAAGCCGTGAAGCACCCCCACCTCCATTCGGAAAGTAGACATTTATGAGGACCCAATCCTTAAAATAGAGGAGAATTGAGCGTCCTTCTTGATCGAGCTCGCTTCCGCCATCAATCTCGTAGCGCACATCCACTGGTTCATAGGTGGTATATACTGCAACTCCGCTATATCCTTTTCTTTTTTTTGAAGAAGAAAAATATGAAAAATAGCCACGAGGATTCCGTATTTCTTCTGGGATTTGGGACTCCTCTGCTTTAATTTCCTGGAGACACAAAATATCAGGACGCTCTTCAAAAAACCAATTAAAACAGCCCTTTTTATGGCACGCCCGAATGCCATTTACATTCCAAGACACGATACGCATAGGTGTATCATACGTTATCTTTACCCTGAGGGGAAATAAAAAACCAAAGGCGCGAGACCTTTGGTTAAAGAAACGAAAGAACAAATTTAGAGAGGGGAGCTGGCCCCCAAAGCCAAGGAAACAATAAATACCAGTACATGGTCTTGTTTGGGAGGGAGTCTGGTATTTCCGGGTGTGGTATTTCCTTAACTTCCCGCCGAACAGCGAAGGGCGTATCCAATATGATGGGGGCCAGCTCAATTACATAGAACCTCGATACCATATACTTAGTACCATAGTGCACCTTAATATGCAATATTGACAATATCTATATAATTTGGTATGGTGTATATACGGTTAATCCGAAACCATTATGAACCAAATTATCGCCAGTTTAAGCCTGCTTTTAATGGGAACCACCATTATCTTTAATGGGGTAGTACTTTCTACTGATGATCTCATCGCCCAAACCAAAAGCACGGTTAATCACGCAAATATCCATCAAATCGCCACGGTACTTGAGCTTTATCACCTCGATCATGGAGTATATCCAGATGTTTCAGGTGGGGAAGCGCTTATCGAAGTATTTGAAAAAGACGGGTATATTCGAAACCGGCCTCTTGATCCTCGTGTATTTAACTACGAGCCACGAGCACAAGCCCAGGATTATACCCTTACCCTTATTGAATAACAACAAAAAAACACCTTTTCAGGTGTTTTTTGTTTCTTCATCTTTCTCTATTTCTACAACACGCACCTCTTCAGGTTCAAGGGGAATAATAAAATACGCCAAAACATACACCAATACTCCTGGAATAATACCACTAAAGACAACCACCAAAACCCAAATGATACGGAAAATTACGGGATCAACGTTTACATACTCACCCAAACCGCCAAAAATCCCAAAAATGGTTCGATCCTTCCTGCTTCGATAAAGCCGTTTCATGCGCTCAATCATACCACGTCTCGTCGCTATTCGTTAGCGTCAGTCTTGCGACGTTTACCGTGAAAACGCTCGTGAATTTCGCGCAAATGACGATCAGTCACATGGGTGTAGACCTGGGTAGTACCAATATGTGCATGCCCTAAAAGGGCTTGCACACTCCGTAAATCAGCTCCATTCGCAAGCAAATCGGTCGCAAAACTGTGTCGAATCACATGCGGAGTTACTTTTTTTGAAATACCTGCTTTAATTGCATAATATTTCACCATTCGCTCAACTGAACGGGGTGAGAGTCGGAGTGATTCATTATTTCCAACCTTTCGTATCGTGCCCACCTGCACAAAAAGTGCGTCATCCATGTCTTTTCGAGCCACAAGATAGGCTTGAAGCGCCTCTTTGGTTCGCGGAGATAGAAAAACAATACGAACTTTTTCTCCTTTACCCCGCACAGAAAACTCATCTTGGGTTAAATCAAGATCACGGGGCAGGGCACATAATTCAGAAACTCGAAGCCCTGTTGAAAAAAAGAGTTCGAGTATCGCCCGATCTCGTAAACCCTTGAGATCGCTACTCTCTGGCGCGGCAAGTAATCGTTCGAGCTCATCTACAGTGATGAGGTCAAGCGATCGCTCCGAGACCTTTGCAAGCTCAATGCGGTCCGGAGAAAGCGAAGGAATCCCGCGCCGCATTAAATACTTGAGAAACGCACGTAGTGCGATTAAGTAGTAATTTTGGGTTTTCTTCTTTAAGGTATCAGAGGGATGCGTGCTTCCCGGAATTTGCTGTCGGTTGAGCCATACTCTGAATTCTCGTACCACATCCTCAGTGATGGCTTCAGGTTTTTCTACCCGGGCATGTCCAAGAAATCGGCTCAAATACCGATCATAATTCATGATAGTCTGGAGGCTTCTTCCGCGCTCAATCTCAAGATATTCCAAGAAAGCGCGCTTTAGGTCGTTGAGGGTTGCCATACTTAATGTCGCACAATATATTATAGCAAAATTACCAAAAACGAGACCAGAGATAACCCCTTGCATAAATAGAAGTTTTATGCTATCATACGTTCATGCTTGCAAAAAAGAAGAAACAGCGCACCATCACCGAAGCGCAGATACACGAAAAAGATACTGGTTCACCAGATGTTCAAATCGCGCTCTTAAGTAAGAGTATTGATGAACTTGCAGCACATCTTAAAAAACATCGAAAAGACGTGCATTCCCGTCGTGGACTCTTGCAGATGGTAGCCGATCGTCGAACCCATTTGGATTACCTTAAAAAGAAAGATCCAAAACGTTACGACCGAATTACTAAAAAATTTGATTTAAAAAAGAAAAATTAGCGCATCATGCGCCGATTTTTCTTTCATACGGATCTTTTTACCATAAAAAGACTCCCGTTTATTTATTCATAAAGGCAGTTTGCTTTTTCATAAGCACTGTTCACACACATACGATCGATATGCCGGTAATTAAACACAAAGATCAGCGAGTCGGTATTTTTATTGATACACAAAACCTCTACCACAGCGCGAAGAATCTCTACGGATCAAAAGTAAATTTTGGAGCCATTGTTAAAGATGCGCTTGCGGGACGTTTAGAAATCCGCACCATCGCCTATGTCATTACCACCGAGAGCGGGGAAGAGCGTAATTTTTTTGATGCGCTTGAGAAAATAGGGATTGAAACAAAAACAAAAAATCTCCAGGTTTTTGCTGGTGGCGCAAAAAAAGCAGATTGGGACGTTGGTCTCGCAATTGACGCGATCGCGCTCGCACCAAAACTCGATGCGGTTATTATTGTCTCTGGGGATGGAGATTTTGTACCCCTCATTGAATATTTACAAATGCACGAAGGTTGCCAGGTAGAAGTAGCGGGATTTGGCCGATCAACCTCTCAGAGGCTCAAAGAACATACGGATGAATTCATGGACCTAGACGAAAATCCGAGAAAATATCTCATCGGTTATCGAACCGGTGGACACCGAAAGAAAAAATAGTCATTCGAAACTGCCGCCTTCTGCGGCAGTTATGTTTCGGGTGCATCATAACCTTTAATCTGCTAAAGTGTACCCATATTACTCGCAATAACATGGTCTTCAGATATGTAGATTTGCTTACGAGCATGTCTAACATCTGAAGATCAAAAAACATGGAAAAAAAAGAATATAGACTCACGTTAGGAAATGATGAGTTAGTGTGTGAATTTAGCGATTTAGCAGAACAAGCAAATGGTTCGGTTATGGTCAAATATGGCAATACCGTAATACTTGCTACCGCGGTCATGTCTCAGGAACCAAGGGACAACCATTTTTTTCCGCTTACCGTGGATTACGAAGAAAGATTCTATGCCGCAGGACAAATCCTCGGAAGCCGGTTTATGCGCCGAGAGGGAAGACCTTCGGACGAAGCAATTCTTACCGGACGAATCGTGGATCGAACGATACGGCCACTTTTTGATCAACACATTCGAAATGATATTCAAGTTGTTATTACCGTACTTTCTCTTGGAACCTATGATCCTGATACACTCTCGGTGATTGGAGCCTCCCTTGCTCTCTCTACGTCAGATATTCCTTGGAATGGCCCCGTGAGCGCGGTTCGTGTTATTAAAAAAGACGAAAAAAGTGATTTCAGTATTAACCCGTCGCTTACCGAACGTTCAGAACAAGAAGAAGTAAAACCGCTGGTTGATCTTATTGCGTGCGGAAAAGGCGGAACTATCAATATGATTGAGTGTGGCGGATATGAGGCGGATGAATCCCTTGTCGGAGACAGCCTTGATCGAGCACATGAAGAACTGGAAAAAATAGGAGTGTTTCAGCAGAAAATTATTGCCGAGAGAGGAAAAAAGAAACGAGAACTCGTCTATGAAGAGGCGCCAAAAGAAGCACTTGCATCTCTTTTTGAAGAGCATATCGGAGAAACACGTCTTCATGAGGCTTTATTTAGTGGACCTGGAAAAAAATATATTTCAGCACTCGAAAATGAGTGGATTTCCCTATTAAGCGAGACTCATCCTGAGATAAAAAAGTCGCACGCTTTGGAATATATCGAAGAGAAGATCAATGATCTCTTACATAAAGAGGCAATTGAAAATGGGCGCCGCCCTGACGGAAGAAGTGTAAATGAAGTGCGTCCGCTCTTTGCACAAGCAGGAAACATCTCTCCGCTACTTCATGGTTCTGGAATTTTCTATCGAGGCGGGACCCACATCCTCTCCGTTTTAACCCTTGGAGGGCCCGGGGACTCACTCATTATTGATGGTATGGAAATGCAGACCAAAAAGCGGTTCATACACCATTACAATTTCCCACCCTTCTCAACCGGGGAGACGGGGCGCATTGGGGGTACCAATCGGCGCATGGTGGGTCATGGCGCACTGGCTGAAAAAGCGCTTCTTCCCGTTATTCCTTCAAAAGAAAACTTTCCATACACCATTCGACTTGTTTCAGAAGCCTTCGCTTCTAACGGATCAACCTCGATGGGATCAGTGTGTGGAAGTAGCCTTGCGCTTATGGATGCGGGAGTGCCCATTACAAATGCGGTGGCAGGTATTGCTTCTGGATTGATGTTTGAACAAAATGACCGATATCAACTATTAACTGACATCCAAGGTCCTGAAGATCATCACGGGGACATGGATTTTAAAGTTGCAGGAACACGAAAGGGAATTACGGCGATTCAAATGGATGTCAAAGTAAACGGTATTCCTATTCCCATTCTTAAAGAAGCGCTCCTACGTGCAAAAGAAGCTCGGGAGACTATTCTTGAAAGAATGGATCAGGAAATAAAAACTCCACGTACTGATATTTCACCTTACGCGCCCAAAATTCTCGCTACCAAAATAAAAGTATCACAGATTGGTATGGTCATTGGACCAGGAGGAAAAAACATCAACGAGATTAGGGAAAAAACAGAAACTGAAATTGATATTGAGGATGACGGTACCGTCTTTATCACCGGCAAAGGAGAAGGTCCGTTACGTGCAAAGCAGATTATTGAAGAAATGACCCACGAATACCGTCCGGGAGAGAAGATAGTAGGGACCATTACCCGTATTACCGATTTTGGAGCATTTGCAAAATTTGGAGCTGATACTGAAGGGTTGATTCATATTTCAGAAATTGCTCCATTTCGAATTAACGCGGTAAAAGAGGTTCTTTCTGAAGGGGAAACTGTTTCCGCGGTAATTAAAGAAATTGATGAACGTGGCCGTATCCGGCTTTCTATTAAAGATTTAGATCCAGAATTTGCAACTAAAAAAGGAATAGCTCCTCCTAAGAAATAAATCAAAAGTCCCCGCAAAGGGACTTTTGATTTTTGAGCCGTGTCATAAATAAAACACACCACTGTAATTGATTCAAAATCAAAGAAACAGTATGCTTGATAATAATGGATACTACTAACCCGCAGAGTGAGGCGAACTCTGCATCGCAACAACATTCTCCCGCATTGCGACACGGTATGCGACCGCGGGGCGGATCACGCGAATACGCGCACACCCTTCCACGGGTACGCACCTTTGATCGAGACCTCAAAGCGCAACAGTCAACCGAACCTCGAGGCCAGTCCACCCCCAAACCAGAAATAGTGAAAGAAGCACCTAAACCTCTGCCAACGCCACCAAACCCCACGCTTAAAAGCTCCTCTGAGATAAAGCAGGCTCCGCAGAATCTACCAACTGGAGACTTCTCTCCTGATACCTTCATACGTACACACCCAATCCAAGAACCTCCGAGGCCTCAAAAACCAGAACCACCGAAAAATGCTCCTCCGAGGCCTCCTGACACTCATGAAGTGCCACAACCACCACAAAAGACAGGGAAAAGTTCTCCGCTTCCACATCTACATACCTATGAAAAAGATGTAATCAAAGCAGGGGGCACCTCTCCACACCCCCCGAAAAAACCTATTACGGTATCAAAAGAGCGTACTGCGGAGCCTGGAGCCGTGCCATTACCCCCAGTCGTAAAGAAAGACTCTCGAGAGCAAAAAACATCTTCTACTAAGGCGCCATTCCACACCTATACTCGTGATGTTGATCACGCGCAACGAAAACAAGATGTAGATGCTCAGAAACAGACAAACTCAAATATCGGAGAATCTCTAAAGAGGGAGGAGTTAAGCGCGCTCATTCAAAAAAAATATCACCAGCCAATCACTGAAAAAGCGCCTCTCGATCCCAAAAAGCGAATACTTCCTCGGCGACCGATTCCACAAACACCCCCTCCACAACCAGAAGTCCCTAAAAAACCTCCTTCCGCAAAAGGATCCTCAAAATTCTTTTCCCGTATTATGCACCCGCTTCGCACCTATGACGCTGATCTCGCGACACATGTTAAAAATGAAAAGGCGAGCCGAATTAAAATCGCGCTCACGGAACAAAGTATTCAGGCACGACGTGAAGCATACGCACAAAACAAAATCCCAATCCCACCACAAAAAAAGAAGAAAATTTCAGCTGATACCTACCCATTTGAGGTTATTGGAAACCGAGAACAAAGAAAACGACACGCGATCTTACCAACACTTATCATAAGCATCGCGCTTATGGTCGTGGGAGGAGGTATTGCGTACGGGGGTTATCGTATTGCGAACCGAATGCCACAAACCGTAACATTTGATACGGGGAACATCCTCATCACCGAAACAAGCAGGAAAATTCAAAACGAAAACCTCAAACCATCTTCCGTACAGGAAATTATTGAGAACCTCTCTATTGGAAATGACGCGATTGTTCACCTCTATAGCACACGTACCACCCCTGAAGGAGTTGAATTTTTCATGCCAAGTAGCACTTTTATCAGCACCCTCGCGCCAGAAATACCAGGTATCCTTGCTCGCTCCTTGAAACCAGAATTCACTTTTGGGGTCTACGGGCACGAGGGAGATAAGGAAGCATTCCTGGTACTCAAGACCAACTCGTATCCCCATGCATTGGGTGGCATGCTCCAGTGGGAAGCATCTCTACCAAAAAGCATTTCGGGTTTGTTTGGAAACCTAACTACCACCCAAAATTCATTTACTGATATGTTCATCAAAAATCGTGATGTTCGCGTTCTTTATGGGGATAACGAGGAAATGATACTGCTTTATTCTTTTATCGATAAACAAACTCTGATTATTGCCCAAAGTGAATTGGTATTTCTTGAAATCTTAACCAGACAATAACCCCTACTTTCCCTTATTCCTACTCTTTGTTATCATTATCTATGATGGCACTTGATATTGAGAAATATAAAAAAATCCTTGAGGGAGAACAAGAAAAGCTGATTCAGGAACTTAAAACCGTTGGCCGTATTAACCCGACCAATCCAGAAGACTGGGAGGCTACTCCGGGGGAGAGCAATATTGATACTGCGGATAAAAACGATCGCGGAGATGTTATTGAGGCATTTGAGGAAAACTCCGCAATCTTAAAAGAGCTCGAAACTCGTTTACATAATGTGAAGCGGGCACTCTCAAAAATTGAGAAAGGAACCTATGGTATCTGCGAGGTATCAGGAGAGCCGATAGAAGAAAAACGGCTCGATGCCAACCCCTCCGCACGGACAAACATTGCTAACCGAGATGCGACACTCAATTAAGATGGTAGCCCATGAGCTTCGCGAAGGTTTATAGCGGACAAACACATCTCCTTTCAGCACATATCGTAACCATAGAGGTAGATATCTCTCGTGGACTCCACTCTTTCTCTGTTGTGGGTCTCCCTGACAAAGCAGTAGAGGAATCACGGGATAGGATTTCTGCTGCAATAAAGAATTCCGGCTTTACTTCACCAAAACATAAAAATCAAAAGGTCGTTATCTCACTTGCCCCCGCGGAATTGAAAAAAGAGGGGGCTATTTTTGATCTCGGTATGGCACTCGTATACCTTCACGCATCCGGGGATATCGTATTTGAACCATCAAAAAAATTATTTTTGGGAGAACTTGCGCTTGATGGAACCTTGCGCCCTACGCATGGCATACTTCCCATCGTACACGAAGCTAAAAAGCAGGGTTTCACTGAAGTCTTCGTTCCAGCGAACAACACTGCCGAGGCATCTCTCATTCATGGTATGCATATATATGGAGCCAACACCTTAAAAGAAGTCATTCGCCATATCGATACAAAAGAAAATTTCTCTCTTACGCGAGCTCCGCACCACAAGCACGAATGCTCGCACTACGCCCCGCTTATTGATTTTAGTGACATTCGAGGCCAACAATCGGCAAAACGAGGACTTGAAATCGCCGCTGCCGGCGGACACAATATTGCGCTTTTTGGGCCACCAGGAACTGGAAAAACAATGCTCGCACGAGCATTTCCAGGCATTCTGCCACCGTTTTTATACGAAGACATTATTGAGGTAACGAGCATCCACTCAATCGCAGGGCTTCTTTCAGAGAAATCACTTATCACCACACCACCATTTAGAACCCCGCACCATACGGCATCTTATGTTTCTATCGTTGGAGGGGGAAATGCGCTTCGTCCAGGAGAAGTAACACTAGCGCATCGTGGGGTTCTTTTTCTTGATGAATTTCCTGAGTTTGACCGCCGTGTGATCGAAGCGCTTCGGCAACCGCTTGAAGATCGAACCGTCTCTATTTCTCGCGCGCGAGGTTCAGCTACATTTCCAGCGCAATTTATGCTTATTGCATCAATGAATCCTTGCCCTTGCGGCTACCACGGCTCTTCAAACCGAGAATGTACTTGCGCACCCCACATGCTCCTCCGTTACCAAAAGAAAATATCTGGTCCTATTATCGATCGTATTGATCTGTGGATTGAAGTTCCTGAAGTCCCTCACCATCTCTTAAAAGAAACCGGTCGCTTGTCAGAGGGGAGTCTATGCATTAAAGAAAGAGTTGGGAGCGCACGCAAAATACAGTATGAGCGCTTTAAGGAGCACCCTCAGAATATTCGGCTTAACAGTGAGATGAATACGCGTGATCTCGAGCATCATGCGCATCTGGGGAATGACGCGAAACATACACTCACACAATCTGCCCAAACATTAGGGCTTTCAGCACGGTCATATCATCGAGTCATTAAACTTGCCCGAACCATCGCTGATCTCTCCCAAAGCTCTACAATTACCGAAAACCACATTCTCGAAGCCCTCCAATATCGCCCAAAATCTATTTCCCGATAAGCTAGTATCAGTAAAGAGACGAGAAAAAATGATGATTCTATAAGTAAGCAAAACCCCTCAAAAGAGGGGTTTTGGGGTATTATCTAGCCCAGCGCGGTTCGTGCCAGGCGTATTAATTATATGTTTGATATAGAACCAATACGCCTGAAACAAACGTTTTTAAAAAGGATTTTTTGCACCTCGAACTTCAAAGTGAAGGTGGGGGCCGGTTGATTTACCGGTTGAACCAACGTATCCAATAACTTGCCCTTGGACCACATATTGTCCTGAAACTACAATGTTGTTTGAATTATGGGCATACAAAGTCTGGGTGCCATTTTCATGTCTAATTACTACATAATTTCCATATCCGCCATTCCATCCATAATCTTTACTAATCAAAACTGTACCCGCCGCCGCGGCATATACTGGCGCACCAGTATAGGTTGCAAGATCAACTCCGTTGTACCCGTGCAATCCTTGTGTTCTCACACCTCCGCTAATAGGGCGTAAATAGTAGCCTTGATACTCTGGCCCGCTCGCGATGTTGCGCGGAGCAGTATTCTTTTGAGAAGCGGGGGTAGCTATCTTAGGCGCGGGTATTTCACCATCAGGAACTACTACAATCTCGCCAACTTTTAAAGAGACGCCGTGTAAACTGTTATATCGGATAATTTCACTCAGATCTGCTTCATATTTCTTAGCAATACGCTCTAACGTATCTCCCTCTACGACAGTGTGTTGAACTCCTGAAATAGGAAGAATAACGAGTGTTTGACCAGGATTAATAACTCTGTTTTTAATATCATTAGCCCAGATAATGGTGTTTACATTTACATTAAACATTCGGGCAATTTGAGAAAGAGAGTCCCCCTCGCGTACCACATAAATACTAATCTGATCAGAAGCTTTCTTCTCTTCTACATCCACGATGGTCCCCACCGGCCCATTCTCTGAAAGCAGCGCAGCGCCCCCAACTACCGTAATATCTCCACCTCCAAGCGAAGGGTTAGGTGTAATTGCGGCGTGTAAGAGCGCCATGTTTTGCGAATTAAGCCCTCGTTGACGTTCGGTATCTTGGGATACCACCTCACTTTTGCCCGCAACTAAAGAAGAGAAGATGGAAAAAATCCCTGCATGTGCCGCATAAGGAAGCAAAAATAAGCCTAAAAATAGAGGTATGAGTACACCTGCACGAATATCTGATAGATAGTTTCGACGGGATCTTTTATGTCGTTTACCGTCAAATGTGTGACGAAGGGGTAAAATAAGCCAAAAAGTTAGGTGACGTACCGAAATACTAGATTAAAAGCTCAATAGAGCCGCGAAAACAGCCGTTACAGTAGTATCTTCCACTATACTAAACCCTCTATTAAAGTCAACCGAGTTATAAACATCACCACACAAAAAATCCCTGGCAAGTATCATGAGATAATGGACCTGGTCCGATCACCTCCGATTACTTCGAGGCTCCGCGACATACACACCACGTGCGAATCAAAAATGTGTGGATTGGTGATGAGCCTACCTTAACGTTATAATAGAATAAATTTCTTCAGAGAAATATATTTCTTTTAGTTGGTGGTGGTGCCTTTCGGAAAAATCTTTTTTATTCTTATATTTATGAAATTTCAAGTTCCTCAATTCATCGAAGTAGAAGATCGAATCTTCGGACCATTAACGCTCTGGCAATTTCTCTACCTCATTGGAGGAGCGGGACTTTCAGTGGTCATTTTTCGATTTGTTCCCTCAACGGGGATCGCTTTCGTACTAATTGCGCCCGTAATCATATTCTCTTTAGCGCTTGCATTCTACAAAATTAATAACCGTCCTTTTATCAATGCGGTTGAATCCGCATTTAGATTTTTCACCAGAAATAAGCTCTATATTTGGAAACGAGAAAACAAGTCTCCTCAAACAACAACAGGGGAAGCGGGTGCGCGCGCATCAGACGCGCTTATTCCGCGACTTTCAAACAGTAAACTAAAAGATTTATCCTGGACCCTTGATATACACAAAAAATAACAAGCATGGCAAAAGCAACACAAGAATTTATTCCCATAAAAGAAATACGCAACGGTATTGCGGTGATGAGAGACGGGTCTCTCAGAGGAATTGTTATGGCATCCTCACTTAACTTCGCGTTAAAATCAAACGATGAACAGATTGCGATTCTTTCGCAGTTTCAAAATTTTTTAAATTCCCTTGATTTTCCAGTTCAAATCTTTATTGAATCAAGAGAGCTTGATATCCGCCCCTATCTTGCACTCCTTGAAACACGGTTTACCCAAGAAATGGAAGAGTTAATCAAAACACAAACACGAGAATACATTGAATTCATCAAAGCGTTTACCCGGGACACCAACATTATGACCAAAAGTTTTTTTATCATTATTCCGTATTCGCCAGAAATTATCTCTTCTTCATCTCAAAACATTAAAGGGATCTTTAAAAAGAAAACGGCAGAGGAGGTTCAGTCCGCGCGTATTGAAGCATTTGAGGAAAATCGCTCGCAACTCGAGCAACGTATCGCGGTGGTAGAGCAGGGTCTTTCTCGAACCGGTATTCGTATTGCGCGACTCGGGACCGAAGAAATTGTTGAGCTATTTTATCGACTATTTAACCCCGGGGACGCGGAAAAACCAATGTCAGTACATACATAATTATGGGTATATTTGACTTCTTAAAACCAAAAAAGGATCAAGGAAACCAAGAATCAGTACCGATTCTTCCACAAGAAATCATGGAAGCGGGTGCTTTAGAACTCAAAGATGTTATTGCTCCATCAGCAATAAATATTACCCCTCGCGAAATTAATTTGGGAGAAAAAATTATTCGTACTTTTTTTGTTATTTCATATCCACGCTATCTTTCAGACAGTTGGTTTGCACCAATCATTAATCTCGACAAAGTATTTGATGTATCTATTTTCATTCACCCTATTGAAACCTCACGGGTATTACGCCAATTTCAGAAAAAAGTCGCGGAAGTGCAAAGCCAGATCAATACGCGGGAGGAGCGCGGTTTGGTCCGCGACCCAATGCTTGAGACCGCATACCGTGATCTTGAAGAACTTCGAGACAATCTTCAACAAGCACAAGAGAAAATCTTTAACGTGGGTCTTTATGTCTCTATTCATGGCGAATCAAAAGAAGAGCTTGATAAAGCTGAGTCTGAAATTAAATCAATCCTTGAAGCTAAACTCGTGTATGTTAAACCCGCGCTTTTCCAACAAGAAGAAGCCTTTAAGAGTATTCTGCCCACCGCGACCGACCTCTTGCAGGTGCATTCAAAATTAAATTCGTCTCCACTTTCAAGTATTTTTCCTTTTGTATCATTCGACCTTACTTCTGATCGAGGTATTCTCTATGGCATCAATCGACACAACGCGAGTTTGGTACTTTTTGATCGCTTTTCTCTAGAAAATTATAATTCTGTTACCTTTGCAAAATCAGGAGCCGGAAAATCTTACGCTACAAAACTCGAAATACTCCGCACCCTCATGTTTGATACCGATGTGATTGTTATTGATCCCGAAAAAGAATATGAGTACCTTGCTGAATCAATTGGGGGCAGATATTTCAACATTTCTCTTAATTCAGAGCACCATATCAATCCCTTCGATTTACCAACCCCTCGTGAAGATGAATCTCCCGAAGATGTATTACGTTCAAATATCATTCATCTCGTTGGCCTTTTCCGAATCATGCTTGGAGGGCTCACTCCAGAGGAGGACGCGGTAATTGACCGTGCTATTACCGAAACCTATGCGCTTCGAGATATCACCCCGCATACTGATTTCTCTAACATCGAAGCGCCTTTAATGTCTGATTTTGAATTAGTGTTGCGGGGTATGAAAGGAGGGGAAGGGCTTGCGCAACGACTTTCAAAATACACCCAAGGCACTTGGTCTGGTTTTATTAACCGGCCATCAAATGTTGATATTAACAAAAAATTCGTGGTTTTCTCTGTTCGAGATATGGAGGATGAATTAAAACCAGTGGCAATGTATATTGTCATGAACCATATTTGGAATGCGGTAAGAAAAAATCTTAAAAAACGACTTCTGGTTATTGATGAGGCATGGTGGATGATGAAGGCTGAAGATACCGCCTCATTCCTGTACGGACTTGCAAAGCGTGGAAGAAAATACTATCTCGGTATTGCAACCATTACCCAAGACGTAGGGGACTTTCTTCGATCTCCTTATGGGCTTCCGATTATCACTAACTCATCTATTCAAATATTACTCAAACAATCACCGACTGCGATCGATAACGTTCAAAAGACATTTAATCTGACTGATGAGGAAAAATACCTTCTGCTTGAGTCTGACGTGGGGGAGGGTATCTTTTTTGCAGGATTAAAACATGTTGCGATAAAAATTATCGCGTCATATACGGAGGATCAAATTATTACTTCTGACCCATCGCAGATTCTTGCAATACGAGACGCGAAACAAGAAGTAAAACAAGACTCAAAGGCTTCGCTCGATTCAAAATAGCTATGAAAAAAAGAGAGAGAATCAGTGCCACGATGACCTTATTACTCATGATGACTGCGATTTTTTTTGATGTATTTCAGGCAATACTCACCTTTGCGGGAGGTATCGGATTGATCGCGAATCGTTTTATTTCTCTTTTTGCAATGCTTTCATTTGGATTTTGGTTTGTCATGCTTGGAGTAAGTCTCTTAAACACCCGTCGCTTAGCAGTAAGTATTACCACATCGCTTGGAGAAATGATTCCCTTTATTGGAACTCTTCCGCTTTGGACTATTGGTATTGCCGCTCTTATTGCTATGGTAAAATTAGAAGATAGGACGGGTGTTTCAATAACTCATAAATTTAAATAGGATGATACGATACTCTTTTTTTATTTATCTCTTTTGTATAAGCATGCTCGTAGCAGGGTACGCGCTTCCAGCGTCTGCGCAGGTATTTTCCGCAAATCACAATATCACGTCATCGATTACACCCGAAACTCCCGCTCCAAACGAGGAGGTGTCAATTCGTATTCAGAGCTTTAATACGGATCTCGGTAGTGCGTTTATTACATGGTCGGTTAATGGGGTGGAAAAATTGAGTGGGACCGGAAAAACAGTATTTACGTTCACCACAGGAAATAATGGGTCTCTTAACGTGGTGCGTATGTATGCAAGGACCAAAGAAGGAGAGACTGTTACCAGAGATTATCGCATTGCTCCAGGAATTGTTTCGTTATTCTGGGAGGCAGAGACGTATACCCCTCCGCTCTATCGAGGAAAAGCTCAATTTACTACCGACGCTTCGCTTCGAGTAATTGCGCTTCCAACCATTATTGAAAATGGGGTGGAAGTCTCTCCAGCAAACCTCTTTTACGCGTGGATGATTAACGGGGAAGAAAAGCCCCTTCTTTCAGGTTATGGGAAAGAGAGTATCGTGATACCAGCGAAAGACACCGCGAAAAGAAGCGTGGTGATTTCGGTTAAGGTAACATCGAGGAGTGGGGGAGAAGCAGAAACTTCAACAACCATTGAACCTGTAAGGCCTGAAATACTCCTCTATGAAAAAGATCCGCTATTAGGAATCCTTTTCAACCGAGCAATTACGGGCGACTTTTTACTTTCTCAAAATGAAGTTCATTTTGAAGCATTTCCTTTCTTCTTTTCATCATATTCAAATCAAGACCCTCGTATCACCTATCAATGGCGCATGAATAATAAGATGATTGAAAATGAAGAGGGGTCTCATGCGATCACCTTACGGAATGAAAACCAAGAAGGGACTGCCTATATCAGCTTGCAGGCGTCACATCAAGAAAACTTATTTCAAACCGCACAAAAGACCGTTCTCATCAATTTCAAAAATTAACATGTCTTTTTCTTTTAAAAAAATCGCCCTTTCGCTTTCGAACATTATCGGAACAGGTATTATTGCTCTACACCCCAAACTCATCACTGCCCAAGAAGCAGGTGATTATGAATTACTCGCACCACTTCCAATCGATGGAGTGAGTGAGGGGGTGGTTACTTCACTTCCCGCATACCTCTCAGGGCTCTTTGGTTTTGCAATTGGAATCGCGGCGGTTCTTGCGGTGGTAATGATCGTGCTTGGCGGTATTCAGTATATGACGGACGACGCGGTCTCTAATAAATCAGAGGGGAAAGAGAAAATCACTGCCGCGGTTGGAGGATTGATTCTTGCCCTTGCTTCATGGTTAATACTTAACACAATCAATGAGAATATTATCAGTAGTAGCTCATTGGTGCTTGATAATGACGTGAGTGGCACGGCCTCGGAAATTGCTGAGATTGCCACTGGACCTCATTACCTTGAATATCAGCATGCAAGCTACTTACTTTCGGAGGTCGTTCCTCGTTACATTCTTGGATACCGAAACACTCCACAATCTGGAGAATTCCAGGAAGAATTTCCCACGCTCGAAGGATGCGGAATACGCCGACTCGATTTAGAAGCTCAAGGAAAAATAATATCCACTCGATGTAGAAGCATGCTCCGATTGGATGAAAATGGGGGCCCACTCATGCTTAATCGTCGCTACGAAAAAAGAGAGTTGTGTATCGAACAAGCAGAAAGAGTGGTAGCACTCAAGAAACCTGAGGTAATAAAAATATATTGCGAGCTCACCCCTGAAGAATCAGTATTTTTAGAGACTTTTGAAACGAAAGACTCCTGTCGAAATCGATCAAATGAATTAAAACAAAACACCAACAGAAGATCTATTATCGTTACGCAATGCACCCCTACCACTAACTTAGAATCACAGTATGAATAAATGGATATTAATTCTGATCACCATACTCGCCATACTTCTTGCTGGCGCTATGTTCCTCTTTTTTAATGGCACGCGTGTAAAACCTGAAGCGACGAGTGAGACACCTGGATCATTAAGTATCATTGACCGTATTCAAAATATTTTCTCTCAAACAGAAAATCCTCAAGACCCTCCAACTTCAATAATAGAGGGCGGGTCAACACCCCCACCTCCTTCAAACGAGAATTTAGCACTTCCGCTTGAACGTATTGGCAATAATCCAATTGCGGGATTTATGGTCCATGATGATACTTCAAACAAGGTTCGATACATGGAAAGCGCCCTTGGACATATCTATGAAAAAGAGGAAGGGAAGATGTCGGAGCGTCTCACTAACACTACGATCGCGCATGTGCAGAACGTTTATTGGGCAGAAGCAGGAGAACGAGTACTTGCACAATTTCTGAGCACAAATACCAATCAACTTGTAGTAGCCACTTTCTCTGGAAAACTCCAGGAGAGTAATTCAGAGAATGAAACACCTTTTGTCGTCCGAGGATCTTTCCTTCCTGAAAATATTATTGATATGAGTGTCTCCCCCCGTGGAGAAAAAATATTCTACCTTCTTAAAGATGGGGGAGAGTCTTTCGGGATTCGCGCCAATCCGGATGGGAGCAGTGCCCAGACTATTTTTAGATCGCTAATTACTGAATGGCTCACTTCATGGAAAGATGCTCGAATTACTCTCACCACAAAACCTGCATATAATATCGCTGGTATTGCCTATAGCCTCAACCCAGAGAGAGGGGTCTCCCAAAGGATACTTGCTCCTACTCCCGGGCTCACCACTAACGAACACCCTGAGGGTACCTATATTCTTTATGCGAAAAATGGAGAAGGGAATCTCATGACACTTGCAGCGCTTAATCAACGTACCAATGAAGTACTACCGTTATCTTTAAAGACACTCCCTGAGAAATGCGTCTGGAGTAAGGAAAAAGAGGATGTGCTCTATTGTGGAGTTCCAGAAACCATATTTCCCGGAAACTATCCTGATGATTGGTACCAAGGGAAAATTTCTTTTACTGACACCTTATGGGAAGTCAATCTCAACACAAAAACTACACTTAAAATTGCTGATCTTGAGGCCCTTTCCGGGGAAAGCCTTGATATTATTGATCTCGCATTAAGCAAAGACGAGGAATCGCTTTACTTTAAGGATAAAAGAGGGGGGATGTTGTGGCAATACCGCTTTACTACTCCAAACCGTTAAGCACTGAGGGGTTATTTTCTCCTTGATAGCGAATAACTACCCGTCGATATTTTCCTTCTCCTGTTGATTCCGTTAAAATATCTTTCGTGTCTGCAAATAAAGAGTGGATGAGCATGCGCTCATAAGAACCCGCGGGGTCCATTTCTACATCATGTTTAAAAAAACGTGCCCGTTCAGCAAGAATTGAAGCTTTTGTCTTTACTGATTCATTCTTTTTATCGTAATAATCATTGATATCAATCAATGTTTTTTTATCATAATTGAGATTTCGATGAGACAGAATGCGAGAAAAGAGGTGATTGAGTGCATGAAGGGTTTCTCCATGGTTTCCAATAAGAATCCCTGATTCATCTGTTTTTACCGAGAAACAGGTTGCTGGTGGCCACTCTCGTTCACTAACTTCAATCGTGTGAAAGGTGATGCCCATATTATCCAAAATTTGAGAGATGATGTTGTGAGCTTCTTCATGCATACGTAATTTTATGATACCCCTTTAGCAAGCGCGCCTCGTTTTCGGCGTATTGCAAATTCTTGTCCAATGGTAAAGACATTGCTTGTTGTCCAATAGAGCGCGATAGCTGCTGAAATCTGCCATGCGATAAAAAATACAATTACTGGGAGCACATACCGCATTTGAACATTCATACTCCGTGCTAAATCATCTTTCAATGATGGTTTTCCTGAGGTCTTTTTGGGGGGCATGGGAGGAATCATTAATTTCCCTTGAATAAACTGGGAAATACCTGCGGTAAGGGCGAGCAGAACGCTTTTTCCCGCAATATCAATAAATCCTAAAAATTGCATATTTACCATCTCTGGAGTAGGCACAAAGGCGTATAAAATATCGGTATTGATGTCGGGAAGCCCACCACGCAAAAAAACAAAATAAAGCCCTAAAATAATCGGGATTTGAATAAGTATGAGAAAAATACTTGAAAATGGGTTTATTTTTTTATCACGATAGAGCGCCATGAGTGCTCGAGCTTGGGCTTCTCGGTCTGTTTTATGCTCTTCTCTTATTTTTTTAATTTCAGGGTCAATTTCTTTTACCTTCATCTGTGTCTCAACCGCGCTTTTAGATAGAGGAAAAATGAGCAACTTAACCAAAACGGTAAGCAAAAGTACCGCGAATCCAGCATTTGCGCCAGGAAGTATATCGATCAAAAAAATAAGCCCGTTGTAGAGGGGTTCGTAGATAACCGTGTTAAACAATGACCCAATCATATCTTGTATAATAGCTTATTATTAGTGTTAATCAAAATTATCTTTTTCTAAGGTATTTATTGGTGACCTTTGAAAATTTTGGCTAATTCTTGGGAAATAGCCTGAAAAGAGGCTTTGTTTGAGTCTTTTTTAAAGATTACCACCACCGCTCTTTTATGTTGAGTTTCTTTATTGTGCTTATAAATAATCGATTTGCATCGGCGTTTTAACTGATTTCTCTTTACCGCGCTTGAAAATACCTTGGTAGAAACCGTACATATTCCTTGAAGAGGAAATGGGGTAAATAACGGCAGGTGGTAAGCAGTAAATAAAAAGGAGTGTGTTGCCACCCCCTCAAAGCGCACTTTTTTGGAAAGGTCTTTTTTAAGAGGTTTTTGAGGCTTTATAGGTGCCATTTTTCATTAGACCGAAAGCTGATAACGCCCTTTTCGCCGCCTTTTTAAAAGCACCTTTCTTCCGGTAGTGGTTCGCTTGCGCACCAAAAATCCGTGGGTTTTCTTTCTTTTTCTCTTTTTAGGCTGATATGTAACTGACATAATTAAAGACTGTAGCATAGTTTGATAAAAACGTAAATATATTCGTTTGAAACTGATTTATACACAGGTTATGAACATAGATATCACTATACCGCAAGTGTTGGAAGTTTTTTTAATCGTTATAATAAGAAAACTAAACCTATGAATGATTTAAAAGAACTTTGGGATAGTGCGCTCACTCAAATCGAATTAAATGTTTCTAAGGCAAGTTTTAATACATGGTTTAAGAAGACCTCGGTAGTAAAAAGTGAATCAGGAGTAATTTATGTCGGTGTTCCAAATCATTTCGTAAAAACATGGCTCGTTGATAAACACCATAAATTTATACTGAAAATACTACGTGATTTAAATGAACATGTGCGATCAATTGAATATATTGTGGTTCAAGGGAAAGAACAAGAAGTAAAACACCATGCTCCTGAATATCATGTGGTAAATGCTGAGCTCCCATTAAAAGACCTCTATATTAACAAAGAGGATAATCTTAATCCTCGATACACCTTTGACTCTTTTGTGGTGGGTCCTTTTAATGAATTAGCGTATGCCGCGTCACAATCAATTATTAAAAATCCTGGACTTTCTTATAATCCTTTATTTATTTATGGAAATACTGGTCACGGAAAAACACATCTCATTCAAGCAATAGGAAATCAGATACAAAAAGACTACTCAAAACTGAAAGTCTTCTATGTTACTTCTGAAAAATTTGTTATTGATTATGTAAACTCAATACAAGAAAACAAAACCAACCTATTCAAGGAAAAATACCGAAAATATGATGTATTAATCATGGATGATATCCAGTTTCTTTCAAAGAAAGACAAAACTCAAGAAGAGTTATTTCACCTTTTTGATAATCTTTACGAAAACAACAAACAAATTATATTTTCTTCAGATAAACATCCAAACTACCTTCCTAATGTCGAAGAGAGGCTTAAATCACGCTTTAGCGCTGGTATGATCGTTGATATTCCGTCTCCAGACCATGAATCACGAATTGCAATTATTAAGAAAAAAATGTTGCTTCAAAATTTCTGGATTTCTGATGAAACTATCGACTTTCTTGCGGTTTCCCTTGAGGGAAATGTTCGTGAACTTGAGGGAATTCTTAACAATATGATCTGCCAATCTCGGCTCAAAAATAAAGAACTCTCATTAAATGAAGTTAAAAATCTTATTAAAGATAATGCTCGTCCACGAAAAATAGCTTCGGTAAAGGAGGTAGTTAAGTCAGTTGCGGATTTTTACAATATCGAAGAAGAGATTATTTATAAAAAAACACGAAGAAAAGAAGCAGTAAAACCTCGTCAGGTAATTATGTTTATCCTTCGTGAGGATTTTCATATTTCATACCCAACAATTGGACAAAAAATAGGGGGGAGAGACCACACCACCGTCATTCATTCTTGTGATAAGGTGAAAAATGACTTAAAAACAGATAGTATTTTGTCCCAAGAAATCCATCAGATCAGATCAATGATTCGATAACCTGTGAACAACATGATGAAAAAACAAAAAATTACTAGGTATAAAATATTTTTTACAATCGAGGATTTTATAACCACCACGATATAATAAAGAAATACACAATAAACTAACAGTTCAATTTCTAAAAAATCCTTACATAAATCAATTAAATTAGTTTATCCACTTATCACCACCCCTAAGTATAAAAATAAATCTTTTAATTAAAAAAATACTTATGAAGATAGAATGCTTAAATACAAACTTACGAGAAGCTCTTTCGAAAACAGAAAGAGCAGTAGGAAAAAATTTATCATTACCGGTGTTGGGGTATGTATTACTTGAAGCAGTGAATAAGAAAATAATACTCAAAGCTACCAATCTTGATCTAGGTGTTGAGGTTGAAGTTCCTGGAAATGTTTCTTCTCATGGTGTTGTTGCGATTCCTAACACAACATTAGCATCAATTCTCTCTGGTGAGTCAGAAAAGGTTACTCTTGAGTCTTACGAGGAGAATTTACTGGTAAAGACTAAAAACAGCTCTTCGGTGATTAAAACTGTTCCACATGATGAATTTCCAAATATACCGCGTATTACCAGTGCGACAAGGATTCTTATTCCCGTATCTGATTTTATTAATGGTATTCGATCAGTTTGGTATAGCGCTTCAATTTCAACAATTAAACCAGAGCTTGCAAGTGTTTTTGTGTATTATCATGATAAACATATAGTGTTTGTATCGACCGACACCTTTCGTCTTGCTGAAAAAAAGATTCCTATAGAAAAAAATTCTGATTTTGACCCATTTCTTATTCCGGTTAAAAATATCCCTGAAATTATTCGAGCCTTCGATGGTTTTGATGGAGTTATGGATATTCAAATTACTAAAAATCAAGCTTCTTTTACTATCCCTGGTATCCATATTTCTTCTCGAATTGTTGAAGGTACTTTTCCTGACTATCAACAAGTAATACCGAAAGATTTTACTACTCATGTGGTGTTGCTTAAGTATGATTTTATCAACGCGCTTAAAAAAGCAACCTCTTTTTCTGGAAAATTTTATCAAATATATTTTTCTGTTGATACTGATAAAAAAAGATTTGAAATTACTTCAAAAAATAATGATATTGGAGAACACTCCGATGTGTTTGATGCGGCAATTGAAGGAGATGATTTAATGATTAGTTTTAATTATCGTTACATTATTGATTGTTTCCAATCTATCTCATCAGATAGTATCTCTTTGAACCTAGTAGGTCCATCAAAACCAATGGTTATTCGTGGAATTGGAGACGGAACATTCTGTTATTTGGTGATGCCTATGAATAAATAATTACATGATCCCTTTAAATAAATTTCTTGAAAAATTTTCTCGTATTACTCCTCCAGAGTTTTTTATTAAAGAGGCAATTATTACCGGTTTACATGAGATTCTTAATATTTCTCTTGAGCAAGACAAAGTTCGTTTTAATAAAAAACAACTATATGTTACGGTGGTAGCACCCTCGGTTATTAAGCATGAAATTATGCTTCAACAAGACCGTCTCATAACGCACATTAATAAAAAACTTCCACGAAGCTCTTTTATTAAAAAAATTGTCTAATCGAGAATATAATTCTTAATTATTTTTTTAATCGTATTACTAGGAATTGAGAAACCAATATTATTGGATCCTACTACTGTAGCAACATTAATACCAATTACTTCACCGTCAATATTTACGAGTGGTCCACCCGAGTTTCCTGGGTTGATTGCGGCGTCAGTTTGAATTACATTCTCAAGACGCTCAGTTTTATTTCCATTAGAAGCATCAATAGTTCGATTGAGTCCAGAAATAATACCAATTGATACTGAGTTGTTATATTCTCCCAATGCATTACCGATAGTTAATACCGTTTGTCCTAAACGAATCGTGCTTGAATCCCCAAATACTACTGTTGGTAAGGAATTTTTTGGAACCTTAAGTACCGCAACGTCGTGCTCCATGTCTCGGTACACCACTTGTGCTGGTAACTGCGTGCCGTCATAGAGAAGGACGGTATAAAGAGCCTCATTATCAGAGACCACATGACGATTAGTAACAATGTAACCATTCTTGCTTGCGATCACACCGGTACCCGCACCTACTTGTTGCGTCTCAACCCCTTTTTGTTGATAAACAGGAATTCGAAAACCAATATCTTTAAAAAACGGATCATCCCCAAAGGGGTTTCGATACACCACTTCAAGTTTAGGCACATCTTTAGTAACCACAATTGAGACTACTCCAGGAGTTATACGCTCAACAGCGCTCGTTACCAACTCTTCTTGTGATTTTTTTCTAACAATTTCCCTGTTTTGAATCTCTTGAAGCGAAATAATATCTTCTGATATTTCACCAGTTACTGACGCAACCTCGTTTTTAAGTAGCGCGATCTGTTTCTGGAGAACTACTATTTTCTCATTAAGAATTTCTTCTTGGAGCACCAGAGCTTCTTTGGTGCTCGAGATTCCCTCAAAGGCGAAAAAGAACACCGCAAAGATAAAAAGTAGAAAAAGTACTTTTTTTATATAATGAAATGCCATACATTAAAACCCAACACGAATGGTTTTTGTTATTTCTCCTCGATTATACACTGAGTCAGTAGCAACAACACGAAGCGTGTTTTCAGCTGATATGGTATCGATATCAGCAAGAGTAAATACAAAAGAAAAGGGATTTTGGCGTGCTGAACCGATATAGTGCTCGTTGAAGAAGAAATCAACCTTAGAAAGTGGGTACACCCCTGTATTTTTTACTGTAACATGGATTTTTCCTGACACGGGGTACGTTACTCCTGTTTCGATACCACTTAGTTCAAGTTTTGGTTGTGTTTCTTTGGTATGGATATCATCCTTTTCAGTTGGGATAGTTGAAGGATCTCCTTGTGTGATATTATTTTCCGCCGCCCATTTCAAAACTCCATACTCCCACAGTAGAAACTGGGGTGAATCGTTAGGATCTTTTGGAGGATTACCACGGGGATCTTGTGGATCAACCCAATATAAAACGGAGTGTACGTCAGAAATCGCAAACTCTTTTTTTGTTTCTTCGGGAGTGTATTGGGTTGCGAGTTTCCCAGACATGGTATCGATGGTGTAAGTTACTCCTCCTTGCCAAATACCACGGAGCACTGGTTTGATGTTTTGATCAAGTAAAGGAGGTTCTTCAAATGATTCGTTTGGTAATTGTTCGAGAGCCGCATCCATAAATGCTCTCCATAAAGGTGAGATCCGGAGTCCGGCTACGTTATTCATCGGACTATTGTCATTGTTTCCAGCCCATGCTCCAACCGCAATGGTTGGGGTATAGCCAATAATCCACGCATCTCGATAGTCGTTCGTGGTACCTGTTTTAACCGCCACATCATGTTCGGTAAAATGAATTAATGAATTTGCTCCAAAGAGTGGTGTTCGTGCCACGTTATCAGAGAGAATATCTGATATTTGCCGTGCAACTTTTTCTGAAATTTCCCGACGCGGATCAAGAGATCTTTCCTCAATGATGTTTCCAGCCTGATCCTCGATTCTTAAAATACTTCGGTAAGGGTTTCTGATTCCATCATTTGCAAAAACACTGTACGCACTGGTTATTTCAAGAGGAGTTACCTCACCGCCTCCAAGTACTAAAGTGAGACCGTATTGATTCACATCTGAGAGTGTGCTGATCCCAAGATCCCGTGCTGTTTGGAGGGATTCTTGTAACCCTGAAAGGTAGAGTATTTTAATAGCGGGTATGTTTACTGATTGGGCAAGCGCATTCCGTAAATTGATAGGACCTCGAAATTGATTGTCGTAATTTTGCGGCATATAGCAGGATGCGTTGGGAGTAAGCGGTTCTCCGGTTGGGCTACATGAGGTTGAGAACTGTGTTTGAAGGTCGAAAAGTACTGTTTCTGGGGTATAACCTTTTTTAAAAGCGGTTGCATACACAAAAGGTTTAAATGCGGATCCGGGCTGCCTTTTTGCAAGCGCGACATTAAAATTTCCATCGATTTCTTGATCAAAATAGTCACGGGATCCAACCATAACCAAGATATCCCCATTTTTAGGATCTACGGCAACTAACGAAGCATTCTCGGCGTCAAAAGTTTCTGCGTTTTTGAGCGCAAAATCTTTCACGATTTCCTCCGCACGTTCCTGGAGAGGAAGATCAATGGTGGTAATCACTTTAAGCCCATCCTCCTCAATAGCTCGTTTTCCGTACTGCTGTTCTAATTGTTCGATAACATAGAATACAAAATGTGGCGCGCTAATTCCTGTTTTGGGGCGGGGGAGAAACACCACCTCTTCTGCTAACGCTTCTTCATGTTCTTTCTGGGAGATAAACAATTCTTCCTGCATTCTTGCCAAGACTAAATCTTTTCTGTCTTCAAGCGCTTCCCGGTTATTTCCGTAAGGTGAATAGAATGTTGGGGCTTGCGGAAGCGCCGCAAGGTACGCTGATTCCGCAATCGTAAGCTCTTTTGCTGACTTTCCAAAAAACATTTGGCTTGCTTCTTCAACCCCGTAAATATTTCCCCCATAAGGAACTTCATTGAGATATTGCGCCAAAATTTCTTCTTTACTTAGTAATTTTTCAAGTCGGAAAGCTAAAACCCATTCTTTGAGTTTTCGAGAAATAGTTTTTTCGGTAGTGAGAAGCGCATTTTTAATCACCTGTTGCGTGATTGTTGAACCCCCCTGAACCCCTTTTCCTCTCAGTGGCTGGATAAATACCGCGCGAAAGGTGGCTATAGGGCGAATACCTTTATGTTCATAAAATTGGGCATCTTCGATTGCTACGGTAGCATTTTTGACGTGGCGTGAAATCTCATCGAAAGGGATTACAGTCCTTCTAATATCATCGTGCACATCATAGAGAAGGATTTCTCCCGTTCGATCATATATTTTAGTTGATTGTGTTATTTTTCGTTCATCAAAAGACTGTAGATCGGGCATTTTAAAAGACGCAATCCACAGGAAAAACACACCAGACCCGATCATTCCTGAAATGATGGTCCATAAAAATACTTTTTTGAAAAATGTCTTTTTTTTAGTACGGGGCATATTACCAAGCCTGGTGAGCATTAAACACCAGTAATGATCAAATAGTAACACAAACCATACTGATTTATGAGGAAAATGCAATAGTAAGATTCGTGTGGTATTGTTGATACTATGAAAGTTGAAAAGGACCCAGAAAAAATTGATGAACTTCTAACAAGAACTGTTTCCGGAATACTTCCGTCATCAAAAGAGCTTCGAGAGCTTCTCTTAAGCGGGAAGCGACTGCGGGTTTATTTGGGGCTTGATGCTACTGGTTCGGAAATCCATCTTGGGCACATGATTCCACTTTCAGTTTTGGAGCAGTTTCGTCTACTCGGACATGAAGCGATAGTGTTATTTGGTGATTTTACCGCTCAAATTGGAGATCCTGCTGATAAAAACGCGGTCCGGAAAGTTTTAACTAAAGATCAAGTTGAAGAAAACCTAAAAACATGGGAGGCTCAAGTTGGAGAAATTGTCTCTTTCGACGATCCTAAAAACCCAGCGATAATCAAGCGTAATAGTGAGTGGCTTTCTAAACTCTCATTTGATGAGCTTATTACGATCGCGTCTCAATTTACGGTTCAGCATATGATAGAACGTGATATGTTTGAAAAGCGCCTAACTGAAGGTAAGCCGATTTTTCTTCATGAATTTTTTTATCCCCTTATGCAAGGATATGACAGTGTTATGCTCCATGCTGATATTGAAATCGGGGGGAGTGATCAGTTGTTTAACATGCTCGCAGGAAGGACATTGGTGCGTATTTTTGAAAAAAAAGAGAAATTTGTTATTACCACACCTCTCATTTCGCATCCACATACGGGAAAGAAATTAATGAGTAAAAGTGAGGGGGATTATATTTCAATCACGGAAGATGCGCGTAATATGTATGGAAAAATCATGGCGCTCCCTGATGAAGTCATCATTCCTTTATTTACACACATTACCACCACACCGCTTTCAGTGATTGAAAAAATGAAGAGTGAGCTTTCTGGTGGCAAAAATCCTCGCGATATCAAGCATATACTCGCTCATGAGGTAGTTGCTCGAATTCATGGACCCGAGAAAGCGGGGGAAGCTCAAGAATCTTTCATTACTTCATTTCAGAAAAAAGGGGTCCCGGATGAAATACCAGAAATCTCAGTTCAGCAAGGCGCGCGGTTGGGAGATGTACTCTGTGACAGTGGGCTTGTTGGCTCTAAAAGTGAGTTTCGCCGCTTAATTTTAGGAAATGCAATTCGGGAAGTGCCTGGGGATAGAGTCGTTCTTTCAGAGTATGCTATAATCTCGCAGGACATAGTTCTTCGAGTTGGAAAACATCGCTTTATTAAGGTGAAGGTTGTGTCATAGTGATGTTTTTTAACCAGAGTAAGAAAAAACCTCCTCATGTGGTAATACATGAGGAGGTTTTTTCTTAAATCTAGCGCTAATTATTCTTCATCCGTTTCTCCATCTTCATCATCAAACCCTTCTTCGTCTCCATCATCGATGACGCTTTCTTCCTCGTCTTCGTCTGATGAGGCGTTGTCGCCGTCAAATTCGTCTTCGTTCCACATGAACAAATATTTAACTCATAATGTGATATGCGGTGCATATCAGACCTATTATGTCCCCGATTATTTTTTTTGCAATAGTATTTTTTTCGCTGTTTTGTGGAAAAGTTTAGGTTTTGAACTGGAACCCGTGTTCTGTTGCAAAGCAGGTAATACCAACGGCAATAGCATCATATTCGTCATCATAAGATACTGTTTTTTCGATGGTAATGAGCTGGTGTACCATGTGTTGGACCTGCTTTTTATCTCCACGCCCATACCCCACAATCGCATTCTTAACCTCAAGAGGAGTGTATTCAAATATAGAGAGCCCTGCTTTTTCTGCTTCATAGAGGATAACTCCTCGCGCGGATGCCACCAGTAGTGCTGTTTTCTGATTTTTATTAAAGAATAAATTTTCAATTGCTAATGCGTTTGGTTTATACACCGCAATTGTGTCGCTGATTGCTCGTCCGATATCAGTAAGGCGTTTTGGAAAATCATCCCCTTTTTTGGTGGTAACACATGATGAAAAAAGAAGCGTTTCTTTTTGGGAGATTTTTTCAATTATCGCAATTCCAAGACGGTCATATCCAGGATCAACCCCAAGTACGCGCATATTTTTATTGAGTCACGGCATTAGTAAAAACATCCTGCACATCCTCGTGTTGATCGAGTTCTTTTATGAGCTCTTCGAGGGTAGCCCACTCTTTTTCTTTAATGGGAATAGTGGTTTCGGGTATCCATACCATGCCTTCTTTTTTAAAAGCCCACGTTGCGGCTCCTGGTGTTGCAAGTGCAAGTTGATAGGTTCCGAGCAAGTGTTTTATCTCGGCTGCTGTTTTGTTGCGATTATCAGATAATGCCTCAATAATGATTGCCACTCCTCCGGGGCCGTATGCTTCGTAGGTAATCTCAAAAGAGGCGCTTCCTTCATTTTGCATTCCTTTTTTGACCGCGCGATCAATATTTTCCTTCGGGATATTAAATGAGCGTGCTTTTTCTATCGCGGCACGAAGATTTGGAGAAGTGATATCTCCGTTGGCTGTTTTTGACTGCGCGGTAATAAGTCGTAGTATTTTTCCGAAGACATTACTCCGTTTTAGATCGGCAGTAGCCTTTTTATGCTTTATCTTTGACCATTTATTATGCCCCGACATAGTTTTAAAGTAATTTCTTTTGTATATCACCAGGAACTTCAAATCCCATATGGGTATATCCTTGTTCAGTAACCACTCGACCCTTCGGCGTTCGTTTAATAAGGCCGGTCTGAAGGAGGTACGGTTCATAGACTTCTTCGATCGTAGCATTTTCTTCAGAAGTAGCGGCGGCAATCGTGCTAATACCTACTGGCCCCCCGTTAAATTTAGAGATGATAGTTTCAAGTACGTGGCGATCTGCGCTGGTGAGGCCTAAGGTGTCGATATGAAGTAATTCAAGCGCGGCATTAACGAGTGTGGCATCGAGTGTCTTCGCTCCTTTAATTTGGGCAAAATCTCTGGAGCGCTTTAGAAGATAGTTTGCAATTCGGGGTGTTGATCGGCTACGTTTTGCAATAGCTTCCGCGGATTCTTTATCTTTAAGCTCAATATCAAGTAACGAAGCTGAACGTGTAATAATTTTTTCTATTTCTTCGTCAGTATAATACTCTAAACGAAACACTCCTCCTGAAAATCGAGAACGAAGCGGGGCAGAGAGGAGCGCAATACGGGTCGTTGCAGCAATAAGCGTAAAAGGGGGGAGTTCAAGCTGGATGGTTCGGGCAGACGGCCCTTTTCCAATAATAATATCAAGTGATCCGGACTCCATTGCCGGATAGAGCACCTCCTCAACGGTTTTGTGTAATCGGTGAATTTCGTCGATAAATAAAATATCCCGTGGTTTCAAATTAGTGAGTATCGAAGCAAGATCACCCACCTTTTCAATTACTGGCCCGGAAGTTTGGCGAACAGATACTCCTGTTTCTTTAGCAATAAGATGCGCAAGGGTGGTTTTTCCAAGGCCTGGAGGACCATAGAAAAGAAGATGTTCAGGGGCGTGATCCCGTACTTTTGCAGCTTCCAGTAAAATCGATAGATTCTCTTTGATGTGTCGCTGTCCAATATAGTCGTTCCATGAGGTGGGGCGTAATGTTGAATCAAGAGATTGATCACGAAATTCTTTTTTAATATCACTTGACATTAATATATTTTTATGCTAAGTTAACGCAAGATTTAGAGGCGATCCAGAGGATACGTCTCTAAGCAATGAAGCCTCTTTGAGGTTTAGCGGTGTTTCCTCGAGGACACTCTGGAGCCATCTTTCGATGGATTTCTGGGGTTATCCTTTAAGTCACACTCAACTTTTATTATTTCCAATGAAAGTATTGCTTAGAGATTTATCACCTGGATCGTTTTCTTTTTGCATTATACACTCTTTTTCCCTAAAAAAACCTTTACAGAGGATTTAATTTATTCTGGAAGTTCAATAACACGCTGGAGTTCTTCAAGGGATGTTTCTCCGTTCAAAACAGCGAGAACTCCTTCTTCTGCCATCGTTAAGATACCTTGATTTCGAGAAGCACGCGCGATCTCTCGCTCGCTCCCATGCTCTCTTACCACTTTTTCAATTTCATCATTAACGCGCACCGCTTCGAAAATACCAATGCGCCCTTTAAATCCGGAAGGATTCTCGGGTGTTTCTGTTGGAACCCAATGGTGTTCAGTTTGTACTGGTCCGTAGTCGCTCGGAATACCGCTCAATATTTTTTCAATACGATTTTTCTCTGATTCTTTAAGAGGAACTTTCTCTTTAGATTCTGGATTAAGTCGTCGTACTAAGCGCTGCGCGAGCGCGATATTAACTGCGGAACTAATAACTTTTGGATCAACCCCAAGATCGATTAATCGTGGAAATACTCCAGCGGCAGTGTTGGTATGGAGTGTTGAGAGTACGAGGTGCCCGGTGAGCGCGGCGTTGATAGCGATTTCAGCGGTTTCTTCGTCTCGAATTTCACCAACCATAATAATATCTGGATCTTGTCGGAGCGCTGCTCGTAATCCGCTTGAAAAAGTGTAAGCATCGCCATCAGTTTGCGTTTGCACAATACCATCGAGGTGGTATTCAACGGGGTCTTCAATGGTGATGATTTTAATGTCGGGAGAATAAATTTTTTTTAGAAAGGCGTAAAGGGTGGTCGTTTTTCCTGAACCCGTTGGCCCTGTCGTGAGAATCATCCCGTTGGGCTTTTTAATTTCTTCACTGATGATGCTGAATAATGTATCAGGAATACCGAGCTCTTCAAGCGGAACCGATATGCTTTGGGGGTCAAGAATACGCATAACAATGGATTCTCCATACGCATCCGGAATAATCGAGGTTCTAATTTCAAGTTCTCGTGTGTCAGTATTGATACTGAATCTACCGTCTTGGGCAGCATTTTCAATATTCAGTTTTAATCCAGAGATAAGTTTAATTCGTGAAAGGATCAAACGGTATGTTTCTTGCGGGACTGTTTCAATATCGTTTAACACTCCATCAAGGCGGAACCGAAGACGGACTTCCGACTGGTTTGGTTCAAAGTGAATATCTGACGCGGAAAGTGAAAGGGCTCCTGCAATAATAACCTCAACAATTTTGGAAGTCTGGGTGCGGTTTTCAACTGCGAGTACCTGACTGGTTAGTTTTTTAATATCATCAATAGTACGAACTTTCTTTGAGAGCGAGCTGATGTCTTCTTGCGCAATGTCGAGTATGCCAATATCACTTTTTTTCTCAATGGTAATGTCTTTGTACCGAGCAAGCGCTCGTTCGAAACTCTTGGTTGAGACGAGATAGGGAGTTACGATATATTTCTCTTTCGCAAGGTTCCCTATCAATTTTTTTAGCGTCTCTTTTTTAGGATCTCGAATTGCAAGCCCTACTTTTTTACCGATAAGCGCAAAAGGTACCGCGGAGGATGCCAGAGCTTCTTGGTGAGGTATCAATCGAAGCGCGTCTGCTTGAATAGGTGCTTGGGTAAGATTAATATATGCTAATCCGAGTGATTGAGCCTCGTGTGCCACCGCACGCTCCTCCGCGTTTTCCCGAATTTCTTTTAGTTGTTCCGCTTGCTCTTTATCGTTGAAGGTTACCATTTTTCTATCATACCCTGTTTTGGGTGCTATAAGAAGATATTCTTAACAAACAACATGGAGAAAAATGGTGAATAATTACTACATCGAGATATATAGGCTTGACGAAGGATCCTCAAGTATGTAGAGGTTGTGGCGTATTGATCTTATCGGACCCGGTCTAGTAGCCAATACTGGAAGAAAATCGTGCTACTCAATATCTGCTCAAAGATAATAAAAAGGGAGTAAGCAAAAGGAAAGCAACGGGTGAAATAAGTCCCAAAGTCATTGCATCCTTAATATGGCGAATATCCTCTCCCTTTTTTGCAGTTCGTGAAAGGAGGTTGGATCCAGTAACTCCAATGACCACACAAACCGGCACCAAGATGAACAGCACAGCAGGCATTACAGCAAATGCTAGCCCTAACGTATATCCTTCCACTCCGGCCAGCGAACGATATGTTGCAATCGCGCCGAAAATGGTCAGAATAAATACAGTATATGAGAATACGATAAACGCTTGTTTTCCTGACATTCCTTCATGATACAGTATTTGCTTTCCAAACAGCACTGTTGATAACCGCACATACCCGAGGTTCGACCTCAGGCATACTGTTTAAAAACCAGCAAATAAGCCTTCATTACCAGTCAACCTGCCAGGTTGACTGGTGGGGAGGGGATTTAATTATTTCGGTTATTAAATAGGCCGTATTGTTATTAGAACAGTGAACCATTAGGGGTATTGACAAAGTATATTATATTATGCTATAATATATGTAGGATTGAAAAATCAATAATTCAGTATCTGAAACCGTAAAAACAAAAACTGGAGGGAAAAATGTCTGAAACGAATAACCAGAAAAAAGAGGAACCGAAAAAAGAGGAAAAACCGCAAGCGCATCCTACACCTGCACCAGAGCGAGCGCACAAACAGCCTGAACAGACTTCGCCTGCTCCCGCATCACTCACTCAAGGTACAGAGCCCTATCAAATGGGGCGCCATATTGGAATGAGTGTTGGTATCGGGGTGTTGACCACTCTCGTGATCCTCGCCGTGTTTTTTGCCGGTCAGTACTTTGAAAGAGGTAAGCAAGCCGAAACGGTGAATGCTCCTTCTTCCCAATTTTATGGAGGAGCATCACAACAATCGCCACAACAACCGGTGGTAACGAGCAATCCGGGCTACGTTCGGGTAGAGATGCCCGCGCAACAGTCAGGAGCGCAACCGCTCAAAATCGAAATTCACAATGTGAACGCGAATATCGGTGATACTCGTCGAGAAGCATGGGAAGGCGTTTTGGAAGATGACATTCCTTTGGTGGTTCCTGATGTAAATGAGGACACCAATAGAAGCTCTTCCCAGTTTAACAACTTCAATGAAGATGTGACGCTGCAAAAACCTTCCGCCACTGTTGAGCCAAGGACAGAAGCGGAGCCATCTCAAGAAGAAAGCTCAGGTCAGTTTGTATACGACCAGAAACTCTATGGTCCGCAAACCGCGCATTATCCTTCAAGCCATTGGCCTGGAGGACGAGCTCATTTTGAGAAGGTTCCTCCGGTTTATGAAAGAGGAGTGGTTGTTGGAGCACCTGTGGTATTAGCACAAGCGGTACCAGGAGCTTCATGTGGCCACCCTTCAGGGCTCTATCGGTATCAGCAGGCACCGACGTTTGGTGGTTACGGACATGGTGGGTATCATGCTCCCATTGTTCGACATCATTATCCGTTAGGAAATGTCTCCGCTGGAGCCTCGTTTGGTAGAAGTTATGCCTTCCCATCACGGGGGGCTGGTTACAATCCCCCGGTGTATCATGGGAGGGGTGTCATGACTTCTCGGTTGGTACTCAATCCGCCGGGAGCAGTAAGCGCCCGAAGGTTTTAGTTCCTTATAAAACAAATCCGAAAAACACGCTACGATCAGTCGTAGCGTGTTTTTTTATGCCTGTGTTACTATAACCGGTATGTCTATTGAGGTGTCCGATCTTAATGAGCTTGAGCGCCACGCAGCAGATTTTTCTCAAAAATTAGCTACGACAGCGCATAAAGAGGCGTTGGTAGTAGGTCTCTCGGGGGAGCTTGGCGCCGGTAAAACTACTTTTACGCAAGCGGTTGCGCGTACTTTTGGGATTGAGGCTCGCATTACCAGTCCCACCTTTGTCATTATGAAAATTTACGATATTCCTTCTCATGGTAGATTTTCAAAATTTATTCATATTGATGCTTACCGTCTTCAAAACAGTAATGAGCTCATACATCTTGGTTTTAACGAATTGATTCGTGAGCAAGGAAATCTTATTTTTATCGAATGGCCAGAACGTGTACCTGAGGCCACCCCAAAAACCTCAATTGGTGTAGAATTTGAAGTAGTTGGGGAAGCATCACGGATGCTTTCTTACCACAATACCCCATGGTAAAAAACGTTAAAAAAGAAAAGTTAATCCTTCTTGATACACACGCCATACTACACCGTGCTTTTCACGCGCTTCCTGATTTCTCTTCAAGTAAAGGAGAGCCCACCGGAGCGCTCTATGGTTTGGTTTCTATGTTGATCAAAATTATTCAAGACATCAATCCTGATTATGTAATCGCGTGTTTTGATCTTCCTGGGCCTACCTATCGGCACGAGGTATATAAAGAATACAAATCAAAACGCCCGAAAGCGGATGATGCGCTCGTCTCTCAAATCAAGCGCTCTCGTGATGTTATGAACGCGCTCAGTATTCCTTGCTATGATAGTCCTGGTTTTGAGGCGGACGATATTTTAGGCACTATTGTTGGGAAACTTAAAGACCGTGACGATCTTGAAATCATCATTGCATCAGGGGATATGGATACCTTGCAGTTGGTTTCAGGTAAAGCGGTTAAGGTATTTACGCTAAAAAAAGGTATCCGTGATACCGTTTTGTATGATGAGGACGCGGTGTATGCGCGTTTTGGTTTTTCTCCGTCATCACTCCCTGATTTTAAGGGGTTACGAGGAGATCCCTCGGACAATATTATCGGCATTTCAGGTATTGGTGAAAAAACAGCAACCACCATAATAAAAGAATTTCATACCATTGAAAATTTATACCAGGTGTTAAAGAAAGATCCTCAAAAAGTAAAAAAAAGTGGAATCACTGATCGTATTATAAAGTTATTGAACGAAGGGGAAGAGGAAGCACGTTTTTCAAAAGTTCTAGCTCAGATTCGTTATGATGCGCCGATTCAATTTGAATTACCTGAAAAATCGTGGCGCACGTCAGTAGATATTGATCAGGCCCAAGCGCTTTTTCAGGATCTTGAGTTTCGAACACTTGGTCCTCGACTGCGAACACTGCTTGGTGTTAAGGAAAATGAGGTAGTTTCTTCTGAAGATGTTGAAGTGACCATCGATCATGATGAGGATGACCCCGAAGAGCTTGAGCGCGTCGGTCTTGCGCTCTGGATTTTAGATTCAACCATTACCAATCCAACAAAGGAGGATATAGTAACCTTTAGCAAAGAAAAGACGCTTCACCGTGCGAAAACCGTTATCTTTAATGAATTAAAAAAGCAGAATCTCTTTGGGGTCTATGATCGTATTGAGGAACCTTTGATTGAGGTAACGCACGCGATGGAAGCGCGAGGAATTACGCTCGATGTTTCGAAACTTCAAGTATTAAGTAAGAAATATCATCACAAACTCTCCGTACTTCAGAAAAAGATATGGGAACTTGCAGGAAAAGAATTTAATATCAACTCACCCAAACAAATTGGAGAAGTGTTATTCGACACTCTCGGACTCTCCGCTAAGGGGTATAAAAAAACACAAGGAGGAGCACGATCAACACGAGAATCCGTATTACAAGAGCTTGTCGATGCCCATCCGGTGGTACCGGTGATTTTAGAGTACCGTGAATTACAAAAGCTACTCTCAACGTATATTGATCCGTTACCCAAATTGGTTAAAGAAGATCATCGTTTGCATACTGATTTTGTACAGACGGGCACCACAACAGGACGCATGGCGTCAAAAGATCCAAATTTACAAAATATACCGAATCGTTCAGAGATAGGGAAAGAGATCAGGGATACTTTTGTAAGCGCACCGGGGTTTTCTTTAGTGTCTTTTGATTATTCTCAAATTGAGTTGCGCATCGCCGCATTCCTGTCAGGAGATGAGAAATTAATCCATATTTTCAAGCATGGCGATGATGTGCACCGAGCCGTTGCGTCAGAGGTCTTCCATGTATCACCTGAAGCAGTAACACATGATATGCGACGTCGCGCGAAGGTAATTAATTTTGGTATTTTGTATGGTATGGGGGTGAATGCGCTCAAGGGAAATCTCGGGACCTCGCGTGCTGAAGCTCAGGAATTTTTAAATAATTATTTTGAGACCTTTGTAACACTCTCGAGGTACCTTGAGGGGATCAAAGGGGATGTTCGAAGGCGAGGGTATACGGAGACCCTCTTTGGCCGACGACGGTATTTTGAAGGCATTGATTCAAAGATTCCTTATGTACGGGCTGCTGCTGAGCGGATGGCAATCAACGCGCCTATTCAAGGGACAGAAGCGGATATTATCAAACTTGCCATGATTCGTGTTGATTCTTTTTTGAAAGAAAAAGGGTGTCGAGATGATGCCCACCTACTGCTTCAAGTGCATGATGAATTGGTGTATGAGATCAAGACTTCAAAAGTTGATCCGCTTATTCCAGATATTGTTTCAATTATGGAACATGTCGTGCCAGAAACAGAGACGAAAGGCGTCCCTATTTTAGTTGATGTCGCCACCGGTTCAGCGTGGGGGAAACTTCAAAAACAAACCTAATACTATGCTCTACGTTATTTATGGAGATGATCGCGCACGGATTCTTAAAAAGGTGCACGAACTTAAAGAAAAACTATTGATAAAAAAGCCGGAGGCCTCAGTTTTTCAGCCGGATAGTTTTGAGTGGAACCCTGCGCTCCTTGAGTCTCTTACGGGAGGGCAAGGTTTATTTGAGCGCAAGTATATTGTGGTGCTTGGAGATTTTCTTGAGAAAAAAGAGATCCGAGGAGAAATGCAAAACATGTTTCCTCGCATGAAAGACTCAGAGAATATTTTTATTCTTTTTGATGGATTGCTTGATAAAAAGACTGAAAAAGAACTTGAGAAGTATGCGAACCGTACACTGAGGTATGAAAAAGTTAAAAAGGCGGTGCGGGCGCCATTCAATATCTTTTCATTGAGCGACTTCTTTGTTCACCGTGATTCGAGAGAGTTGTGGACTTGTTTTCATGTTGCCAAACGTATTGCCTCTATCGAAGAGATACACGGTATCCTTTTTTGGCAGTTAAAAACAATGTGGTTGGCAAAAGACGCGGAGACTCCAGAAGAGGTAGGATTGAAACCTTTTGTATTTCGAAAAGCGCGTATGGGGCTTAAAAAATTTACCGCGCAAGAGATTGAAGAGAAGACCTATACCTTACTAGAAATGTACCATGAAGCACGAAGAGGGCGTGCTGATCTGGCAATAAGACTCGAGCGTTTTATTCTTTCTTTATAATATAGGGTGCTATCGGTATGCGTGGAGAGGTACCGCGCGATAGTTTCTTATCGTATCCGCAATAATCAATCCGAGCATGAGTAATACCCCAAGAATAAGGAATTGCACCGAGGTTTCAGTGTTGAGAAATGCGCTGGTATAAAAGTGATACAAGGACGCTCCTTCAGCATGGGCCCCATTTTGGATTACGTTTCGTATTGATACGAGTGAGGCGAGCGAAAAGAGTAATGAGAAAAGCGCGATGATTTTAAATGAAACAAAGGTTTTCATCTTTCGCCATGCGTAGGAGAGATATACACCCCGCATAATTTTTTGTTTAAGTTTTTGCTCCGTTGTCATACTTATAGTGTTTAAATAGAAAGCGTCGTAAAATCTATTTTTCGGAATTCTTTTTTTGCCCGATGCATTCTGGTGCGAATGACGCCTGCTGATACACCTTCTTCATCCGCAATTTCTTGGTGTGACTTTCCTTCAAGAAAATATTTTTTGAGGACGGTGCTAAAAACAGGATTCATTCGAACAAATACTGAGCTTAGATAGTCTGGTAAAAATTGGCTATTTTTCTCCCAACTATTTGTATCAGGAAGTCGCTCGCTTTCCTCAGGTTCTAGAGTTATGGTGCGCTCATTATGACGTGAACTTTTCTGATACGCGGTAAATGCGGTGTTCATGAGTATTTTGTATGCCCATGATTTGAATGATGCTCCGGGCATTTTTTGAAAAGTGTGCGCGTGGCGATAAATCTTGATGAAGGTGTCTTGTACCACGTCTTCCGCGGTCTCCTCGGATCGAACTACCGGCAAAGCCTTTCGGAGAAAGGCTTTTTGGTAGCGATCCACCAGATGAGCAAAAAGTGATGGTTTCTCTATCGATTGATGAAGGAGTGCTTCATCGGAGAGTGTGTTGAGGTTAATAGGTTGCATAGATATATCGTAGCATTAATCGACCTTCATTAAAGAAAACACGAATTATAGGTATTTTGTTACCAGAGTAATACAAGTTCTGTGTCCGCCCAGCAGGACTCGAACCTGCGACCCTCTGCTTAAAAGGCAGGTGCTCTACCAACTGAGCTATGGGCGGTTATATTATTCCACGGAGTCGTTCTGTACTATATCAAATAAGCCTCGAAAGTCTAATGTGTTATAAAGGGAGATCGATGGCGAAAAATCCAGCACCAGTTATTACTAAAGAAAGAGTTATTGCCTCGAGTGCAATAAAAAAGAGAGATTCAAAATCTGGTTTTTGAGGCGCTTTATTTTTAAAACCACGGAGTATGATTCCCATTACGATGATGCTTAAAGCAAGCGCGGTGATCTGGGTAAAGAGCCCCAAGATAAGGAATAAGCTACCAAGAATAAAAAGTGTCCCAACAGCATACCGATATCCAGGGCTCATTAGGCGCAAAAGGCGAGTTTGATTGAGGAGTGGGTCTCTAAAAGAGGAAAATCCAAGAAAGAGATAGCATAAACCACTTACCATACGAAACAGAAAAGGGGCGAGAAGCCCAAATGCAAGTAAGTCGGGAAAAGGATTTAACATGCGTTACAGTATAACACATCTTGCATTACACACATCGCTTAGTACACTCTGATTATGCAGATAATGCCACGCGTCGGAATTTTACATAACATTAGAAGTATTCATAATGTTGCTTCTATTTTTCGTACCGCTGATGCGGCTGGTTTTGATAAACTGTTTCTAACGGGGTACACGCCGGGGCCGATTGATCGGTTTGGAATGCCCGAACAGAAATTTATCAAGGTTTCTTTAGGTGCAGAAAAAAATATTGCCTGGGAAATGAAAAAAAATCTTTCGCCACTCCTCAATACGCTTAAAAAGAATGGGTATTCTGTGGTTGCGTTTGAGCAACATCCAAAAGCTCTCCATTATCGTACGGTGTCGTACCAGAAACCTTTCGCAATTATGTTGGGGAACGAAAGAGTGGGGCTGTCTGCGCGAGCGCTTCAGCACGCAGACTATATTGCTCAAATTCCCATGCGCGGAAAGAAAGAATCACTCAATGTTTCCGTAGTCGCGGGTATCGCCTTTTTTGAGAGCCTAATAGATTAGTGTATCGACCACTTTGCCGTTGTGATCAATGAGTTGTATTGCTTCGCGTTCATTTTTCCAAAGCTCGGTATCTCTTCCAAGGTAGACCCTCCATTCATTTCTATAAAATGAAGCATTTTCTTTATGCTCATTGATACAGGTATGGTAGTTTGCACGTTCATTGATAAACGCTTTGCAGGCGGGAGAAAGTGTAAGAGGGAGTCCTCTTAGGGGCACCGTACAATTTGGAATACTTTGGAGGTAATCCAAGCAGGTATCATTAAACGCATTTGGGAATTCAGGTAATGAGCTATCTATCAATCGTGGGCAGGTGCGGGCAAGCGGTGGGGTGAAGCTTTGGAATTGCGCGAAGTAGCCAGTGCAAAGGTTTGTACGAAAAGAAGATCCGATTGGTGACCTTCCGGTAGTAACATAGATGCGTGCCCCTGGATTTAGAAATATAGTCTCTTCAGTAATCCGCTCCCCAATAAAAGGCAGGTACGAACCTTTCTTGATGGTGCCTGATTTTCCGGTTACGAGGCTTCGAACCTCCCAGTTCGTCAGGGGGATTTTTTCAGATACGCGAGGAGAGACTGAAAGAAGCAGGTATTCTTGGTGTGGAGTGGTTGCATGTTTGGTAACAAGCTCGATTTCTACTAATGAGCGATATGGTGATGTTTCTGTTTGATCAATACGCGCGCCAATACGACGAAGCTCTGTTTCAAGGAGGTTTCGTTCTCGCTCTGAAAGTTCGGTATTTGCGCTGGGGGTGTTGGTCGGGGTGTTAAAGGTTCCTCGTGGTGTACGCAATGCTTGTACCTGGAATTTGAATTGCGGAGCTGAAAACACCGGAGCAGAAAAGAGTCCTCTGTCTTGAGATGAGGTATTCATACCGCGCTCGGGACCTCCGGTGGCAAACCAAATAAGCCACATAGCGGCAAAGAAACCAACAATAATCGCAAGTTCTTTAAAGGGCATTATTATTATTTTCGGTTATCTATTTTTGCTTGTCAAAACTGAGCGAAGGACATCCTGGGCAATACCATAATCGCTCCACGGTTCCTTACTTCCTTGTGGCCCCATAATGTAAGGGTCGGTGCCTTTACCAGTAATAATTACCGCATCATGTGCTGATGATGCATAGTGTATTCCCGTACGGATCGCTTCTTTACGATCGATAATAATTTGGGGTTTCTGTGAGGTGATACCTCCCGCAATATCATGGATAATTTTTTCTGGATCTTCATCATAAGGATCTTCATTGGTGAGAATAATGTGGTCGCAGTAGGTATCCGCAACATTTCCAAAAACCTCTCGTTTCCATTTATCCCTTCCTCCTCCTGTTGCTCCTAGAACACAGATTTTTCTTGAAGTTTTGAAGGTCTCATACACGGAAATAAGTGATTCTCGAGTATGCGCGTAATCAATCACCACGGTAAAAGGTTGCCCTTCTTGTACCAACTCAAAGCGCCCCGGAATATGTTCAAGTTTTTGAATACCTTTCGCAATGATATGTTCTGGAATATTGAAAGCTCTCGCAAGGGTAGCGCTTGCGAGAATGTTCTCAATCATTGGTTTTCCGCGAAGCACGCTCTTTATTTCTGTGTCGCAAAACGTAAGAGTGATACCCTGAGCATTCTCTGATGCTGATGTAAGACGAGTTACATCATACGTTCGAATATCTTGAATCGGAAGCTTCGTAAATCGGCGAACTTCTCCTCCTTGATTATTAACCACCAACACCTTCTTCTTTTTAGATGATCGCGCCAACGCCCACCCGATGGAAAGTTTTGCTTGGATATAGTTCTCGAATGATCCATGAGACTCAATATGTTCTGGTTCGATATTGGTAACGACGAGTGCGTCAAGGGAAATAAAGCGGTGTCGGAACTGCCGTGCGCCTTCAGAGGTCATTTCAATAATCGCGACGTTTGCTCCTTCTATGGCGGCACGGTTGAGAAAGTGCTGTAAAAAGAAACGTCCCGGCATGGTCATCTTTTTTACGTTGGGATTGTTGGTGTCCCCAATTTTAAATCGAATGGTGTTTGAGAGGGCAGTAGTGTATCCTGCGGCTTCAAAAATACTGTTGATCATTTCGGTTACACTTGTTTTGCCTTTGGTTCCCGTAACCGCGATTACTGGTATTTTGCGTGAAGGGAATCGGTACCAAAGTGCTCCGAAAAGCGCAAGTAAAAAATGGTATGGTGATCGGAATATTTTCTTAAATAACCTCATCATAGAATAACATTATCGCGTACCCCCTAGGATTCGAAGTGCTTCTTTAATACGAGCTTGCGTCCCGTTTATCTCAGAGGGTATTTTTTTAAGGGTGTTTCGAGCGTCTTTTTGTGAATAACCCAGAGTGATGAGTGCTTCGAGTAGATCGTGGTGGTCTGAGTTAGAAATGTCCTCATCTGATCCTTTCTCTGTTTTTGGAACCTTTTCTTTAAGTTCAAGCACTATTTTTTCAGCATGCCGTTTCCCAATACCGATTACTTCAGTAAGGTGTGTGGTATCTCCTGAGCGGATCGCGCGAATAAGGGTATCTGTCGATGCGGCGCTCATGACCCCGAGTGCTGATTTTGGCCCGATTCCTGAAACCCCAATAAGTAAAAGAAAAAAATCGAGATCTTCTTTATGTAAGAACCCATAGAGATCAAGAGAGGTTTCTCGGACTGATAAATGCGTCCATAGATTTGCTTCAGCGTCGTGTTTGAGTTGTTGTAAGGTCCCACTTGGTATCGCGAGTTTAAATCCAACACCGCCAACTGAAAGAACAATCGATCCATGTTCAATATGGGACACCACTCCTTTAAGGCGCGAAATCATAGCTTATACTATAGCATATTGCACTCTACGGTGATATGTGTTACGATTTAGGCTCATTAAATATAGTCAACATTAATCATGCCCATTACTAAATCAGCAGGAAAAGCACTTCGTGGATCACAGAGAAAGCGCGTTTTTAATAATCGCCGAAAAGGGGCGCTTAAGGCGGTGGTAAAAGAGGTGCACGAACTCCTTAACACAGGAAAGATTGAAGATGCGGAGAAATTGCTCCCGCATGTGTATCAAACGATTGATAAAGCAAAGAAAACGAACGTGATTAAAAAGAATACCGCAGATAGAAAGAAATCACAGTTAGTACGTGCAATTAAAAGACAAAAAGCCGTGTAACGGCTTTTTTCTTAGAGTTCCCGTAGAAGCATTTGTGATTCACTATTGAGACATGCTTCATGGTCGAAGCCCTCGACCACCATCTTCTCTTCTGCTTTGAGAGGAATACCATTTTCTCCGGCATAGTTTGGCTGTACTCCCGCGTAAATCCCCGGAGGCACACTACATCCAGAACGATTCGCCCCGCTCCCCCAGTAATTATAGTCATACTTTCCATCCCAAGGAGTAAATTGTGGCCATGTCATATATGGTCCATTCCATTGTGCCGCAACAATATCTTCCCAATCAGAAGGGCAGTGGTTGCAGTTGGTACCTGGATTTACATATGATCCTGAAGGAGGCTCTGCGGTTCCTTCATCAGGATTCCATGGAAGAGATTCCTCAAAACCAGGATCCCAGCCACGATTGACGTCAGGAGGGTAAAATCCCATATCTGCATAGTAGAGTTCCGTAGCTTTTGTCATTTGCCGTTGGTGGAAGCCAGCTTTTGATACACGCGCAGATTCAGTTGCTCCCGAGATACTCGTAATAACTACTGAAGCGAGAATACCAATAATTGCAACCGCAATGAGTATTTCAAGTAATGAAAATCCTTTTTGGTGTAGCGTAATCATGAGAGGGTATCTGGTAGTAACTTCTTTACGATTATAGTATGTATCGTAGCATATGTGGTGCTCTCGAGAGGAATCGAACCTCTATTACAAGCTCCGCAAGCTTGCGTCCTATCCGTTGAACGACGAGAGCGGCTGGTTTCCTATCATAAAAGATCACACACCGTCTGTCTACTCTTAAAAACCAATTCGCTCGAGTAATTTTTCAAACAAGGGTTCTTCATGATTTGCCACTTCAAGATGTTTTAAAAGAAAGTCATGCGCCACTTCAAGCATATGAGGGTCCATCGGAATGATAAGGTACGGCATGAAAATTTTTTTTGATTTGACCACCAGTTTGGGAGGGTTGGTGTGGACGTCAATTCCAAAAGAAACCAAGCCTTGATACGGGTAATAGTTTTGGTTAATTCGTATCCCCTCTGAAGAGAGCTCCGTATAGATCTCTTGTGGCTTTCGAGCCGCGATAATAATGAAACTTGCAATACTTACCGCAAGCACGAGCGCGAACAACACTTGTCCCACAATAATTGCAGTCGCAACAATTGAGATGCCGAGAATGGTAATAATAATATACCAGTCGGTTGATTTTTTTTGATCCGCATATTCTGGCGCGTACCAACTAACTTTCTCTTCCATAACCACCATTGTAGCACGAAGCACCGCTTGTATTTTAATGATTTCGAGCAAACAAAAAATATGAGTAGAGTGCAGGGAAGAGGGAGGCAATCACTACCGGAATGACCACTGTGGTAATGAGGTGTACCTGAGTGGTAAAAAAATTAATAAGCGGAAAAACAGCCGCGAGTTTAAAGAGCGTACCACTTAATCGGTGGGTTTCATTCCAGATCTCTCGGTCATGGAGCGTCCAGGGGGTTCGGATCCCGATAAACCAATTTTGCTTCATGTGGGGCATCAAAAGACCAACAATGAAGAAAAGCACTGAAAGGGCAGGGATAAGCATGCGTGTGAATTCAAATGGTATATGAAGGTTCCATGCGAGCATGAGTATAAAGAGATAAAATGCAAAGATGAACGTAGTGATCCAAAAATAGTCATAGTGTTTTCGAAAAGCGTGAATATTTTTTTGTAAGGGATCAATTTTGGGAATAAGTATATAAAGCCCCATGAGCACCATAAGGATTGCTGGTATTAAAAAAATACCAAAAAATTTTGGCATAAAACGTTGAGCTTCTCCCAGCGCATTCCAGTGGGATGCGATGTGGTTTGGGAGAGCGGGGTAGATGGCGACCCCAATCATGATACTGAGAAATACGGTACTCGCGAGAATCGTTAGTGTTGTGTTTTTCATACCACGATGAGAAGTGTGATACCAAAAACTAAGAAGATGCAAGAAAATGTTCCGAGCACTATTTTTTCTTTTTTTGTTAAGTATTTAAAAAAGAAAAACATATGGTACGTTCACTCATTCTAGCACACTACGTTTTGAACGTGTTATATCTTTCTTGAATCGTAAGCCCAGTGGAGGAGTGATTGTCGCTGTTTTGCTCTGCAGGAGAAATCTTTCGGACGGCAATTTTTTACAATTTGCGCGAGGTGTCTTTGATAGAAACGCCATCTTTTTATCTGTCGAAGATCATCGGTGCTTCGTCTTCCGAGGTAATATCTGCAATACCACTGAAACCAACCTCGAGGATCTTGCGGGTGAACCCACCCCTTTTTCTGCCACACCTCAAGTGGTTGGCTCGCCTGTATTTTAAAATAATTGAGTTCTTTATATGCTTTTCCGTCGGGGGATAGTTTTGCGTTTTTAAACCATGAAGCAGGGAATTCAGAAGGTTTGTCGCTAAAATACGCTCCCCCAAATACACCCAACTGAAGCATCTCTGGTGGAGTGAGATCGGGTTTAAATGTTGGATCAAAGTTTTTTCCCACTGGTTCGGTGTAGGTGGGACGAGCTTCTTTTTTTTGGCTTTCGATACCAGCATTCATAAGCTATTTTCTCAATGTAGGCCACGGAATCATAATGCTGGTTCTCTTCTTAATTGTCCCACTGGGCGGAGGGGGTGGGATTCGAACCCACGGTCCGGTTTCCCAGACTCCAGTTTTCAAGACTGGTACATTCGACCACTCTGTCACCCCTCCAATACACTCTAGGCTATCATATCAGAATGCATATATCTCGCAATTAAAATAAGGCACGCAGTACTTTTTTAATTAGTTTAGGGTAAGATAGCAGTATGCGATTGATTGGTATTGATTATGGGACAAAACGTGTCGGTATCGCACTTTCTGATCCAGGGAGCACCTTTGCTTTGCCGTATAAGGTGATTCCTCGAGATGTGAATTTGGTAGCATTCCTTTTGGAATTGTGTAAGGAGAAGGAGGTTTGGCATGTGATACTCGGTGAATCTCTCAACCAGGAAGGAGTTCCAAATTCGGTAATGAAAGGTATTATAGAGCTTAAGCGGGAGCTTGAAGAAAAAGGGCTTACGGTGTCTCTGGAGAGCGAGGGTTTTACTTCATTTGAAGCAGAACGGTATCAGGGTAAACATGAGTATACGGACGCGTCTGCGGCGGCACTTATTTTACAACGGTATCTTGATAAAAATAATACCTTATGAATTTTGTTTGACGAATTCAAAAATAATAAATTCTCGTATGTTTAGGGAGCGCCTCGGTAATATAATGCTTTAAATAGAGCTCATTTTGACTATTGACTTCAAATAAATAATATGCTATTCTACAAATAGAAACGGAAAATCGGTCACCAGGACCAACTTCGACCGTTCTTTGGTAAAACCTATAAAGAAGAAAGAATTGTTATGGCGACAAAGCACGTTGTTACTGGCGAGCATGCATTGAAGATCGGAAACAGGTTGGCGGAGATTCAACGGCAAGTATTCCTTCAAAAAGAATACGCCCACGACCCCGAAGATTTGATTCGGCATCTCCAATGCGCGACTGAAGGTGAGTTTGTCGGAAATGAAGCAAAGAGTACCGTGGGGATCGCGGAACCGCAAATCATCATCCCCAACCTCCGCTCTATCGCCCCCACTCTCGCCGACTGGCTCAAAGCCCGTGAAGAACTTCACAAGTTTTTTACCGGCGAAACGATAATCTTGCGGGACATCTTCGCCTTTGAAGAGGCTGATCTTGACCGCACCGACATTATGCCCGCTTTCCGTCCAGCCGGTGCCACAAACCGTGATGTTGTAGACTGGAAGAAAAAGCTCGGTGTTGTGGTGTATGAAGAAGCTGACGTGATGAAGTATTCAGGTAGTACAGGTTCAAAAGAATCCGAACTTCTCCTCGTCAATCGTTCCCTTTGTCCGGACGACGACACTTTGGACGATAATGCCAAAACACCGGATCAATTGATCCAAGTTCCAAACAGACTTTGGCTCCACCTCTTCGACTGGTGCGATGCCGACAACATTCATTTTGTGGTAACAGATGAACATCTGGATCTGCAAACATGGACCTGGTTTCCACATGACCGCCTTCCCGGCGGCGCGGTCGCGTGTGGTGGCTGGGGTCCAGTCAACCGCGGGGTTTACCTCTACTGGGGCTGTCGCGGCTACCGCGGCGGCCTCTACGGTGCTCGTTCAACAAAAAAGGTTCCCCTCAAAACTTAAACCTTGTTTTCTTAACCCTTACCAACACCACTCTGGGAACAGAGTGGTGTTTTGTTGTACAATAACAACGGCTGTTAAATTGGTCCGCCTATAGCAAGATAACAATTTGCCGATATGTAGAAATTGCTTGTCGCGTCTTTACACTATGCCCGCTCTGCCACGGAGGAAACGCAGAAAATCTTCCCAAAAGATTTTTGGTGAAATGGACAAAGCGCGACAAAATGAGCCTCCGCCTTCCCGGCGGCGGGGTCGCGTACGGTAACTGGAATCCAGACAACCGCAAGGTTTACCTCAACTGGAACTATCGCGACAACCGCAACGGCAACTACGGTGCTCGTTCAGAAATTTCTTGCAAAAAGAGCCGTTACGGCTCTTTTTGTTGTGTTTGGGAAATAAACCAGCCACTTAACATTCTTCCAATTTCTACAGTTTGTGATGACAGGTATAAATATTGTTTCTCGGCGAGTATTTTAAGCTCAAATTCCGTTCTGATTAAATTAGCTAAAGTTTGCTGAAGAGTCCTAGTGGCCGATATGAACTCAATCTTTCTGACATCTCTTTTATTTGTTAGTGTGGCTTTTATAGAGTGTTTGAGCAAAGTCAGGCACTCTTTTTCAATATCCGCATGTATCCCCAGCTTATCCCTTTTCGACAGTTTCTGTCCTATAGTATAAATATCTTTATGCAAAATCCTAATCTTATGAATAACAGCGGGAGTCTTGTCGGGGGGGGTACTCATAGTTTGAATTTTTATGATGTAATTTGTCTTGAAAACCTCTTTAGAGCTTGGCGTAATTTCAGCAGAGGGAAGAGAGATAAAAGGGGAATTGGGGAGTTTGAGTTAAGAGTTGAAGAAAACCTTTTTTCTTTACATGAATTTTTAAAATCTGGAAATTGGACACATGATCCTTACGTTCAAAGAAAGATATCAGATCCGAAACCTAGAATCATACATATTGCATCTGTTCGGGATAGGGTTCTCTTTCAAGCCACATACCAAAAATTGTATCAGATTTTCGATAAAACATTTATCCACGATTCCTATGCTTCTCGCAATTTCAAGGGCACTCACGCGGGTGTAAAGAGGTTTGAAGTTTTTGCAAGAAAAGTTTCTGAAAATCATACAAAGCCGGCTTTTGTCCTAAAATGCGACATCAGAAAATTCTTTGACAATATTGACCATGAGATTCTTTTTGATTTTATAAAGGGAAGGATCAAAGACGGAAGACTGTTGAAGCTTATTTGGAAGATAGTTTCCTCCTTTGAAGCATCGCCCCACAAAGGATTGCCGCTTGGAAACGTAACCAGCCAGCTTTTTGCAAATATTTATTTAAACGATTTGGATCAATTGGTTAAGCACGAGCTTAAGCAAAAATATTATATCCGCTACTGCGATGATTCCGTTATGTTGAGCAACGACAGAGATGAAATTGAAAAAGTGGTCAGCACATTACGGAATTATCTAAAAGGAAACTTAAAACTTGAGCTTCATCCAAACAAAATTACGATAAGAAAATTGAGACATGGAACTGACTTTCTCGGGTATGTTTCATTGCCTCATTACAGAGTTTTGCGAACAAAAACAAAAAAAAGAATGCTGAAGAGGTTGCGAGCTTTGGCAAACACTATAAAAACTAAAGATAATTTAGAAAAAATTCTGCCTATTATACGATCATATTTGGGAATGTTGTCCCACTGTAGGTCAGAAAAGGTGGTTAAAAGACTGAAAAATTATTGGCCTAGTAATTTAAATGGTATGATTATGGAACAATTTTATGATAACTTTTGACGAATTCAATAAACTAAATCTCGTGGTTGCAACAGTGACACATGTTGCGCGTGTTCCTGATACCGATCGCTTACTCAAACTTACCCTTAATATCGGCCAATCTGAACCACGGATTGTCGTATCAGGCATCGCAGAACACTTTCCCAATGAAACAGAGCTTGTGGGTAAACAAGTGGTAGTACTCGCCAATCTTGAACCGCGGACTATTCGAGGTATTGAGAGCCAGGGAATGATTTTAGCGGTATCAGGGGATGATTCTTTTGCGCTCATTACCCCCACATCTTCAGTACCTCCCGGGAGCACCATTAGTTAATGGAACCATATCTTTTAAAATACAAAGTGCGTGTACGGGAATGGGTGTTACGACACGCACGGGGGAAATACGCACTGGTCTGGTTGAGTGTGGTGTCATTTACGGAGTCTTCTTTTTTTCTTATTCCACCCGACATCTTGCTCATCCCTCTTATCTTAGCGGGGACTCAAAGATGGTATTACTACGCAAGCATTACCACGATCACCTCGGTCCTCGGGGGGGTGTTTGGATATCTCATCGGAGCCTTTTTCTTTGAGCTTGTTGGAAGGGAATTGGTTGAACTGTATCATCTAGGGGAGGAATTATTGATTGTTGAAACATGGTTTCAATCAAACGCTTTTCTGGCAGTGTTTCTTTCAGCGTTTACTCCCATACCCTATAAGATTTTTACTATTGGAGCGGGACTTTTTGGTGTGTCTTTCTTTGTGTTTCTCATCGCGTCTCTTCTGGGGCGCGGATTGCGCTACTTTCTTTTTAGTTACCTGTTCCATGTTTTTGGAGAACGTATCGGAAAAATTATTTTTCGTTACTTCAACATACTTTCATTGCTCGGAGCGCTACTCCTCATCGCGTTTCTCATCATTCGTTTCGCCGCTTAACCCACAGGAGATGTAGTCTCTGTGTGCTATACTATAAAATATTAAGGGAGCTTTTTTATGAGCGAAGCATCAGGACTTCTTAAATTATTTCCTCCACCAAAATTTTTAGAAATGCCAAGTGTGGGGTTAGACCTTTCTGATAACTCAGTTCGGTTTATTGATCTTGCGCGAAATAAAGAAACATTTTCAATTCTACGGCACGCGCGCGAAGCGCTTCCCAAAGGTGCGATTGTAGGTGGAGAAATTAAAAATCCTGCGGCGCTTACTGAAAAATTAAAAACATTTAAGGAAAAACATGATCTGCACTTTGTCCGCACCGCGCTTCCTGAAGAAAAAGCATATCTTTTCATGCTAGAACTCCCGCGCATGCCACACGAAGAAATCGGGAGCGCAATTCAATTTCGACTTGAGGAGAATGTCCCGATTGAGCCACAAAATGCAATGTTTGATTATTGCATACTCAAGCATGTAGATACGGTATCACCCAAAGCGCTCCCCGTGGCAGTATCGGTATTTGATCGAAGCCTTATTGACCAGTACGTCGCGGCGTTTCTTTCTGCGGGATTAGTACCGCTTTCTTTTGAGCTTGAATCACAGGCGGTGGCACGATCAATTATTCCGCATAATAATCCGGCGACAACGATGATTGTTGATTTTGGGCAAACCAGGACCACGCTGGCTATGGCAAACGGGCATGTCATTTCTTTTACTTCCACGGTTGAGATGGGGGGGAGTATGCTTACCAGCGCAATCCAAGAACACTTCTCTGTTTCTTTTGAGGAAGCAGAACGTATGAAGCGCGATCGAGGGCTTATTAAAAGCAGAAATAATAAAGAATTATATGAATTGCTACTTGAAAAAGTGGCAGTAATTAAAGAGGCAATCAACCGGCATTATGAGTATTGGCATACTCGACACGAATCTTCTGGTGCGGCACACGTGAAAGATCACTTAACAAAGATAATTTTGTGTGGCGGTGATTCATGTCTACCTGGTTTTTTTGAATATCTATCAGGCAATGTACCAATACCCGTTGAGATGGCAAATGTATGGATCAATCTCTTTTCGCTCGATGAACATATTCCTGATATTTCATTCAATGATTCGATGGGGTACGCAACGGCAATTGGTTTAGCGCTCGATGAACATTTATAGAAAATTATAACAATGGCATGTTGAGTTTTTTACCTGAGGTTACAAAAAAAGAAATCATTATGGCATACCGCTTTCGTGTGGGGGTGGTTGCCTCGATACTTCTGAGTGTGGTGGTGTTGTTTGCATTAGCGATGCTGATGCCCGCGTACCACCTTATTTTAGTTGAGGAAGAGATTGTTCAAGCCCGCGAAAAACAACTGAGTGAATCAGTAGTTGCTAAACAAATTGAGGCAGCGGAGAAACTTTTTTCAAGGGTATCGGAGCAGGCAGTGCTTCTTTCGGGTTTTGAACAAGCTTCTGTCGCGAGCGACATGATCTCTCGTATTACGGGGCTTCGGGGAGGGGATGTTGCGGTTGAAAGTATTCGTTTTGAGCCAGGAGATGAACACAATACGCTTATCCTGCGGGGTGTTGCGGTGTATCGTGACGCGCTTCTTGTGTTCAAGGAGCGCTTAGTGGCACTCGATGACTTTAATGAGGTGGTTCTTCCTATTAAAGATCTGGCGCGTGATCGAGATCTTGAGTTTACCATTACCATTCAAGGTGATTTTTAATAACGTATGCAGGATATTACCACATTACGAAAACTTTTTACCTTATTTTTCCTCGGTTTCCTCTTGGTGGCTGGTGGGTATGTGGGAGCCTGGTTATTTTTGATGCATAAAATTGATGGTGTGTTACTCGGTCGAGCATTGATTGAGCGTCGACTTGCCCAAGAGGAAGATTTTCCTTCGGTTCGTGAACTACAGCTTCGAGTTGGATCACAAGCAGGGGATCTTAATGAGCAGTTCGTGGTCCCTGGAAATGAAGTTGAGTTTATTGAGGGAGTAGAGTCGCTGGCACGAACAAGTGGTGTGGCGATTGAAATTAAAGCAGTGAATCCTGAATCTGAAGAGATTGAAGGATCTTCATTTGATCGAGAAGTAATTACACTTGATGTGCTCGCCATTGGCTCATGGCGGGGACTCTTTCATTTTCTCTCCCTTTTAGAAAATGCGCGACCATATATGCGTATTGATCGTTTTCAGTTTGAATACGGCTCGCTCCCGGGAGATTCTGAAGCAGAAGGATGGCGAGGACTTTTTGTTATTAGTGCGATAATGTATGAAGATGCTACATCGTTATGAAAAAGATCTCTTTTAAAAAACTATTAGTATCTAGCAAGACTTTTCTAAAGAGGAAAGAGTCTCCAATTAATCCTCGGCGCGACTGGTTGCTTATGCTCACCGTGTCTGTACTCCTGTTTCTTGGTGGGATGGTTGGGGGTGCTAAACTATACCTTGATGTTGAGCGCGGGACTCATGGTGGGCAAAACGTGGGGCTCGGAGCAAATCACGAGGTTGTAGTCCACACCGGAAACACTTCGCCGGTTGATTTAGCCCGACTTCAAAAAATAGTGGATTCAATTATCATGCGAGGTGAACGTTTTTCTGAATTACAGCGATCAGCACCTTCGGTCATTGACCCTCGCATCTAGTCTGTATATCATGCTGACATTGCTCCCGTAGTTCAATGGATAGAACAGGGGACTTCTAAGCCTCTAATGTAGGTTCGATTCCTGCCGGGAGCACCGCATCAAGTCTGATTTTACTGATGGTATGGTATTCTTGCGCTATATTATAATATGGTAAGAGGAATCAAGATGGCACATTCATGAATCACGCTTATTACTGGTTACTCCGAGTATTAAAGTTGGCAAAAGGCAATAACACCTTAGAAACGTAAATTTGTATGGAACACACTACAGAGCTCGAGCATATTCGCCATTCATTATCCCATATCCTTGCAATGGCGGTTTTGGCATATGACCCAGAAGCACGCCTCGGTATTGGCCCCGTTATAGATAACGGTTTTTATTATGATATTCAGTTCTCAAAAAAATTTTCAGATGAAGCACTGCCCTTATTAGAGGAATCTATGCGAAAGATCATCGCGCAAGACTTACCGTTTAGAGGGAAGGAGGTAACTCCAGATGAAGCTCGAAATCTTTTCGCTCACCAGCCTTTTAAGTTGGAATTGATTCAGGAATTAGAAACAGATAAACAAAAAATCAGTGTGTATCATACCGGAGATACGTTTATGGACCTTTGTCGTGGTGGCCATGTTGGATCCACAAAAGAGATTCCGATCGATGGATTCGCTTTAACCCATAGTGCTGGTGCGTATTGGAAGGGGCATGAGAGAAACCCAATGCTCACGCGTATTTATGGTCTCGCATTTCATTCGGCGGAAGCATTAGAGGCATACCGTAAAACACAAGAGGAAGCAAAAAAACGAGACCATCGCGTGCTCAATGAAAAGCATGATTACTTTATGATTTCTGAAGAAGTAGGGAAAGGTCTCCCTTTATACCTCCCGCACGGCGCCTATATTCGAAAAAAATTGGAAGATTTTATGTATGAGAAAGAGCTTGCGCACGGATATCAATATGTTTATACCCCACTACTCACCCATAAACGACTTTATGAACAGTCAGGACATTTAACCCATTACCGCGATGATATGTACAACCCTCTTGAGATAGAGGGTGAGGAATACTATATTCGGCCAATGAATTGCCCGCATCACCATCAGATTTTCAAACATAAACCCGTTTCGTATCGTGATCTCCCGTTACGGCTTGCGGAATTTGGTCTGGTGCACCGATTTGAGCGCTCGGGCGTACTCACGGGGCTTATTCGTGCCCGTTGTTTTACACAAAATGACGCGCACATTTATTGCGCGAAACAAGATTTGAAAAAAGAGTTGCGTGGCGTACTCGAACTTTTTAAAGAAGTATATGATAACGTGTTTGATATTAAAGATTATTGGTTTCGTCTTTCATTGCCTGATTTCTCAAATACGGAGAAATTTGGGGATCTTGAGAATAAAGCGATGTGGGATGAGGCGACTGAAGCAGCGCGCGCGGCACTCAATGAGTTTGGCGCGCGTTATGTTGAAGGTGGAGGTGAGGCCGCATTTTATGGTCCCAAAATTGATGTAGAGATACGTAATGTAAACGGAAAGGAAGACACCATTGCGACGGTACAAGTTGATTTTTATTCTGCAGACCGATTTAATCTCGAATTTACCAACAATCAAGGACAAAAAGAAAAACCAGTCATTATTCATCGCGCCATCATGGGTTCTTTTGAACGATTTTTTGCGTTTCTTATTGAGCAATATGCAGGCGTATTTCCAACATGGCTTTCACCGGTGCACGTCATGGTGCTCCCCATAAGCGAGAAACATGGTGCGTACGCCGAAGAGGTTACGGAGACGCTTCGTAATGGAGGTCTTCATGTACGTCTTGATAATTCAAAAGAAACCCTTGGGAGGAAAGTGCGTACCGCAAAGAATCTCAAAGTCCCTTATTTTATTGTTGTGGGTGACCAAGAGGTAAAACTAAAAACAATTACTGCTGAAGATCGTCATGGAGACAAAATCGAAAATACTTCGGTGGGCGAGTTTCTCTCGTTAGTGCAAGAGGAGATTAAGACACGTAAAAATTTTAATTTAAAAAGCAAGGCTGAGTAAGTTTCAAATTATTCACTTTTCTTGATATTAGAATTTTGTTTTACCCATTCAAGAAGCAGTCGAGTATCCTTTTCTCGATTTTCTGAACCAAGTACAATAATCGCAACAGGGACTTCACCAGTAGGAGTTTTGAGGTTCCATACCGTTGCCAACGTTTCTCCCGCAGCACTCGTTTTTCCGTTTTTTACTCCAACAAGTTCTGGTTCGTAGATGAACTCATTTACGTTTTTTAAGCTCGTAAGGTTGATGGTTCCTCCAATTTTAAGGAGTCCGATGTCGTCGAATACTCGCCCTCGAGTGATCTCAAATAGGAAGGGTCGTTTGTAATAAATGTATGCCAAAAGTTGTGAGAGGTCTTCGGCAGTAGATATGTTTTGAGCACTGATCCCTGAGGGGTCGCTAAAGCGGGTTTCTTCCATAAGAAGAGATTCCGCTTTGCTATTCATCTGGGCTACAAAATGGTTTCCTCCAACAAATCCAGCCAGTAGGTTTGCTGAGGTGTTTGATGACTGCATTAAAAGAGGGTAGAGAAGATCAACCCCAGCATAGTCGCTCCCAGTCGTAGGTGTGAAGATCTCTTGTATTGCGGCAAGTAGGTTGGGGGTTGCGTGGATTGACCGGCCAAGATAAATAACTTCATGTGCTACCACCGCGGTCATGAGTTTGGTAAGGGATGCAATAGGGAGTGCGACTGATGCGTTTTTCTCAAGTATGGTTTTTTGAGAGTGGATCTCTGAAATCAAAAATGCTTCCGCGGTAACTTCAGGTGGTGCCGAAGGCGCCGGTGTTAATAGAAAGTCTCCATAATGAATATTTTCATTTCTATCCTCAAGCACCAAAATTGGCATGTCTTTCGGGCCAAAATCAAAAACTTTTTGCGCATCTTCATTTGAGAGTCGTATACAACCGCCAGAATAGTCCGAGGATACGGGAGCTCCATCATCATAATGGGGCCAACCGTGTACAAAATAGTTTCCATAAAATTGCATACTATATGGCATCCATACATGCCCTATAGATGAATAGTGGTTCCTTTTTTTGCCAAGGATGTGATAGCTTCCGGTCGGAGTTTCCCACCAACTTCCTGGCTTTCCTTTACTTAAGATTTTAAAGGTTTCTTTGGCCACCCCGTTTTCATACAGTGTAATCGTCATACTACGAAGATCTGCTTCAATAAAGCTGATCTTCTCTTCAATATAAGAGCTTCTTTGTTCAAGTACTTTTTCTTTATCTGGAAGCACGAGTGTTTGTGTATCAGTGAAAACCTCCTCTTTAATGTCGGGTGTATTTTTTGTTTCTATAACCTGATGACGTTCAATATGCTGAGGTGTGGTCGCACGGCTCTTTAAAAGATAAGCTATTACCCCAATAAGTATGAGCGCAATGAGGAGCAATATGAAGTATACGAACCACTTTCTCGGATATTTCCCAAATGCACTCTTATGATGAGCGGGTATATGTTTCCCGTGCTTGAACGCGCGACGGATTTCTTCAGTATCCCACCCTGCACGACGGAGATTTTTTACGATTTCTTTATGGCTTAGACCAAATCGTGTTGCTTGTGAGATATATTCTTCGAGTCGCTCGGTATCCATCCTTGTTATTTTATGTGTTTTTTAACACAAAAAGAACAGAGAATGTGGTGATAAGTTAGAATAGGCAAATATGATTTTTGTGAGGGTATCTCTACTGTGGTGGGCGCTGAGGGACTTGAACCCCCGACCTTCTCGGTGTAAACGAGTTGCTCTACCAACTGAGCTAAGCGCCCATATTAAAAACATACTCTATTTTAATGCATTTTTCAATAAAAGCAGTATAGTAGGGAATATCATTTATGCAAGCAGAAATTACGCTTCTTTATGAAGATCAGGACGTCTTGGTGATTAATAAACCAGCGGGGATTCCGGTGCATGCCGATGGGAGAAATGAGACGCAGTCTACGGTAGCTGACTGGGTGCTTACTCAGTTTCCAAAGATGAAGGGGGTAGGTGAGCCGATGGAGCTTTCAAATGGGATGATGATTGATCGTCCAGGCATCGTACATCGAATCGATCGCGATACCTCAGGAGTATTGGTGCTCGCGCGCCATCAGGAGTCATTTGCTTTTTTGAAGAAGCAGTTTCAATCGCGAGAAATTAAAAAGAAATATCTCGGCTTTGTTTATGGAAGCATGAACACAAAAGAAGGAATCGTTAACCTACCTATTGGAAAGAGCGCGCGTGATTTTCGAAAATGGTCTGCGGAGAGGGGCGCAAAGGGGGTTCTACGTGATGCAGAAACTTTCTTTCGGGTGATAGAGAGTTCTCACGAGGCTTCATTTATTGAGCTTTTTCCCACCACGGGGCGCACTCATCAGCTCCGTGTTCATTTGAAAGCAATACATCACCCCATTGTGTGCGATAAGCTGTACGCACCAAAACGGGCCTGTATATTAGGTTTTAATCGACACGCACTCCATGCGAGTATGATCACCTTTAAGAGTAGTTCGGGAGGGATGCATTCAGTTGAAGCGCTCTTGCCACAAGATTTTATTGATGCGAAGCGCGTCTTGCTCGGATAACCGGCTTATGGTAAGGTGTTCTCTAATATGTCATACGCAGTAAAAGCACTTGCCGACGTTTCGATTTCATCAGTAAATAGAGAGGCTCGAGCTAAGCTCGGCATTCGTTCTGGTGATACGGTACGTGTTTGGCAGAAAATTCAAGAAAAAGGAAAAACTCGACTTCAAGCTTTCGAGGGATTAGTGCTTGCCGTAAAACACGGAAGTGAACCAGGTGCTCGTTTTGTGGTTCGCCGTGTCTCTGGGGGCATGGGCATCGAAAAGAATTTTCCACTTTATTCTCCGATGATTGATAAGATTGAAATCTTGCGCCGTTCAAAAGTCCGTCGCGCGAAACTTTATTTTGTGCGTGAGAAGGTCGCAAAAGAAATTCGCCGGCAAATGCGCAATATGCGACAGATGAATATTTCAGTAAGTGAGAGCGAAGCGCAGGAGGAAGTTTCTAAAGAAGAAGAAAAAAAGACAGAGCATGCCGAACCAACGCCAGAAAAAGTAGAAGAAAAGGAATAATAGCTGTTCAACTAAAAAAGCTCCAGAGGAGCTTTTTTAGTTGAAAGATGATACGTACTCGTGCATAATACCCGATATGCGCAGGTGCTGAAACTGGTAGACAGGCTAGCTTGAGGGGCTAGTGCTCATTAGAGCGTGGAGGTTCAAGTCCTCTCCTGCGCACCAAAACTAACTTTGTTGGAATTGATTGCTCCGCTCGCCACCCCAAATAAAAGTTTTGTTCGCTTTTTCTGATTTGCGCGCCGGATTTTTTCTTCTAAAAGGAAAACAAAACTTTTCTTTGGGGCTCTGCTCTGAACGAGCAGGCGGCGGGGCGGGTCAGTTTTCCCGCTCAAAAAAGGTTCGCGCAAAGTGTATAATTACAGCACCAGAACAGAACTTAACGGTTTTTCAGAGACCGAATTGTGGGCGGCACAAAGCGCCGCCCACTGATTTCCTCCCCCATTTTTCCAAACGAATTTGGAGCGTCGCCTTCGGCGACGCGCACTTTTCTTTCGGCGAGGAGGAGGTGCGAATCAGAAGCAATTTTAACTCATAGTATTTGCTTTGGATACAAAAAGAATTTTTGCTATAATGAATTTGCGCTAACTTGTGGAAGGCCTATTTTAATGGCCGTATCGGACTTATCTAGGTCTTCTATTGAGCGCAAGCACAATAAGATTTGATTGCGCGTAGCGCAAACCAAAGGGTAGAATTCAGAGCACTAACTACATTTCCGCGCGCTTTTTGCGGAATGGTTGTTGATTTTGTAATCTCCCAATACTTTACAAGAAGAGTGTTTTTAGGGTATAGTTCGGATGTTCAAATAGTAACCTCTATTTATAGTTCAATAATATGAATAATCAAGATTTATCTAAGGGTGGAGATTTTGATCCAGGATCGTTATCCTCGCCGCTGGCGTTGCCAGGGGCGATCTCTCTTTTTTTGTAGAAGCGTTTTCAATTTACGTTAAACGTTTTTGGGTTTTCTCGGGTATCGCAACAATTCCTTTTGTCACCTTTTTTATTTTTGATCTTTTATTTTCGCTACTCCCATCAGGAAACCAGGGGGTATTGATTACGATAGAGCTTTTTACCCTAATAGGTTTTATCGTTATCGCACTTTGGAGTCAAATTGCATTGATTGTTGCGGTTAAAGACTATCAGGAGAAAATTGGAATTATTGAGTCGTACCGTCGTGCTTGGAAATACAATCTTTCGTATTGGTGGATTGAACTACTCATAGCTATTATTACAACCGGAGGCTACCTCCTCTTTATTATTCCAGGTGTTATTTTTAGCCTATGGTTTCTATTTTCACGATTTGTCTTGGTCGCTGAAGGAGAGAGGGGAATGTCAGAGCTTCTTAAGAGTAGAGAGTATGTTAAGGGGAGGTGGTTCAAGATCTTCTTTAGACTTCTTTTTATTGGTGTGATAATACTTGCAATCGTATTTACGCTTTATTTTGATTTTGGATCAGGTCTGCCATTCCTACCTGATTCAACCATGCAAGAGGTGCTTGCTCTCATAATGCAAATTCTCCTTTACCCATTTGTTATGAGCTATCTCTTCCTCTTGTATTTTTATAGCAAAAAAGCAAAGGGGGATTTTTCTTTCTCACCAACTCGTGGCCAAAAGGCAACCTTCTTGTCTATCGGTTTTGCAGGAGTACTCATTCCAATTGTTCTTGCGGGGGTAGTATTTTTTAGCTTGAACACGGCTCGAGAAAAGGCAGCTCAGCGCGTTGCGGATATACAAACAATACAGACTGGATTAGCACTTTACTATGAAGAAAATAGTACATACCCGGTTTCTCTCGAAGAGCTTACCCCTCACTATGTGCCAGCAGTTCCTTTTGATATTACAACCGGTCAGCCCTATCAGTACGAACAATTTGGAGATTCTGATTACGCGCTTTGTCTTGAGGTCAACAGAGAGGTGAAATGCTTGTCCGCATGGGCTCTCAATTGATCAGGATAAAACTTTATCGCGGTTTTTTCTGAGATGGTATAATAATCGGTGTGGATTTTTTTTCATTCTTTTCTTATAAACAGACACGAGGGTTTACGCTACTTGAGTTGCTTGTCGTGATTTCAATTATTGGATTTTTATCTTCCACGGCACTTGTTTCTCTTGGAGATGCTCAGACTAAAGTTCGAAATACTGCTCGGCTTCAAATTGCCAAAGAGTATGAAAAGGCGATTATATTAGCTCGCGAAACGTATGATACCTACCCGGTTACTCCTGATACGAACCGCTACTACTGCTTGGGAGATTTTGATGATGATGCGTGTGGGTCTGGAGGAATTGGTAATCAAGAGTATGGGCCATTGCTTACGACCATAGGTGAATTTTATCCGGGATTACCAACACTTGAGCAGGTACCTATTGGTCGGTCGGGTCGTATAACCCCATGGGAGGGGCCGTTATATCAGTGCTCAGAAATTATTGGAGGAATTTGTACACGAGTCGAAATGATGTGGTTTACTGAAGGGCTTGATACGATATTTTGTGGAAATGCTGAAGCGACAGCGCGTGCCAGTTTGGGTGCAACTCGGTGTCTTCTTACCTTTGAAATTTGAGTAGTTTATCCACCCATACGCATCGTTTTTGATAAACGTGCATGATAAAGTGATAGTATAAACCACTATGGTTACTGAAGCACTTTTAAGTTATATTCGGGCGCAGCGAAAAAGCGGCGTTTCAAAAGAGGAAACAGAAAGAGTTTTGCTTGCTAATGGATGGGAGCGTTCGGATTTATTGCAAGCCTATCGTGTGCTGGGTGAGGTGCCGGTTGCACCTCAGAAAATGAATCAGGTGAAAGAAAGTGCTCCCGTAGAAGAAAAAGTTGTGGAGGCGAAGGCGGTAGAGAAAAGCGGTTCGACTTCTTCCGAGCCTACACAGCCAGAAAATTCAGGAGGAGTGAAAGGCGCTATTGAAATTGAGCGGGCCGCGCTCAATAAGCCGATCGCGCAAGTTAAGAAACAAGAACAGACCTCTCCGCTTCAGGTGCACATTTATCCTGAAGCAAGAAAACATTCATCCAGTAAATTACTCCTCACACTTACCATCGCTTTCTTAGTGCTCATGTTTGGCGGAGGGGGTGCCTATGCGTATTTTTACTACATCGCTCCTTCGCCACAACGAGTCATTCAAAGCGCGATTCAAAATATGATTTCGCTCGATACGATTGCCTATCAAAGTAGTTTTCAGTATGAGTCTTCTTCTACACAAATCTGGCCTTCATATGACGATCCTGATAGTTCAATATTGTATGAAAGTGAACATGTAGGATCACTCGGAATTTCCGGAAAGAATGATTTTACCAATGTTGATGCGTTAAGTGGTTCACAAAAGTTCTCATTTGAGTTGGAGGGCAAAACCAAGATTCAAAGTAGTGGGGTAGGAGATGATTTTGATAATGAAGAAGATGAGCACTCTCTTGAACTTGAAGGGGAATGGCGTTTTGTCGACAATACGCTTTACGTGGTATTAACCAAAATACCAGAGCTTTTTCTTTTATCTCCGGAGATGATTGATTATCTTGAGGGAATGTGGGTTTCTTTTTCTACTCAAGGTATTGAAGAAGTTGCGGAAACACAAGGCGTTGATCTTGAGGTTCTCGAGAATGGGTCCATGCTTACAGATGAAGAACGTGCCTTACTGCGTCGTGAATTTTTTGAAAATAGTGCCCGAATATTTGAAATTACTGAGGTCATGCCGCGCGAGAAGATCGGAGAAACTTCAATGTATCATTATCGGTTCACGCTAAGTAGGGAAGGGATCAAGGAATATTTTGCTACCCTCGAAAAAATAGCGCTTTTTAGTGAGGAGGAAAGTTATGAGGTAGAGGAATTAAAAAAACAGGCTGAAGAGAGTTATCTCTTGATTGATAAGATGCAGGAGATGCCAACCGGTGAGCTCTGGATTGGGCAGTCTGATCGGATGCTCCACCAATTCTCCCTCAATCTTTCAACAGATATGCTTCCCCTTGAGGTACTGGGAAATACTGATGATTCGCAAACTCATGGATCACTCAATATTGAAGTAAAATTTTTTGATTTTAATAAACCGGTGGTGGTGCCTATCCCACCTGACGCAAAGAGCTTTGAGGAAGTTCTCGAAGGGATTTTCTCTGATGAGTTACGTACTGAAAAAAATTTCATTTTTCCTGATTCTCCCCCTGAAGAATCGTGGTTTGAATAGTGCTTGCATTCTTGGAGGGGCGCCGGCTATACTCTCGGTATGCTCTATACCAAAAAAGGAGATGGCGGAACCACAAAGACGTTTGGCCCGGGCAAACCCCGCATTTCAAAAAATTCGCAAACCGCGCACGCGCTCGGCTCCCTCGATGAACTCAATGCTTTTTTAGGACTGGTTAAAATTCGCGCGGGAAGTGATGGATATCAAAGTATACGCGTTGGAAAGAATTTGTTTTTGAAAGACATTGTGTTTCAGATACAGCAGAGTCTTTTTATTGTTCAAGCAGAGCTTGCGGGAGCAGAGAAAACAATTACTGAAAAAAAGGTGAGGAATATGGAACAGCTTATTGATGTTATTGAAGCATCAATGCCACCAATTAAAACTTTTTTTATTTCAGGAGGTACCGAGCTTTCAGTGTTGTGTGATATCGCTCGAACCATGGCTCGCCGTGCTGAACGCGAAATAACGGGAGCAATTGATTTGGGAGAGGTTACCGTCGGAGTACACACGCAGGCATACGTAAATCGGCTTTCCTCGCTGTTGTATGCGTTTACTCGACTCGTGAACCATGAATCTGGTATAACAGAAGAGCCGCCCACGTATGTATAATGTGTGCACGGCAGGATGGTGTCTATGGTGTAATGGTTAGCACTAGGGCCTGTGGAGCCCTCAGTTCCGGTTCGAATCCGGATAGACACCCATTTTATTTCACTCAGTTGTTTTGTTTAGAAAGCTCTTTTACAATAAAGGTTGTGGTAAAGCGTATCCAATTTGATAATGAGGCGGAAGCAGATCTCGGTATTGATGCTCCTTTTGAGATTTCTCGAGGAAGGAGGTTCTCTCGCTGGGTGAGCGAGAAGCTTAATTATCGAATAAGAGAAGATGAGGTGATGCAATGGATTGCTGGATCAGCCCTTTTTATCACCTCGGTTGCGTTACTCGCGGTATTTTTTTCTCCACGTGTCGGAATCAGCGAAGAGAGCTCGCGCCAAATTGAACATCTTGAGTCACAAATACATGTTGAAACATTCCGTTTTTAAATTTTCGTCAAAAGGTTTTACGCTCCTTGAATTATTGGTTGTCGTTGCAATCATTAGTATTCTTGTTTCAGTGGTGATTACCAGTATTTCATCTGCGCGTATTAGGGCACAGGAAGTGCCACGCGTTGCGGCGCTACGCGCTATTGCCTACGCGTTAGAATTATATGAGCTTGACCATGAAGAATATCCACATGCTCCTGATATAGCGTCAGAGAGCGATATTATTGTCTCTGGAACACTCGATTGGACGGAGGGTCTCTCGGGTGTATTGGATCCTTATTTTGATACTGAATTTCCTAATGCGGTGTATGTGCCGGAAAGTGGACGGTGGGCTCACTTGAATTTATACCGATACACCGGTTCAAACGGTTCACGGTTCATAGCAATAAGTCTTCCGGGAGCATGTATCCAAATCTTTAATGGCTATTATCTCTGGACACTTCCGCTCATTTATCCCAATTATTTTTCCATGAATGATAATGGGGTAAGCCCGTACCTTTTTGAAATTATTGGTGGGGATTATCGTATCGTAAATCCTTCCGACTGTGGAAATTTTGATAGATAAGGGATCATTATTTTGCATTTTGCCCACATAGCTCAATGGATAGAGCGTAGCCCTCCGGAGGCTGAAATCGAGGTTCGAGTCCTCGTGTGGGCACTGCACACTTTATCTTATGCGTGTTCGTGGCCAATTGTTACAAGGATCAGGCTGATAAGGATTGCCCCAAATAGAATCATAAGAAAATGAATAAGGAATTCCTTGCTTGTGCCACGCCCCATTTTATTTCCGATGATATTTGGAAGCAGGTCAGATGACGCAAGATAGAGGAGGTTTCCAGCGGCAATGCCGATTAGAGGCGCCATAAAAAATTCACTTATTTGAATCGAGACGTAGCCAATAAGCGCGCCAATGATGATAGTTCCTGATATAAAGAAGTTAAATAGTAAAGCGCGTATTTTTGAATATCCAGCATGCGTGAGTACAAAAAACTCTGCAATTTCTTGAGGTAGCTCGTGCGCAGCGATACCGATTGCGGTTGCGATACCAAGTGTGGTATCGACGGCAAATGCGGTGGCAATAACGATACCATCAATAATGTTGTGTACCGCATCACCTAAAAGCACCATACTGCCCGCATGGGAGTGTTCGTGGCTACACAAGTGGTCATGGTGATGATGATAAAGAGATGCGGTATGTGAAAAGAGAAGGAATATAAAGAAACCTCCTAAAATAAAAATAGGAGCGTGTTCAGGATTGAGCTCAAATGCTTCTGGCACCAGATCAAAAAAGACAACCGCGAGAAAAGCGCCGATCGAGATACTCACCAAGTAGCTTATTTTCTGTTGAATTTTCTCAAATCGGGAGAAAAAAATAACTCCCGTCAGAGAAAGTATCATAATCAAAAAGGTAGTAAGAAGTAGTTGCCACAACATAGCGCGCTGTCATCTTACCATATCATGGGAATAGTTTGCTATACTAAGTACAGTATTTTAAATAACCATGTATTCACCTGAAATTATTTTTCTTGCGGGACTTCTAAGTATTTTTTCTTCGCCGGGGATCACTATTTTAATAATCGGATTCCTTTTGGCTGTGGTAGGAATGTATACGAAAAATAGAATTTTTTCTTTATGTTTTATCTTTTTCTGCTTCTTTTTATTTGCGAGTAATTTAAGTGACGCTGCGTTTATCGTGTTTCCGGAAACCGAAATATCTCTCTTTCTTCAGGATATGGGGAGTCGCGTAGAGCTTCTGTTGCATAACGCAGGTTTAATAGCGATTCCACTACTTCTTGGATTTTTGGGATTACGGTTTTCAACTCGCAAAATTGGACATCCGGATATTATTTAACCCTCGGTAATCCCCAGGTGATTTTTGAAAAAATGTTACACTGTAGGTTGTATGGAGATTTTTTTTAAAGGGCTGGTACTTCTCCTAGGTATTAGCGGGTTGCTTTTGTCACGGTACATTTTTCAAAAGAAAAGAGCGGGCAGTAAAATGGTGTGCCCCCTTGATTCTGATTGCGAAACTGTCGTACACAGCGAATATTCAAAACTGCTCGGAGTCCCGCTTGAGGTTATCGGGATGGTCTACTACAGTTTTATTTCAATAAGCTACGTGGTATTTTTGTTTTCGCCGGAATCAGCAACAGAATTGTGGGTCTTCTCGGCTATTGCCATTACCACCACCGCGCTACTTTTTTCTTGTTATCTGGTAGGAGTGCAGGCATTTGCTATTAAAGAGTGGTGTACGTGGTGTTTAACCTCGGCGTTTTTCTGTTTACTCATTTTTATTTCAATGTTGCTTGGTCTTGATGGTGGCTTACGCGGTATCTTATTAGAGAATAAATTTTTGATCGGGATCATCCACACTCTTTCACTTGCGGTAAGTGTTGGGGCAATTAGTATGAGCTCGTTTCTCTTTTTTACTTTCTTGAAAGACCTACGAATTGCCGATTGGGAATCGGAAACCATGCGGACAACAGTTCAATTTGTGTGGTTTAGTATTGCGGTTGTGATTATGAGCGGTATCGGGGTATATCTTCCGCATTGGGGGATTTTTCTTGCACAGGGTAAGCTCCCGGTGCTCCTCATCGCGTTTGTGGTTTTACTCGCGAGCCTGATCTGCGTTGATTTTTTAATTACTCCAACTTTAACGAGGATTTCGTTAGGAGAAAACCACACACATCAAAAAGGAGAACTCCTCTTTCTTCGCCGAGGGGCTTTTGTAGCGAGCGCGGTAGCGTGTGTTTCTTTTTATTTTATTTTTTCCGTAACATTTCTTGGTGGTGTGCTCATTTCATTTTCAACCTTAGTGTTAGGATACCTCGTGCTCCTTTTGTGCGCGATTGCGGGAGCTCTTATTTTCGAGAGGATTTTTAATACCCGCTCATAGTAGAGGTGTTAGTTGACACAATATATTTTGTGGTATAATGGGTTCCTCATTATTATATTTTTGTAATTTATGAACCACACATTGTTTGATCGATTAGTCGGGCCATCACGTTTATTGATTGCTGGTGCGGGGATCTTAATGGTTGTGCTTGCGGTAAATCATATTAAAGCGTTTCGTTATATTGGAAAAGATACTTCTTTTGCAAATACTATTTCGGTGAGCGGAGAAGGGGAGGCGATTGGTATTCCAGATATTGCCACATTCAGTTTCGGCGCGAGTGCGACTGACTTAGCGGTAAACAAGGCGCAAGAAAAAGTAACCACGACGATTGATAAGGCACTCGACTTTTTATCAGCGCAAGGCATTGAAGATCGCGATATTAAAACCACCAATTATTCTATCTACCCTCGATATGAATATACCCAGAGTCTCTGTGTTCAGGGGAATTGTCCTCCTTCTGGAAGGCGAACCCTTGCCGGGTATGAGGTTACCCAAACAATTGGGGTAAAGGTTCGGGACACTCAGAAAGTAGGTGCGCTTCTTGGTGGTCTGGGAGAACTCGGCGTTTCAAACGTGAGCGGTGTTTCCTTTAGTATTGATGATGAAGATGTGCTTATTCGAGAAGCGCGCAAGGAAGCAATTCAAGATGCACGTGAGAAAGCAGAAGCGCTTGCTCGAGATTTAGGGGTTCGTTTGGGTTCAGTGGTTAGTTTTTCTGAAGGGGGAGGAATTCCATATTATGCAAAGGCAGAAAGTTTTGATAGCGCTATGGGGAATGCTTCACCTGCGGCGCCCTCAGTTCCCGCAGGCGAGAGCACGATTACCTCATACGTGAACATTACCTACGAAATCCGTTAGGGTATTGTATGAGTAGTATGTCTCAATTACTTGACTTTTAACGGAGTTTTAGTAGTATAAAAACATGCCCGAGAGGGCTGTTTTTAATAACCATGAAATTAATAGAATATTTTAAAGATGTGCGGGGTGAATTACGGCATGTCTCATGGCCAACTCGACGACAAGCAATGGTTTTTACCCTTGCGGTGATTGTGGTGTCAGTACTGGTTTCGCTCTTTTTAGGTTTCTTTGATTTCATTTTTACCTATTTGCTCGAAACATTTATTCTCTAGTTTGTTATGAGTAAACAACATACTGATCAAGAACGACATTGGTATGCGATTCATACGTATGCCGGATACGAAAATGCAGTAGTGCGTAATTTAAAACAACGCATTGAGTCATTAGGTATGGAGGATAAAATTTTTAATGTTTTAGTTCCTACTGAGAAAAAGATTAAGATAAAGAGCGGAAAACGTGTCGAAGAAGAAGAAAAGATTTACCCGGGGTATGTATTGGTTGATATGATTGTTACTGATGATTCATGGTATGTAGTGCGCAATACGCCTCGAGTTACGGGGTTTGTAGGTTCTGGGGTGCATCCAGTACCGCTTGATCAAGGAGAAATCGATGCGTTATTTGGACGAATGAATACTGATACCGTAAAACATAATATCGATCTTGATGTCAATGATGCGGTAACCATTACTGATGGTCCATTTAAGGAGCTTGATGGAAAGGTTTCCGAAATCGACGAGGAACGTGGAAAGGTGAAAGTGTTGGTTTCTATGTTTGGGCGAGAGACGCCGGTGGAACTTGATTTCTTGCAAATTAAAAAGATTTAAGCTAGCGTAGGTATACTTATGGCAAAGGTTGTTGCAAAAAAATTAAAATTACAAATCCCAGGAGGGCAAGCAAATCCTGCGCCTCCGGTGGGGCCAGCGCTTGGTCAGGCGGGGATTAATATTGGTGAGTTCGTTACTAAGTTTAACGAAGCAACCAAAGAGATGCGAGGAGATATTGTTCCTGTTGAAATATCAGTTTACGATGACCGCTCTTTTGATTTTGTGCTTAAAACTTCACCCGCGTCACGGTTAATTCTTAAGGCGATTGGAAAAGAAAAAGGTTCTGGAAAAAACACCATCAGCAAAATTGGGACTTTAAGCGAGGCACAGCTTCGAGAAATTGCAGAAAAGAAGATGGGTGATCTTAATGCGGGGTCTCTTAAGGCGGCAATGAATATTATTGCAGGCACTGCCCGTTCAATGGGAGTTGAGGTAAAATAACAATAAGTATTATTTTTTTACCCCCTCATTATTTGGATGTCGTATTTGAGCGTACGAGCTCAATCCATGTGTATTCAACCCCCGTTTTTGGGTCAGTGTGTGCTTCACGGAAAATTTCTTTGCTCAATATCTGGTTCCACTCGGGAAAAAATACGTCTCCTTTTAGATCGCTTCTAACCAGCGTAAGGTAGAGTTTGTCCGCATAGGGAAGTGCTTGCGCGTAAATTTCTCCTCCGCCAATAATAAATATTTCATTTTTTTGGTTTTCTGGGGTTTGCGCTCGGTCGCGGATATACGCCCTTCCAAGATCCAAGGCTTCTTTAAGAGAGGGAGCTTTCACCACATCCTTTTCTTTCCATTCGGTATTTTTTGTGACCACGATATTTAAACGATTCGGGAGCGCTTTTCCGATAGAATCAAAGGTTTTTCTACCCATAATAATTGGGTTTCCGGTAGTGATTTTTTTGAATCGCTTAAGATCCTCGGGTAAGTGCCACAGTAGGGTGTTCTTGTATCCAAGCGCTCGGGTCTTTTCTGAGATCGCGGCAATAATACTTATGGTGGGTTGGTGCATGTTATGTACATTAGCACAGGTTTTGACCCCTTTCATGTGCGGTATGCAGTTTAAGGGTATTTTTGTTATACTGCCTGTTAATGAAGCATCGATATGAGGTGGAAATAAAGAGCTTGTTGGGTTCAAAAGAAAACGCCGATTCACTCAAAGCGAAACTCAAAGCGCATGACCCAAATTTGGTTGCCCGCGGCGCGCATACTCAGAAAAATCATTATTTTGAAATACCTGAGGATTTCTCGGGGATATATCATGCGGTTTCTCCACTTCTCTCTCAAAGCAATAAAAAAGAGCTTCAAAGAATTATCGCCTCCCATGTTGGGAGTGTCTCAATTCGTACTCGAGATGCCGATGGTAAGGTTTTCTTTATCTTGAAAGCCTCGGTGGGGGATGATACGAGTGCGAACGGAGTATCACGCATTGAATTTGAAGCCCTGGTACATGAGAGTCTTGATGAGCTTGATGCGCGATTGTTACGTGCTGGAGCGGTGTACCAAGCTAAATGGTCTCGAGCACGGGAAGAGTATCAGAGTAGTGATGTTTCAATTACTATTGATAAGAACGCGGGGTACGGATTCTTGGCCGAGTTTGAACAGGTGGTTGAGGACGAGAAACTTATTCATGATTCGCGAAAGGCGCTTCTCGCGCTTATGCAAGAACTCCGTATTGAAGAGCTTCCCCAGGATCGGCTCGAGCGCATGTTTGCGTACTATAATAAACACTGGCCTGATTATTACGGTACCGATAAGACATTTATCATAGAATAATATGTTTTTATCCGATCAAGACATTAAAGAGGCAGTTCAAAAAAAGGAGATAACTATTCGTCCGTTTGTATTAGACCGACTTCAGCCCGCAAGTTATGACATTACACTCGGCAACTTATTCATTGTGAACGATGCGCACACCTCAGCATTTATCGATCCTCTCAATAATGTATTTCCTAAAACTCGGGAAGTGAAAGTAAAAGATGGTGATGGTTTTGTGCTTCATCCGGGAGTAAGCCTATTAGGTTATTCGAAAGAGTATTTTGGGTCGGATAATTATCTTATCGAGGTAAATGGGAAGAGCTCACTTGCCCGTATTGGGCTCTTGGTACACAATTCCGCGGCATTAATTAATCCGGGACATTTCCTTAATGTGGCACTTGAATTATGCAATTTAAATAACGTTCCAATTATTCTTCGTCCGGGCATGTCGATCGCACAACTCACTTTTTCTACGATTTCAAGTGCGACTACTCAAAATTATCGAAATACAGGGCGATACTCAAAAAATAATATCGTTGGGTATATTCCGCCTAAAGGCAAAAACAAAACAAAGCGTAAAAAATAATATGGAAAAAAATCGCACACATCCTGAATACCAATATCTTGACCTACTCCAAGATATTCTTACATCCGGTACCTATAAAAAAGACCATAATACCGGGAATGGGCTTTTAAGTGTTTTTGGGAGGCAAATTCGATTCGATCTTTCTCAGGGATTTCCGCTACTGACGAGTAAGAAAGTTGCGTGGAAAAGTATTCTTCATGAGCTGTATTGGTTTATGTCGGGGCAGACAAACATTAAATATTTAGTGGATCACCACGTTCCGATTTGGAATGATTATCCATATAAAATCTATGCAAAGAAAGCAGATAAAGAAGGGTTGCCAGTGCTTACCCTCGATGAATTTTCTCTACGCATCAAAGAAGATGAGGATTTTGCGAAAGCGCATGGAGAACTCCCTCGTATTTATGGCGAGCAGTGGCGCGCGTGGCCTGCGTCTGATGGCCGAACGATCGATCAGCTCGCATGGGTCATCAATACTCTTAAAGATTTTCCTGAACGTAAACACGCGATTCTTTCAGCATGGAATCCTCAATTTCTCTACGCGATGGCCCGACCCGGAGAAGCACTTTCATTCCCGCTCTGCCATATCCTTTTTCATTTTAATGTTAATGTAGAGAAGCATACGCTTTCATGCTTGCTTTATCAGCGGAGCGCGGATATGTTTTTAGGAGTTCCATTTAATATCGCAAGTTACGCCGCGCTTACCATGATTGTGGCAAAAATATGTGGATATAAACCAGGAGAATTTATCCATACCTTTGGAGACGCGCATATCTACGAGAACCATCTTTCACAGGTAAAAGAACAGCTCACTCGCACACCCAAACCATTTCCAAGGCTTTCAATTGATGATCGTGTGGTAAGCCTTGAGACCTTCTCTCCCGAGCTCGTCTCCCTTATTGGCTATGAATCCCATCCTCGACTCAAAGGAGAGATGACGGTTGCGGGTGGTTTTGATGAAAAAGATAGAAAATAAAACAGGGGTTATGATAAAAGATATGGATACGCTACATACTCTTGAGTCATTGGTGCGTGATGCACTACGTACCTTTCCTGATCTAATGGATGTTCCAATTACATTTGAGCACCCTGCTGACTTGTTGCACGGTGATTTTTCAACGAATGTGGCGATGGTATACGCAAAAAAGATAGGAAAGAAACCCCGTGATTTTGCCGAATATATTGTTGAGAAAATCCAACAAAGGAAGCCTGAACTGCTTGAGCGGGTGGTGATTGCTGGCCCTGGATTTGTTAATTTTTATCTTTCGTCCCTCTATTTTAAAAATACCATTGGCGATATTTTAGAGAAAAAGGAAACATACGGAGAAAATAGTTTACGAAAAGGGGTTCGTGTGCTTATTGAATATACCGATCCTAATCCATTTAAAGAATTTCATATTGGTCACTTAATGCCCAATATCATCGGGGAATCAATCGGAGCCCTGTTAGAAGCTACCGGCGCAAAGGTAATTCGGGCAAGCTATCAAGGAGATATTGGGCCACATGTCGCAAAGGCGTTATGGGGATACCGAGCACTTTCAGGTGATAGTGAAGTACGTTGGAATGGTGCCTATGCGCATGGCGCAACCGCGTATGAGAAAGATCCGAAGGTAAAGGAAGAAATTGATATACTCAATAAAAAATTATATGAAAAAAGCGATCCAGAATTGATGGAGTTGTATGAAGAGGGAAAGAAGCGCTCACTTCTCGCGTTTGAAAAAATGTATGTTCGCCTCGGCACATCTTTTGATCATTATTTTTTTGAAAGCGAGGTGGCGGACGACGGGATTTCGATTGTTCGAGAATTTCTTAAAAAAGGAGTATTTGAAGAGAGCGATGGAGCGGTTGTGTTTCGTGGGGATAAATACGGATTGCATACCCGTGTGTTCTTAACTGCCCGAGGACTTCCGACGTATGAGGCCAAAGAATTAGGGCTTACGAAAAAGAAATTTGATCGAGAGAACCCAGATCTTTCCATTGTTATTACCGCGAATGAGCAGGATGAATATTTCAAGGTTATTCTTCAGGCGTTAAAGGAGATCTATCCGTATATCGCAGAAAAAACAGTGCATATTTCCCACGGTATGATGCGGCTTTCAAGTGGAAAAATGGGTTCACGAACGGGTAATGTGATTCGCGCGGCATCATTACTTGATGCCATTGAAAAATTAGTACATGAGAAAATTTCATCGAACACCTTTTCAGCGACTGAAAAAAGTGAAATTAAATCTTTAGTTGCGGTTGGGGCGGTAAAGTACGCAATTCTGCGACAGGCAATTGGAGGAAATATTGTGTATGACGCAATGAAATCAATTTCTTTTGAAGGAGACTCTGGCCCTTATTTGCAGTATACCATCATACGAATGCGCTCATTATTAGAAAAAGGAAAGAGCGAAGAAATCCTTCCTTCACCCCTTGAGACAAAGGATATTTCTGATGTTGAAAGACTGTTGGTTCGATTTCCTGAAGTGGTGCTTAAAGCTGGTAGCGAACTTGCTCCACACCGAATCGTGTCCTATCTTATCCAGCTTGCGGGGGCGTTTAATAGCTACTACGCAGCACACCGTATTGTTGACAAAGAAGATGCATTTTCTTCGCATCGTTTGGCGCTCACTCAAGCAAGCGAGATAGTTTTAACTCGAGGTTTGCGAATACTTGCGATTCCGATTCCTTCAAAAATGTAGTTTTAGGGTTCTTTTTCGAGGAAGGTAAAAGTGCTACAATGCCTCTCATGGAACCGGAAAAGCCGCTGACACTTAAAGAAAAAGAGGAAGAGACTGCTCTTTTTTGGAAAAAAGAAAATATTTTCTCTCAATCAATTTCACGACCTGCGCCGCAAGGCGATTTTGTATTTTATGATGGCCCTCCATTTGCCACAGGAGTACCACATTATGGGCATGTAGTACCAGGTACCATTAAAGACATTATTCCTCGATTTCGAACCATGCAAGGGTTTCGGGTGGCCCGTACTTGGGGTTGGGATTGCCACGGACTTCCGGTTGAAAATATTGTTGAAAAAGAACTTGGTTTAAATAGTAAAAAAGATATTGAGGCACACGGTATTGCTTCATTCAATGAACGTTCTCGAAAGGTGGTAATGCGTCATGCTTCTGATTGGCGGGATATTATCCCCCGTCTTGGAAGGTGGGTAGATATGGATAATGATTATCAGACACTTGATGCGAGTTATACCGAGAGTGTGTGGTGGGTATTTAAATCTCTTCATGAAAGAGGTTTGATCTATGAAGGGTTTCGGTCTATGCATCTTTGTCCCCGATGCGAGACCACCCTTTCAAATTTTGAGGTTAATTTAGGTTATCGAGACATCACCGATCAATCAGTGTTTACCCTTTTTCCTCGTACCGGAAAGCAGGGGAGCTTTCTCGTGTGGACCACGACCCCGTGGACACTACCCGGAAATACTGCATTAGCGGTAAACCCTGATTTTACCTATGTTCTTGTGGATCAGGTTAAATCCCAAGATGGAGTTGCCTCTTTTGAAGAGCCTATTATCCTTGCGAAAGAGCGGATAGAAGACGTGCTTCATGGTTATACGTATCGTATTATTGAGGAATTTTCAGGGGATACATTAGTGGGCGATCACTACGAACCTCCTTTTTCATACGCTAAAGATCCTACACTTGAAGGTTATGAATCAGGATGGAGAGTGTATCCCGCATCTTTCGTGACTCAAGAGAGCGGCACAGGGATTGTACATATTGCCCCAGCATTTGGAGAAGACGATTACACACTTTCAAGAAAATACAAACTCCCATTTATTCAGCATGTAAATCGTCAGGGAAGATTTGTTGCTGGTATGGACGCGCTAAGCGGACTCAAGGTTAAACCAAAAGGAGACCATACCGAAACAGACCAGAAGATTATAACCTTACTTAAAGAAAAAAAATCTCTTTTTGGAGTACGAGAGATTACGCATGCGTACCCCTTTTGTTGGCGGTGTGAGACGCCACTGCTCAATTACGCGACATCATCATGGTTTGTGAATATTCAAAAAATTAAACAAAGAATGCTCCATGAGAATGAACAGGTGTCATGGGTTCCGTCCAGTGTTGGCACTGGACGTTTCAAAAACAGTATTAGTGATGCGCCTGACTGGGCAATTTCTCGATCTCGATTCTGGGGGGCACCGATGCCGGTATGGAAGAATGTAGCTACGGGGAAGCAGGTTATCATTGGATCTTTTGATGAATTAAAAAAGTACACTAAAAAATCAGGAAATAACTATCTGGTAATGCGGCATGGAGAATCGGAGAGTAATATTAATGGAGTAGTGAGCTCGGATGTTTCGAATGAACATCATCTCACCGAAAAAGGGAAACAAGAGGCCGTAGAAAGTGCACAGTCTTTAAAAAATGCTTCAATCGACCTCGTCATTGCTTCAGACTTAGTTCGTACTAAAGAAACCGCTTATGTGGTTGCTCGTGAACTAGGTTTACCTCAAGAAAAAGTGCTATTTGATTCTCGCATCAGAGAAATTCAAACGGGAATCTTTAACGGAAAACCGATTGAAGATTACCAGAACTATTTTTCTTCGATTGAGGAAAAGTACCACAAGCAGCCCAATGGAGGAGAAAGTGTAAGTGATATGCGAAAACGCGTTGGGGCATTCCTGTATGAGCTTGAAGAAAAATATCATGAAAAAAATATTTTGATCGTCACTCATGAGTACGGGGTTTGGCTTATCGAGGCAGTGTCAAAGGGGTATAACGAAAAAGAAACTATTGCGCTAAAAAAAGACCGTGATGATTTTGTTAAGACTGGCGAAGTACGAAAGTTTGATTTTACTCCATTACCACACAATACTTTTTTTGAGCGGGACCTACATCGACCTTATATTGACACCGTGAAGCTCATGGATAAGGACGGTACGGCGCTTGAGCGTATTCCGGACGTATTTGATTGTTGGTTTGAATCCGGATCTATGCCGTATGGCATGCATCATTATCCCTTTAAAAAGAATAGCTCATTTAATCCTCATGCAGGGTGGTTTCGCAAATCGAGGGGGTTTCCGGCGGATTTTATTGCCGAAGGACTGGATCAAACTCGGGGCTGGTTTTATTCGCTCATGGCCATTTCAGTTGGTTTGTTTAAGAAGGCACCGTATCAACATGTGGTTACCAACGGGCTCGTATTGGCGGAGGATGGTCGGAAAATGTCAAAGAGCCTCAAGAATTATCCCGATTTAATGGGAGTGGTTGATCGATACGGTGCTGATGCGCTTCGGTATTACCTTATGGCATCTCCTATCGTGCGCGGTGAGGATCTTTGTTTTTCAGAGAAGGGAGTTGATGAGGTTATGAAAAAACTTATTATCCGTTTGGATAATGTAGTTTCATTTTACGCATTGTATCAAAAGGATACTCCTCCGCACCATAAAAGCAGCTCGCCTCTTGATCAGTGGATTTTAAATCGTCTGTATGCGCTGACATCTCTCATTACTCGTTCATTTGAGGCGTATGAGATTGATCGAGGGGTACGCCCGATTAGCGATTTTATCGATGATCTTTCAACCTGGTATATCCGCAGGTCGCGCAATCGTTTTAAAGAAGAAGGGAGTGATAAAGAAAACGCCGAGGCAACACTTCGTTTTGTGCTCCATTATTTTTCTCGCCTGATTGCTCCGGTAATGCCTTTCTTGGCAGAGCGAACTTATCAGGCGGTACGGACTTCGGAGGACGAGGTGAGCGTCCACCTTACTTCGTGGCCTAAAGAGAGAGCGTATGATGAAGGGCTACTTAATCATATGGCGATGGTTCGCGAAATCACCTCTCTTGGTCTGCTCGCTCGCGCGCGCGCAGAAATTAAGATTCGGCAACCACTCCGTGCGTTATTTGTCCCGGAAAAATATCGAGTATTACCTAAAACACTCCTTTCGTTAGTTGCGGAAGAACTTAATATTAAAGAAATTGAACCCGCGCCTCATCCCGGGACTGAGGTAACCATTGACACGCATATCACGCAGGAGCTTCGAGAGGAGGGTGCTGTCCGTGAACTTATACGAAGTATTCAGGATTTTCGTAAACAATCAGGGTTAACACCCAAAGATTTTCCGCGACTTATGGTAAGTAGTAAAAGTCGTGGACAAACACTGTTTGAAAAAAATAAGAATGAAATTAAGGAGGCAACTCATGTTCGAGAACTCCATTTTAAACAAATGACTGAGGGTAAGAAGATTGTTGTTGAGAATGAAGAATTCATCATTGCGTTTGAGGAGTAGGGTGTTATATGTCGTATCATATTTACACTACTGACGCCTTGATACTCAAAACAGCTCCGGCAGGAGAACGTGATCTTTCTCTTTTGGTGTTTACGAAAGATTTTGGAATGCTTTCTGTTCGGGCGCGTGGAATTCGGATGATGCAATCAAGATTACGTGCGACGCTTCAAGAACTCTCTTTTGTACGTCTTTCTTTGGTTCGAGGAAAAGGGGTGTGGCGCGTTACGAGTGCGCAGTTGGTGGATGCTTTCTTTCGAAAGGTACTAAGGCGTTCAGATATCCAGAAGGTTTTTGGGAATATTGTTTCTTTGTTGCATCGCTTGTCGCCAGAAGCTGAAGAAAATCATACTTTGTATATCGTATTACACCATGGGATACACCAGTTGTGCAGTGTGCCAGAAGATCGATTGGTGTTTGTTGAGTATATTACGGTGCTTCGAATGTTGCGCTGTCTCGGATATGTGGGAGATACAAAGACACTCCAAAGGGTATATGGTAGTATGCCCATTGATCAGGAGGTGCTTCAGGAGGTAGAGAATAAAAAACAGCTGATTATTCAGACCATCAATGAGTCTCTGGCTGCAACTCAATTGTGATATACTAACCCTTATGGAAAACTACGGAGAAAGTCAAGGTGAGCCCACGATGCCATTTTCCAAGGAAAGAGAATCGGTTGCAGCAACCTGGGAGCATACTCGTCAACATGAGGCAGGATCAACCCCTATGCGTAAACATACTTTTTCATTTACTAAAGTAATCTTTATTTTTTCGCTTGTTTTTTTCTTCGCTACCATTCTTATTGCGGGATTTTTTATTTTTGGGGGAAGGAATATTGTCTCCTCAGATAATATCGTTTTTGAGATTGAGTCTCCAGTCGCGGTTGCCGCGGGGGAAGAGTTGGCTCTTAATTTTTCGATGATTAACCGAAACACGGTGGCACTTGAATCAGTTGATTTTGAGATCTCTTTTCCTGAAGGAAGTCGAAATGCTGAGGATCTTAGTGTACCGGTGGATCGATATCGGGAGTCTTTCGGAACTATCGCAGTAAATGAGAAGGTTGATAGGAATATTTCAGTGGTACTTTTTGGGGAGGAGAACGAAAAGAAAGAAATTCGATTTTTTCTTGAATATCGGGTAGAAGGTTCCAACGCTATTTTGCAAAAAACAGTTCCTTATGAGGTAACCATCAGTTCTGCCCCTGTTATTTTGAGGATTGATTCTTTTAAAGAAATTAGTAGTGGACAACAATTTAAAACTACCGTTGAGGTGGTTTCTAATACTTCTGAAGTGGTAGAAGATCTCTTGCTTGTAGCTGATTTTCCGGAAGGTTTTTCAGTTATTTCTACGGATATTGATCCTTCATATGGTGATGATACATGGGTGATTGGAGATCTTCCGAGTAAGGCAAAATATACTATTACTATTCTGGGGACTTTAAACGGTCATCAGGCTGATGAGCGAACCGTTCGTTTTGTCGTGGGAGTTGTTAATAGTCGGAACCCACAAAGAATCGGCACTCCACTACTTTCTGGGTCCCACCGTGTTACCGTGACCGAACCGTTTATTTCTGTTGATTTTGCTCTCAACGGGAGCCAAAATTCTCCCTTTGTAACTCAAAATGGAAAGACGATTCGAGCTGATATTTCGTGGGTTAATAACCTTCCCACTAAAGTTATCAATGCAGAAGTTGAAGTTTCATTACGTGGGGTCGTTCTTGATAGACGCTCAATTACAGTACCCGAAGGTTTTTATGATTCCTCGAAAGGGGTGGTGCAATGGAATAAAGACACGCTCCCATCACTTGGAGAGCTCTCGCCAGGAGACTTTGGGAGGGTGAGTTTTACTTTTAATACGATTGATTTCTCACGAGCGTCACTTGATATTTTCCGTGATCCTGAAATTGTGCTTGATCTTACCGTAAAAGGTAAACGTGTCTCTGATAGCGAGGTTCCCGAAGAGATTGTCTTTACCGCAGTTCGGAAAGCTCGTATTGCAACCGATTTGGCGGTAGTACCCCAAGCGCTCTTTTCAGTTGGACCATTTTCAAACACTGGACTTCTGCCACCACACGCAGAACAAGAGACTACCTATACGATTATTTGGACAGTTACGAACACTCTCAATGAGGTAAAAAATGCGGAGGTTTCAGCAACACTCCCCTCATATGTTAGGTGGACCGGTAATGTGTCTCCGGGAAGTGAAAATATTATATTCAATCCTTCAGGAGGGCAGGTTGTCTGGCGCATTGGGGATCTTTCCCGCGGTCAAGGTATTGTAGGAGCCCCTCGTGAGGTTGCGTTTCAGGTTGCATTAAAACCAAGTTTAAGTCAGATTGGATCACGGCCGGTGCTTATTGGAGATGTGGTAGTTCGCGGAAGAGACGCATTTACCGAGATATCAGTGGAAAGTCGGCGATCGGCATTAACCACTTTTTTGTTGAATGACCCGGGTTTCTTAAGTGGGAATGATATTGTAACTCAATAATTTAATGACATGACAGAACATAAAGAAAAGACTTTAGAAGATGTAGTCGCGCTTGCAAAGCGACGTGGTTTTATATATCAAGGCGCTGAAATTTACGGAGGACTTTCGGGTACATGGGATTATGGACCCCTGGGTACGGAATTGCGTTTCAATATTGAGCAGTTATGGTGGAAACAATTTGTCTCTGGCCGTGATGACATGTTTGGGATTTCTTCAAGTTTGATTATGCCAGAGTCAGTGTGGCGAGCGAGCGGGCATTTAGATGGTTTTACTGATCCACTGGTTGAATGTGAGAAATGTAAACGAAGGTTTCGAGCCGATCATTTAGAGGATAAAGAGAAGTGTCCTCATTGTGGAGGAGTATTGGGAAAAGAAAAAGTATTCAACTTACTTTTTCCATTAGAGATGGGAAGTGCGGTAGGTGGTACCAGTACGGCATACCTGCGAGGTGAAGTGGCACAGGGAATGTTTGTAAATTTTAAAAATATTGTAGACTCATTCCATCCAGATTTACCCTTCGGTATTGCTCAGATCGGCAAAGCGTTTCGAAACGAAATCAATCCACGCGATTTTCTATTTCGAGTTCGAGAGTTTGATTTAGCAGAATTTGAGTATTTTATTCGTGAAAACTCGTGGGAAGAGCATTTCTCTTACTGGCAACAAGAAATGTGGCGATGGATTGATCAGATCGGACTTTCTCGCGAGCGGGTACACGAATATGAAGTTCCCGCATCGGATCGAGCGCATTATTCAAAACGTACAATCGATTTTGAATACGAGTATCCATTTGGCAAAAAGGAGCTATACGGGCTTGCGTACCGAACTGATTTTGATTTGAAACGTCACATGGAAGCCAGTGGTGTTGATCTCTCTTTTGTTGAGAAGGACGGAAGTAAATACATCCCACACACTATTGAACCAACATTCGGGATTGGTCGTACGGTGCTTGCGGTATTATGTGAAAGTTATTGCGAGGACGAACTTGGTGGTGAATCTCGTATTGTCTTAAAGTTGCCCCCACGGATCGCTCCTATTAAAGTAGCGGTGTTTCCACTTTTAAAGAATAAACCGGAACTCGTCAAAAAAGCAAAAGAGGTATATCACCTGTTACGGAAAGAATTAAACGGAGTAGTATTCGATGATCATGGAAATATTGGAAAAAGGTATCGACGTCAAGATGAAATTGGAACACCGTTTTGTATTACAGTTGATTTTGATTCGCTTTCAGGTGAAGACGCGACCATTCGTTATCGTGATTCGGGAAAACAAGATCGTATTCCACTTGGGAGTCTCATGACATTCTTAAAAGATCACCTCGCATAACATCTTGAGGTTTTCTGTTTTTATTCTGTGTGGTAAACTCAGTTTTTATGAAGCACCAGAAGAAAGTACTAAAAAACGGATTACGAGTAATTTTTGTTCCACTCAAAGAAAACCCAACGGTGACCGTCTTGGTCATGGTTGAGGCAGGATCCAAATACGAAACAAAAGAAATAAACGGCCTCTCCCATTTTTTGGAACACCTCTGTTTTAAGGGAACCGAGAAGAGGCCGAAACCAACGGATATTAGCGGAGAACTCGATGGTATTGGTGCAGAATATAACGCATTCACCTCACAAGAATTTACTGGATATTTTGCAAAGGCTCATCGTAAACACGCAAATCGATTACTCGATATTGTAGCTGATCTATACCAGAATCCTATTTTTCGGACTGAAGATATTGATCGAGAACGCGGAGTTATTATTGAAGAGATCAATATGTACGAGGATCTCCCTCAACGGCAAGTACACGAGACGTACATGGAGCTACTGTATGGGGATCAGCCTGCTGGATGGAGTATTGCGGGTCCTAAAGAGGTTATTCGACGATTGTCCCAAGAGGAATTTATCTCGTACCGTAATAAACATTATGTATCAAAAGCAACTACGGTAGTTATTTCGGGGGCATTTGACCGTGCCCAGATTCTCAAACAGATTCAAGAGAAGTTTTCTGGAATGTCTTCCGGGAAAAAACATTCAAAAATAAAAGTGCAGGAATCACAGCAGAAGCCCCAGGTACGAATTAAGGAGAAGAAAACCGATCAGGCTCATCTTATCCTCGGTTTTCGGAGTATGGGAGTTACCCATAAAGATGAGCTCATCGCGTCATTTATTGCGGCCATCCTTGCGGGAGGGATGAGCTCGCGTTTATTTGTAAGATTGCGGGAGAAGATGGGAGTTTGTTACTACGTAAAAGCATTTCAGGATTCCTATACAGATCACGGGTCTCTTTTTGTGGCCACAGGAGTTGACACAAAAAGAGTTCAGGAGGTGATTCGCGCGCTTCTTGAGGAATATACTCGATTAACGAAAGAGTTGATTTCTGATGAGGAGCTCAACCGAGTCAAAGAATCGGTTATTGGGAAGATGATTTTAGGGCTTGAGGCATCCGATGATGTTGCAGAATATATTGGGATACAAGAAATTTTACGTACGAGCATCGTTTCTCCTGAAGAGCGCGCAAAAAAGATTCGTGCCATCACCGCAAATGATATTCGGCGAGTTGCGCGGAAGATTATTACTGAAAAGAGGATGAACCTTGCACTGATCGGGCCATTTAATAACGTAAACCATTTTACGTCTATTTTGAAACTTCCACTTGAGTGATATTATAACAGTATGCACTTTGAAGGAAAGCAGCATACCATTACGATAACCACAGGAACTATTGCTCGCGTTTTTTTGCTCGCGTTCCTTTTTTATCTTATTTATGTACTCATCGATATCGTACTGGTGGTGCTTACCGCGGTGGTTATCGCGTCATCCATTGAACCATTGGCCCGATGGCTTGGGAAACAGGGTATCAGTCGGTTGCCCGCGGTTCTTATTATTTATATCACTACCATCCTATCGTTTGTTGCAATTTTTTATCTTTTTGTCCCTCCTTTCTTAAGTGATGCCACCAGATTTCTCTCTACGTTGCCGGAGTATGTTGAAAGTATTGATGTGTGGACCCCAGATAAACAAGGGATTCTTGCAAATTTTGCTCCAGTATTAGGAGACAGTCTTTCTTTAAAGGATGCGGTTCTTGAAATAGAACACGCATTAGAGAACATTTCAGTAGGATTCTTTCAGGTAGTAAGCCGTGTTTTCGGGGGTATCCTGAGCCTTATCTTGATTGGGGTACTCTCTTTTTATTTATCAGTGCTTGAAGATGGAGTTGGAGCATTTCTGCGAATTATCACTCCGATTAAACACGAAGCCTATGTGGTAGGCCTCTGGAAGCGATCTCAAGAGAAGATTGGGCAATGGCTCCAAGGGCAGATTCTTTTAGGACTTATTATTGGTATTTTAGTGTATTTAGGATTGACGATACTCGGGGTTAAGTATGCGTTTCTTCTCTCAATTTTAGCAGCGGTAACCGAGTTAATTCCACTTTTTGGACCGATTATGGCGGCAACACCAGCGGTACTCCTCGGTTTTGCTGATGGGGGTATTGGCTTTGGGTTTTTAATTATTGGTTTATATCTTATTATCCAACAATTTGAAAACCACCTCATTTATCCATTAGTTGTTCGGAAGGTGGTAGGTGTTCCTCCGCTTCTTGTTATTCTTGCATTATTAATTGGTTTTAAGTTGGCAGGCTTTTTGGGGCTCATTCTCTCGGTTCCAATTGCGGCCGCAATTCGAGAGTATATACGAGATCTCGAACTAGATAAACGCCAAGCACACAGCTTGCAGGAAAAGAATATCTCTGGTATAGAGCAAGCATGAAAGATATAAAAGAGAAAGGTAATTTTTATATTACGACACCTATTTTTTACCCCAATGCTAAGCTGCATATGGGGCACGCTTACACCACGACTCTTGCTGACAGTATTGTGCGTTTTCATCGAATCTACGGTGACAGAACCTATTTTTTAACAGGCGCTGATGAAAATACTCAGAAGCTTGACCGTGCCGCGAAGCAGGCGGGAGAAGATACCAGCGCGTATCTTGATGAGATTATTTCTAATTTTAAATCTTTATTCTCAAACTTAAGTATCTCATATGACCAGTTTATTCGAACATCAGATAAAAAAGTACACTGGCCAGGGGCGCAGAAACTCTGGGAACATCTCGAAGCTTCAGGAGATCTTAAAAAACGTCGGTACGAGGGATACTATTGTGTTGGACATGAATCATTTATTACCGAGAAAGAATTAGTTGATGGAAAGTGTCCAGATCATAAAGAAAAACCAGAGCTCATTTCTGAAGAAAATTATTTTTTTACACTTTCAAAATATACTGATGAAATTAAAAAGAAAATTCTTTCGAATGAATTTCATATTGTACCTGATTCTCGTCGGAATGAAGTGCTTTCTTTTCTGGATCAAGGTGTTGCGGATGTCAGTTTTTCGCGACCAAAAGAAAAATCTCCTCGTGGAATTCCCGTACCAAATGACCCATCTCAAATTATCTATGTGTGGTGTGACGCATTAGTAAATTATATTTCAGCTCTTGGGTATGGAAGGGAGGATACCACATTGTTTCAAGAATTTTGGCCTGCTGATTTGCATGTGATTGGTAAAGATATTCTTCGCTTTCACGCAGTTATTTGGCCGGGGATGTTGTTGTCGGCAGGGTTACCTCTTCCGCGCAAACTTTTGGTACATGGATTTATTACTGCGGGGGGACAGAAGATGTCGAAGACACTTGGTAATGTGGTTAATCCAGAAGAGTTGATTCATAAGTATGGAACTGACGCACTCCGGTATGTGCTCTTGCGACACATTTCTCCTTTTGAAGATGGAGACATTACACAGGTATCATTTCATGAATACTACGAGGCTCATTTGGTAAAAGGGCTTGGGAACCTCGTCAGTAGGATATTAACCATGACGCATAAAGCAAATATTTCTCTTGAAAAGGGGAAAATCATGGAAATCAAAAAATCTATTATTTCAGGTAGCGCGTGGGAAGGATATCGGAAATCTTTTACTACTCTCGATGTTCGAGAGTCCCTCAATGAGATTTGGAAACTTATTGGTAGGCTTGATCGTGAGATTCAAGAGAAGAAACCATTTCAAGAGATTAAATATAATGAAGCTAAAGCAAAACCTGTACTCGAGTTTCTCATTGGTGAGCTGTATCGAATTGGGATATTACTTGAACCTCTATTACCTGAAACTGCGGAGAATATTAAAGCACTGGTGTTGTCTAATACGCCTCCAGATAAAGCGCTTTTTCCTCGTCTTGAGTTATGATTATTACACCGATTTGCACCCGTCGCCTGATGCCACCGCGTGACCATCTTTTTGATGCGCTACGTCCCGCGCTCTCTCACGTTTCCGAGAAGAGTATCTTTGTGGTTAGTTCAAAAGCGGTAAGTATTGGAGAGGGAAGATGTATACCAAAAACTTCAGTTTCTGATCTTTCCTCTTTAGTAAAACAAGAGGCAGATTGGTTTTTACCCTTATCCCAAACACCACATCGAACAATACCACTTACGGTAGTACGCCATGCATTTATTGGAAAATCAGGGATTGATGAAAGTAACGGAAATGGATACTTAATTCTTCTTCCAAAAGATCCAACGCAAAGCGCGCGGATGATTCGATCGTGGATTCAAAGAGAATACCACGTTTCGGATGTGGGGGTTATTATTGCAGATTCTTATTCTATGATGTTGCGACGGGGGGCATCAGTGATCTCAATTGGCACTGCCGGATTTGCTCCCTTAATTGATTATCGAAAAACTCCTGATTTGTTTGGCCGACCATTCGTATCTGAGGTTGAAAATATTGCTGATAAACTTGCTGCGGCTGGTGGTGCGGTAATGGGTGAGGGAGCACTCTCTGCGCCAGTGGTTTGTATTAGTGATCTTCCTGAACGAATCTCTTTTTCTGAATCAGAAGAGGGGCTGGTCCACCTTCTTTCTTTTTCGGAGGATCGATTTTCAGCGATTTTAAAACAACCATGGGAGCAAGGAGGAAAAAAATAATCGTGCATTAACTATGGTCAAATTTTCGTATATTGATATTCATGCGCATTTAAACTTCTCAGCTTTTGACGAGGATCGTGAGGAAGTAATCGCGCGTATGGAAAATGTGGGGATTGGGGCAATTAACGTTGGTACTCAGAAAGATACTTCCGCAAAAGCGGTTTCTCTCGCGGAAGCGCATCAAAATCAGTGGGCTATTGTTGGATTGCACCCCGTACACACTGAAGTAGGGTATCATACTAAAGCAGAGATTGGTGTCGGAGGATCACCTTTTAATTCACGAGGTGAAGCATTCGATCGAGAGTACTATCTAAGACTTGCCCGTATGCCGAAAGTAATCGGCATTGGTGAGTGTGGACTCGATTATTTTCATGTTTCAAAGGAGTCTAAAGAACACCAAGCTAATATTTTTGTAGCACATATTGAGCTTGCAAATACGCTTCGTAAGCCACTCATGCTCCATATACGTAACGGTAAAGACTCCAGTGTTGATGCATATGAAGACGCATTAACCTTATTGCGTTCACACGCGAAGGTGCCAGGGAATGTTCATTTTTTTGCGGGTAGTATTGAGCAGGCACGATCGTTTCTTAATTTAGGATTCACCATTTCTTTTACGGGGGTTATTACTTTTGCAGATTCGTACCGGGAATTGGTGCGTTTTGTGCCCCTTGATATGATGCACATAGAAACGGATTGTCCTTTTGTTGCGCCGGTGCCATATCGAGGAAAACGAAATGAACCCTCTTTTTTGCCTTCTATTGGTGAGTGTGTGGCGGAGATTCGCCAAAATCCCATTGAGAAGATTCAAAGGTCTCTACTTCAAAACGCGGAGCGGCTTTTTGGTATCTCTCTTGAGGGGTTTGAGCTCTAAAATTACAGAGCATGGGGCCCACTTGCGATGATTCTTGAGGTATGGTACCTTTGTCCTACATGGTTTCGCCAGAAAAAAAACCTGAAATAGCAGACAGCGATGATTTTGACCCTATGGTTTACGAGGTAAGCTTTTGGCTTGCGCCACTCATTCCTGAAGAGGATATTTCACGGCACGTATCTGAAATAAAAGAGGAGATTGAACAGAGGGGTGGAAAAATTATCACTGAAGAATTTCCTAAGATGAAAAACATTGCATACCCAATGCAAGGCATCATTGAGGGCAAGAAACACCTTTTTACCACGGGTTATTTCGGTTGGATGAAGTTTGAGATTGCTCCGGGGTCAGTCGCTGAGCTGGCGAAGTGGTTTAAAGAACAGTCGCGCATTATTCGTCACTTGATTATTACCACGGTACGAGAAAATACCCTTATGTGGAAACCTTCACTCTTGAAAAGGGATGAAGACCCTATAAAGGGGAAAGATAAAAAAGCCCCTTCTGGACGAAAGAAACAGCCGTCTGTCGAGAAAGAAAAAGAGGATGCCGTTATTACGGATGAGGAACTTGATAAGACTATTGATGAGCTCGTGGTAGAATAGGGTATGTATATTAATAAAGCCTTTGTATTTGGAAACTTAACACGAGACCCTGAATTGCGCGCATTACCATCAGGGAATCACGTTACCTCGTTCTCGGTGGCTACTAATCGTGTGTGGAAAGATCGAGATGGAGGTCGCCAAGAAGGAACTGAATATCATAATATTGTAGTATTTGGACGCCAGGCAGAGACAAGCGCGCAATATCTTCGTAAAGGGAGCTCAGTTTTTGTTGAAGGTCGGATGCAGACGCGAAGTTGGGAGGCGGCAGATGGTAATAAAAAATATCGAACCGAGATTATTGCAGAGCGGGTTCAATTTGGACCGCGTTCCGGATCATCAGGAGGTGCATCCTCACCAGGAGAAGGGGGAAATAATGGGGCAGTATCACGTACTCCTAAAAAAGAAAGTCCTGACACTGAAGCATCAATTGAATACCCAGAGGAAGATATCAATCCGGATGATATTCCATTTTAGTTATTAAGTTTAGAAAAGACGATAATAAAATTTATATGACCCAATGCTTTTTTTCACAAAATAATATTACGCATATTGACTATAAAGATGTTGAAATTCTGAAAAAGTTTTTAAATCCTCATGCGCGTATGATCTCACGAAAACGTACTGGTGTGTCTGCTAAAAATCAAAGAAAACTCGCGCGAGCGGTAAAACGGGCTCGATTTATGGGGTTGCTTCCCTATGTCGCTCAATAAGCAGGTTGAGTAAAGGTAATAAAAAACAGATTCTACTGTACACAGAATCTGTTTTTTTGTTTGGTCTTGTGTGGTATCTTCTAGGAAGAACCCTCAACCAAGGATTATTGTGAAAAAGTTCTTTATGGCAGGTATTTTCTGTTTTTTTCTGGCAAGCACGCTCGGTGCTCAGATTCTCAGTTGGAGTTTTGACGGTGCCATAGGTGATGAGGAAAGTTTTCTTCCTGATACCGTTGGACTTGGGATTTCAGCAAGTTCAATGGTTCGGGGGTTGGGATTAACCAGTGTTTCAGGCGCGGGAGCATTTAATGCAAGAGGTTTCTCGACCGGAGCAATTGAGAGCGAAGACTATTTTGGTTTCTCTCTTGCTCCAGAAGCAGGAATGCGACTCTCGCTTTCCTCATTGAGACTTGATGAACGGCGTTCTTTGTCAGGTATTCGAGAATGGTCGGTTCGTTCGAGTCTCGATAATTACACCACTGATTTAAGGGCGTTCTCAGTACCCGACAATAGCGATACTCGAATAGGGCAAACCATAAGTCTTGGAAACTCATTTAATGACCTTGATCATATGGTCGAGTTTCGTTTCTTCGGGTACGAAGCCGAAAGCTCACTCGGTACCTGGCGCATAGATAATGTTTCTCTAGATGGGCTCGCCACACCAGTACCTGAACCAGAAACCTACATGATTGTTGTTGCTTCGGGACTTATTCTTTTCTCTCTGGTACGGCGTTATTATCAAAAGTCTAAGGCCTAATCGGGCTAGTACTTACTGGCAGTTTTACACACCTCGCTCCTATCGGCGCGAGGTTTTTTACGCGCGTTCTACGTATTCTCCAGTTTCGGTATTAATTCGAAGTGTATCTCCAGTATTGATAAAAAGTGGAGCAGAAATAACCGCTCCGCTTTCAAGCGTTACTTGTTTATTTCCGCCTTGTGCGGTATTGCCCCGAACCGCAGGAGGAGCATCAGTCACTTTTAATTCCACCTTAATAGGGAATCGTACACCAATAATCTCACCTTTAAAACGAACTGATTGTATGACGAGTCCTTCTTTGAGGAATCGGCGCTCGTTACCAAGTAGGGTGGGTGGTAATTCGAAACGTGTTTTAGGATCTTGAGGAAGAGAAAACCAATATGATCCACGATGCTCATAAATATACTGAATATCCTGAGTCTCTAGTTGCGCTTCATGAGCTTTTTCAGAAGCTCCAAAAGAGCGTTCGGTAACACTTCCGGTAATGAGATTTCGGAGCTTAGTTTGATTGACAGGTTTTCGCTGTTGTTTTCGGAATACATGAGAAGCAATGACTTCATAGGGTTCGCCATCAAGTTCAATGTATTTCTTTTGTGTAATCTCGTTATAGGCAAGCATATTCCACGTGCATTTCATTGGCACAAATCAAACGTGCCAAGGTCGGATCCCATCTTAGCGTATCTTTTGTATTTTGTCACGAGCGGATCAAAACTTATTTTTCTGCCATTTTGGCTCGGATTTCCTTCAGGATTTGTCCCGCAATCTTTTCTTCTTTTCGAAGAAAATGACGTGTTGCGTCATAACCTCTACCGAGACGCACTTCATTAAAGCTATAAGAAGAACCACTTTTTTTAATAATATTAAATTTTTCACCAAGGGCGATGAGTTCTCCTTCACGGGAGATTCCTTCATTGTACATGAGGTCAAATTCAGTGACTCGAAATGGTGCAGCAACTTTGTTTTTGACTACTTTTGCTCGAATACGTGACCCCATTACCTCATCTCCCTTTTTGATTTGGGCAATACGCCGAACATCAATACGTACTGAAGTATAAAATTTAAGCGCCTTACCTCCTGGAGTAGTTTCTGGATTTCCAAACATTACTCCAATTTGCATTCTAATTTGGTTGATAAAAATCACAATTGTTTTACTTCGCGCAACGATACCAGTGAGTTTTCGGAGAGCCTGCGACATTAATCGAGCCTGTTTCCCGACATGGTGGGCGCCCATATCTCCCTCAATCTCATCTTTTGGAGTAAGCGCGGCAACCGAGTCAATAACAATAACATCAATTCTTCCAGATCGAACAAGACTCTCGGTAATCTCAAGGGCCTGTTCTCCAGTATCAGGTTGAGAGATGAGGAGTTCGTCAATTTTGACTCCAAGGCGTCTTGCATATTCAGGATCCATCGCATGTTCTGCATCAATAAATGCACAGATACCGTTTTTCTTTTGTGCTTCTGCCACCACATGTAAGGACAAGGTTGTCTTTCCCGATGATTCGGGTCCGTATATTTCAACAATCCGACCTCGGGGAAGTCCGCCTACTCCAAGCGCATTATCAAGCCCAAGAGATCCAGTGGGGATGGCGTTCACATCTACATGGGGCTTCTCCCCAAGCTTCATGATGGCATCGTCTCCAAACTTGGTTTTGATTTGATCAATGGTTGCACTGATACTGTCGGGTGTTGGTGAGGCTACTTTCTTTTTTGGCATACTATTAGATCTTTTCTCGGTAAATAATCCTCTGAATTGTCTGTTCTCGATCGAACCGGTCTTCGGTTACAGCTGTTATTATAGCATATCCAGGGGGGAGTAAGACATTTTCTGAAAATTGGCCGTCCTCGCTTATAAACACCGATCTTCCATTAATGGTAAGTGATTTTATGTTTTCTCCGTAACCGCTAATTTCAATTGATGGGGTGGTAATCAGAGCTCCATTGAGAGGTTGTTCGATGGTAATTGACGGTCCGGTAATGATATTTCTTGCTTGTCGATAGAGATACCAGCCACCAGTGCTTACAAGGACAAGGAGTACTATGATTTTAATCATCGAGAAAAATGAAGGCATACCCTAAAATTCCTCATCTTCATCAGTTGTTTCTCTGTCTTCTCCAATGAGTACCGAACGGGGGCGAGACCCTTCTGCCGGGCCAATCACTCCTTTCTCTTCAAGCATATCCATAAGTCGGGCCGCTCTAGAGTAACCGATTCGAAGCTTTCTCTGAAGGTATGAGGTTGATGCTTTTTTTGATTCTATAACAATAGCTCGAGCTTCTTCATAGAGATCGTCATCCACCGGATCCTCTGAATCTCCCCCTGTTTCAAATAAAGGGTTGGAGTCGTCTTGGGTTTGCGAGAAGGAGATTTCGTCAGGGAGCTCGTGTTGATAGGAGTCTCGAAGGTATCCAACCACTTTTTTTACTTCTGATTCAGTAATATAGGCTGATTGGATACGTTTAGGTTTCGACATTTCTCCTGATAAATAGAGCATGTCTCCTGCACCTAAAAGTTTTTCCGCACCACTGGCATCGAGAATAGTCCGAGAATCGATCTGAGATGAAACTTGAAGCGCGATACGGGCAGGGATGTTTGCTTTGATAAGCCCCGTAATAACATTTACTGACGGGCGTTGTGTAGAGAGGATCAAATGAATACCAACCGCGCGACTCATTTGTGCTAAACGCACTACCGCGGCTTCAAGTTCTCTGGGATATGACTGCATAATATCTGCGAGCTCATCAATCACGATGACAATATACGGCATTTGATCCGGAAGTGGGGAAGTGTCTTCTTTTTTTCGTTTTTTTAGTAATGGGGCGAGAACATTTCGGTGGTATGATTCAATATCGCGTACTGACGCCTTTTCAAGGAGATCATATCTTCTCGACATTTCTTTTCCCGCCCATTTGAGCGCGAGGATCGCTTTTTTCGGATCAGTAATTGTTGGTGTAAGAAGATGTGGAATTTGATTATATAGAGTGAGTTCTACTCGTTTAGGGTCAATTAAAATAAACCGTAAATTTTCAGGTGCATTTCGAAAGAGAAGTGAGGTGAGGAGCGAATGAATCGTAACCGATTTTCCAGAACCGGTTGCACCAGCAATCAAAAGATGGGGCATTTTCGCAATATCTGCAAAGCATGCGCTGCCAGAAATTCCTTTTCCAAGGGTAATAAAAAGTGATCGATCAGTGTTTTGGTATTCTTTACTTGCAAGTAAGGTGCCGAGTCCAACGGTTGTTTTGGCGGTGTTGGGTATTTCAATACCAACGAGTGATTTTCCGGGAATTGGAGCCTCAATTCGGATTGGGTGTGCTGCGAGTGCGAGGGAGAGATCGTTTTGCAAACCAAGAATTCGAGAAAGCTTCACCCCCTCTGCGGGCTTAAGCGAGTATCGGGTAACCGATGGACCGACTGAAATTTCATCCATTTCAACGGTAATACCAAAATTTTGTAGGGTGCGTCTAATAATAAGGGCATTTGCTTTGATGTCGCCAACTCCTGGTTTTCCTTTATCTTTTTCAAGTAATGACAAAGGGGGTGGTGTGTATCGTTTTGCTCGAAATGGGGCCAAACGGATGCCATCTTCTTCTTGTGGTGGAACGGGACGTTCTTTTGTGTGCGCGGGTTCTTTCTCTGGTTCAGGGTTTTTTTCATGCGACGTTTCTTCAGATATTCCGTTTAATACTGGCATTGTTGCATCGTCTTCCGCTTCAGTTTGGGACTTCTTTTTTCGAAAGTGAGCAAAGAAATTAACGATATGTTTAAAGCTTGAAATCTCAATGTTAAAAATAATGAGCACCGAAATAATAAGTACCCCAACAAGAATAATACCCCCTGCGTAAATCCCCACTAAAGTTTTAATCGGGGTGCTAATAAGATCTCCAAGCAATCCCCCGGAACCACTTTTTGCGAGGGAGAGGATCCCAAGTCCTGAAGCCAAAAAGAGGAGGGACCCAATACCACGGGTGATAGCGAATGGTTGCAATTCTGATTTTCGAAAAAAAGATGCAGATAAGGTAAGGAGTAGTATAGGTAAAATAAAATAACCTAAGCCCACAGCTTTTTCTAAAATCTGGAATAATTTACTTCCAAGCACACCCGCACTTCCAAATGAAGCGAGAATAAAAAAAATGCCGACTACTAAGAGAAGTATTCCGTATACACTCTGTTGTGTTTCGTTGCGGAGCTCTTTCAAAAAAGTTCGTTTTTCGATTTTCTTTCTTCCCATGCTATTCAATCATAGCACGAGAAAAAGGAAGATTGAATGAATAGTGTTAGAGGGACTATAAAGTTTTTAAAGGAAGAGTTTCATCAGGATTTTTATTTCATCAAGGCCGGCATTTTTTGACTTTTACGCGAGAAGAAGAGTACAATAGGGGCACAATACTCTAAAAGACAGGAACAGTTACTTACAGGACACAGAGAGGCCCATAAAGATTATGGCTTTTATAAAAAACAAAAAGGACATTGAGGAGAATCTAAAAATAGGCCTATTTTCTGGCGACCAAACCGCTATCTTTTTGTACAAAAAGACAGAACGTATTGTGCAGGCAATGTATTTAGTCACAGAATTTTTAGATGACCTTGAGCCCTTGAAGAGAGGGCTAAGAGAAAAAGGACTCAATTGCATTTCGGACGTAACCCTCTTTTTGGTACATGGAAATAGTGAGTATGCATCCCCGTTACTACAGAAGGCGAGCATGTCGTTAGTACTCCTGCGTTCATTAGGGGATTTGGCTTCAGAAAGTGGTCTTATTTCATCCATGAATATGGGTTTGATTCGGGATGAGATTGGATACCTGATTCGATCGATCGAGGTGTATCGGGGAGACCAACACGCAGGAACCCCATTCCTTTTAAAACGCGACTTTTTTGAAACAGGGAATGGAGTCTTTGCTAATAAGGCGAGAGATAAATATAAAGGACAACAAAATTCGTCCTTGAATAAGAATTCGGTTACAAAACAGTCCAATCTAGGACAAATGGACACTGTTCAAGAGAAATCCAATGTTTTTGAATCATCAAGAAAACAAGCCATAAGAAATATTATCGCTACTCGAGGAGAAGTGAGTATAAAAGACATTGTAGGAGTAATAAAGGACTACAGTGAGAAGACAATCCAACGGGAGTTATTAGAAATGGTGCAGCTCGGTATTTTGGAAAAAAAAGGGGAGCGACGCTGGAGTCGTTACACGCTTAAGCGCAGTGGGTAGTGAACCCTTCCAGATTTTCGTTTTTGTGAGCCAATGTAAGATAGATCGAGCATTTTATGTTTCGTGTAGAGGGTGGTGCGTCATTCGTTGACTTTTTAGCTTTCTCGGGTTACTATGCCAACGCAGTGTGGTGTCGCTTGCTCTAGGGAAGCGGTAATGCGTTTCTTAAATTTAGCAGTTATCCACACTATATTTTGCAGGAGAGAACTGCAAATAATATAATGTCGGAAGGCTACGTATGGGTGCTTTTTGTCACGTATCTTTCGAAGACCGGATGCTTGATTTTTCTTAAAAAGAGTTCTTGAAAAAATGGTGCAGTTGAAATTTGGAACGAAGCTCATTTTGTGTAAAAAATGAGTTCAAAAAGGATCATAAATTAACCAAATTTTTCGCTCAATTTTTTAAAGACGGTTTAAGAAAAAATTAGAGGCTGTTATTCATAAGTTCATTGAAAATTTAATATTCGGAATCGCTCAATGTGTGATTCATTAATTATTACTATTTAATGTGCGTTGTTATCACCACAGTTATGGAAGCAGTGAGCAGACACAGGTGTTTATTTCAGTATGACCGTTTAACCATTACCAACTAATTTGTATTCATTTTTCTTTTTTATTTTAAGAGAAACGGATATGAAATAGTAACCGGTAGAGACATCGATTTTCTCGATGTTTCTAATTGAAAATTAATTCGCATGACCATATTGGCTTTAAGTCGAAAGCTAATAAAGCATGCACCAGTACTCCGTGAATAGCGGAGTGCAAATTATTAGAAATATACAGTATGAACGTTATTAAAAAATCTAAAGCTCTGAAAATGGTTGCCGTTTTTGCAGGAATTGCAATGGCGCTTTCATTGGTTGCGGGAGCCGGTGTTGCTAATGTACAAGCAGCGTTGACACAGAGTCAGGTAGACTCAATCATCAGCTTGCTTCAGTCATTCGGCGCTGATGCTGCAACAATTCAGAACGTGCGTGTATCTCTTGAAGGAGGCACCCCAACAACAGGGGGTGGCGGTACCACCGGTGGTGGCACTGGCTATGTCTTCAGTACGGATCTCCAGCAAGGAGACACTGGTGAAGATGTTCGCCAACTTCAGATCGCGCTCAACAATGATGGAGTAACTGTTGCCGCAACAGGTGTTGGATCACCAGGTAACGAAACTTCGTATTTTGGTTCCCTCACAAAGTCAGCAGTAATTCGATTTCAGAACAAGTATGCTTCTGAAATTTTGACTCCTGTTGGTCTTTCAAATGGTACCGGATACGTTGGTCCATCAACACGAGCAAAGCTCAATAGTATGGGGACCGTAGTGGTAACACCTCCTCCAACCACTGGAGGTGGCGGTACAACCACTCCTCCTCCTGCAGTTGGAACTGGGTTGACTGTTTCAAAGCCAACACAGCCAGAAAACTCACTTGCTCCACAAGGGGCAGCACGAGTTCCTTTCACTAAAGTTACACTCACCGCAGGTTCTGATGGTGCAGTAACCGTGAATAGTCTAACCGTTGAACGCGTCGGTCTTGCACAAGACAGCGCATTCGCGAGCATCGTCCTTTTGGATGATCAAGGATTACAGGTTGGGCTTTCAAAGACCTTCAATTCAAATCACCGCGCAACGGTAGGTGAAGCAGTAACTATTCCAGCAGGTCAGTCACGAACCTTTACGGTTGCAGGAAACATGGCAGCAAGCCTTGCAAATAATGCGGGTGAAGTTCCAGCATTGTCAGTTGTATCAGTTAACACTTCAGCAGCAGTAAGTGGGGTGCTCCCTATTGTTGGTGCAGCACACACCACGAATGCAACGATTTCAATCGGAACCGTAACTGCACAACGTGGTCCGCTTGATCCAAATGCAGCTGTTACCAAAAATGTTGGTACTACGGGCTACATTTTCTCATCAGTAAAGATTACTGCAGGTTCAGCAGAGAAGGTACGACTTCATTCAATTCGATGGAATCAAGCATCATCAGCTTCTGACTCAGACTTGAAAAATGTAAAGACTGTTGTTGATGGAGTAGAATACCCAACAACACTCTCAGCAGATGGTAAGTTCTACACCACGACCTTTGGAAGTGGCATTGTCATTGATAAAGGTTTAAGCAAGGAGATGTCAGTAAAAGCTGACATTGACAGTGGGTCAGGACGAACTATTGCGTTCAACGTTGAAGAAGCAACCGATATTCACCTTACCGGTGAACTCTATGGTTATGGTATTTCACTACCAACATCAGGAACAGGTATTTCATCAGGAAATATCTGGTACGCAGGTAAAACCGTTACCATTGCTGCAGGAAGCATGACTGTTGAAAATGCAACGAGCGTAGTATCTCAGAACATTGCAATCAACCAGAACGATCAAACACTCGGAGGATTCAATGTTGATATCAAGGGAGAGCCAATCTCTGTTGCACAGATGGTATTTAATCTCGCAACCACAGGTAGTCCAACTACTGGTGGATCAAGCCAGCTCATTACCAATATCAGTATTGTTGATGAAAACGGCGTAGTAGTAGCGGGTCCAGCAGATGCAACCGGAAGCACCGCAGCTCAACAGCAAGTAACCTTTACGGATACAATCGAATTCCCAGTTGGGAAGCGCACGTATACCTTGAAAGGTAAGCTTGGTTCGAACTTCGCAAACAATGGAACTGTTATTGTAAGCACGACCCCAACTTCAAACTGGACAACCATTAAGGGTGTTTCAACTGGTAAGACCGTAACTCCGTCATCAGCAACGGTAAGCATGAACACCATGACCGCAAAGTCTGGAGCATTGACCATCAGCGTCTCTCCATCACCTGCAGCACAAACCATTGTGGCGGGTACACAAGACTTTACGTTCGCAAATTATCAACTTGACGCAACTGCATCAGGTGAAGACCTTCAGATGAGCTCATTCATTCTTGAGTCCGCAGTAAACAGTGGTGCAACAAACATCACCAACTGTCGTATCTTTAACGGGGCTACTGCACTCACTACAGGAACGAATGCAAAAGACTCAGTTACGAACTCATCAACAACCACCTTTACCTTTGATGTGCCGCTCACAGTTCCAAAAGGAACGGTTACCACTTTGGCACTCAAGTGTAATGTTGCATCAGGCGCAACAGGAGTTTACCAGTTCGGTTATGATTCAAGTGCATCACCAACTGCAACTGGTTTGATTTCTGGTCAAAGCGTCTCAATTGTTGAGAACGACAGTGCTGGTCAGCGAATGACTTTGGCTTCAGCAGGAACGCTAAGCGTTACTGAAGATTCATCAAGTCCTTCATACAAGATCGTTTCAGCAGGAACCACTGATAATACTCTGAACGTACTTCGTTTCGAGGGTACCAATGAAGACATCCGTCTTCAGGAAATAGCATTGGTTCTTACCAACACATCTTCTTCATCACCAAGTGATATCAGCAAGGTAACACTTTGGGATGGAGCAACGAAGGTTGGTGAAGCAATCTTTACGGGAACCAATACGGTTGCAACCTCAACAATTACAGGTACCGTGATTGTTCCAAAGAATGACAGCAAACTTATTACCATTAAGGCAGATTTGGCCGGACATGGGCAAGGTTTGGTTGGTCAACCAGGAGCATTCATTGCGATTGACTGGGATTCTTCAGCAACAATCGGTACTACCGGTATCGGACAGGGAAGTGGTCAAACCATCGAAGCAGGTGGTTCAGGTAGCGACACTTCTTCAGCTGGTATCCGTGTATTCAAGTCAGTACCAACCATCGAATTGGTAAGCTTGCCAACATCAAAATTGACCGCAGGACGACAGCCGATCTTCCGATTTAAGGTAACGGCGTCACCACAAGGCAGTGTTGGTATCTACCAGATCACCTTCCGTATGTCGACCACTTCAGCGACATCACAGAGTGGTATGATCACCGATGTTAACGCATATGCGTTTACTGACTCAGGATACTCAAACCCAGTATCAGGTCTTTCAACCACTGACGGTCGTTTGGCAGCAAGCCATAGCAATACATGGGCAGCTGCAACTACCGACATTGAAATCACTGCAAATGATGGAAGCAATAACACCACAGTTATTGTTCCAGCAGGCCAGACCCGATACTTTGAGATTCAAGGTACTGCAACACTTGCGGGTACCCAGTATAGCTTGGCAACACAACTCCAAGGTGACGCAAAGTTTGTATCTGATCGAGCAAGCTCTGCACACCCAGCAGGTACGTCAGGAACTGCCGCAGGATCACCTGCAACCTTCTTGGCAACCTCGACTTATATAGCAGCAGCGGGTGATGATGACTTTATCTGGAGACCGTTCTCAACTACTACAAGTCAGAGTGCAAATGCCAACGATTACACCAACGGTTACGGTATTATCGGTTTGCCAACTGGAAATACCAACACCCAGGTACTCACACAGTAATCTCTGCCACTTGTGCATCTAAGCCTAAAAAGCTAAGATGGGCTAAAAACAACCCCCTTTATGGGGGTTGTTTTTTTTGCCTTCTATGTTAACGTAACAGCATATGCAAAAACGTCTTTTGGTTCCCTTTACTGCCCTATTTTTATTAGTTGGTTTGGGAGTGTATATATTTTTTGATTTAGCCTCAAATAATGATTCAGCAAACAATCCAGGAGATAGTGAGCAGGTAGTAGATAACTCAGATGGTGGACCAGAACTCGACCAGATCTTGAACGATGATCTTAGTGGTATTGGTGTAGTGGCCGATACTGACGGAGACGGTATTATTGAGGAATATTTACCAGACACTGTTTCTTTTGACTCATACCCTAGTTTAGACCGGTCATTTACCATTCCAGCAAGCTTTCCGGCTGATGCAGTTCAGATTATGCGTAGCAATATAAATGAAGTGGTTGGACGGCTAAAGGAGGATCGTAAGGATATCTCAGAGTGGATTAGCTTAGCGGTATTACTCAAGACTATTGATGATTATCTGGGTGCTGCCGAAATATGGGAATTCTTAGGACGGGAATTGCCAACAAATACGGTTACTTTTGCTAATTTGGGCTCTCTCTACCACCTCCATCTTAAAGATTATCCAAAATCAGAGCTTAATTTTCGAAAGGCAATTGAAAACAATCGTACCAACCCCGCGCTTTATCTAGGGCTTCATGAGCTTTATAAATATTCATATAAAACCGAAACCGGACTTGCGCAAGATGTTTTGAAAGAAGGGCTCCAGCATATTACTGATAATACAGACCTCTTAATTACCTCAGCCCGTTTTGCGCACGAGAGGGGAGAAATTGACCAAGCGGTGGTCTATTATACGAGAGCTCGTGATGTTGCTGAAGAATCTGGTAATAGTAAATTAGTTGGACAAATTGATCGTGATCTTGTTCCACTTTTAAACATGGAGTAAGATTAATCTATGTTATTTAATAAAACCGCATTTCGGTTTACGCTTGGCTTCGTATCGATTATTTTGCTCAGTATCGCATTCTCTTTTTTGGTAACCAAATTTGGATTTCAGGATAAAGATTATGTTGGAGCTCCAACGTCAGAATATCTTGACAAAGGAAGTGCTGATTAGGTATGATTTGTTTAAGGCCAGTGACGGCAGGCATTAAGAGTAAGTCCTGCTGAGGCACCACAATATATTTTTCCAGGACTCTGGAAGAATAACACGGCCTTTTATTAAGGGTCGATTTTTATTTTAACGAAGTATATATGGCGATTTCAAAAGAGAAAAAAACAGCAATTCTTGAAAATATCAAAAATATCTTAGATCAATCGTCGAGCACTGTTTTTATCGGGTTTAAGGGGCTTAGTGTCAATGATACTGCCTTAATGCGAAACAAACTCCGGGAAGCGGGGGTTGGTTATACCGTCGTGAAGAAAACTCTTTTTAACCGAGTCTTGAAAGAGAAAGGTATTGAGGGTGAATTACCGGAACTTTCTGGAGAACTTGCAATTGGATACCATCGTGGGACGAGTGAAAAAAGTAGCGATGTAACGCTTCCTGCACGCGAAATCTTTTCTTTTCAAAAGAAATTTAAAGATATGTTGTGGATTCAAGGAGGTGTATTTGAAGGGGTGTTCTTAGACCAGAATCGTATGGTTGAGATTGCTTCGATCCCTTCACGCGAAACACTGCTTGGACAGCTGGTTATGTTGATTAACTCACCAATACAGCAGATTGCAGGAGTGCTCCATGAGGTTGCGGTAAAGCGTGAGGTAGCATAAATTATTATTTATCGTGTAAATATATGAAAGAAGAAAACAAAGAGAACGTTGAGGAAACACAAGAGGAGACGGTTGAAGTGCCTCAACAATTCAAAAAAATGGTTGAAGACATTGAAAAGATGAGCGTTTTGGAGCTCCATGAGCTTGTTAAGGTGCTTGAGAAAAAGTTTGGTGTTTCTGCGCAAGCGGTTGTTGCGGCGCCTTCAGGTGGAGCAGCTTCAGGTGATGATGTTGCAGAAAAATCAGTCTTTACTCTCGAATTAACTGCTGCGGGAGACCAGAAAATTGGAGTTATTAAGATTGTAAAGGAAGTATTGGGTCTTGGGCTTAAAGAAGCAAAGGATATCGTTGACGGAGCTCCTGGGGTGCTTAAAGAAGGGGTGAAAAAGGAAGAAGCGGAAGAAATTAAGAAAAAAATTGAAGAAGTCGGAGGAAAAGTGACACTAAAATAAGTGAATTCTCAGTAATGAACCACAAAACAGCAGTACGCTTTTGCTACTGCTGTTTTCGGTGTAGAATACCCATCATGGACATACTCGAGAAACTTTTTGGGAGCACTGCACGTGTTAAAATCATGCGCCTTTTTTTATTTAATGCGAATGAGATATATGATCTTAAAGAAATAGTTAAACGATCTCAAGTCTCAGTATCAAATGCTCGTCGTGAGACCCGATTACTTGAACGTATTGAATTGATTAAGAAAAAACAGTACTTAAAGGAGTATGAGAAAAAGGAGAAGGGCAAGGTTGTGATTTCTAAAAAGAAACTATCTGGATGGCAGGTAAACTCTAAATTTATTCACCTCAATGCCTTACAGAACCTCTTGATCGGATCAATACCCTTTAATTATACTGACTTAATACAAAAGATCAGCAGAGGGTGCCGTTTAAAACTGTTGGTTGTTTCCGGTGTATTTATACGAGAATGGGACACGAGCAGGGTTGATCTTTTAGTGGTAGGTGAAAAACTTAAAATGCCGGTATTGGAGAGTTTTATTCGATCACTTGAAGCAGAAATTGGAAAGGAGATTCGGTATGCTATTTTCGATACTTCGGATTTCCAGTACCGGGTAAGCGTCTGTGACCGCTTAGTGCGAGATATTTTAGAATATCCACATGAACGACTGATCGATAAAATTGGTGTCGATATTGGGGTATCAAATGCAGTTTAGGGTTATCCACATATTTTAATCTCTATTTCTAGCCTGCTTGTTATACTATAACGTAGTGGGAAAGCAATTATGCTTTTTCTTACGTTTCTTATCATACCCTAGTCGGAAAGGGTATACCTCGTTTATTAGTAAAGTTTATTAATCTAAATATCGTATTATGTTGCTTGAAACATGGAGTGATGTGCTCTCTCGCTCTTTTCAAGAATTATGGGTTGGACTTATCAAAGGGTTCCTTCCTAATTTTCTTGCAGCAGTGATCATCTTTATTCTCGGATGGATTGTTGGTGCACTGCTTGGGCGTGTGGTAGCACAAATTATTCGTTCTCTTAAGGTTGATAAAGCGTTGCGTGGTGCAGGCATTGAGGATGTATTGCGCCGTGCTAATATCTCGCTCGATTCAGGTGCCTTTATTGGGGGGCTCGTAAAATGGTTTGTCATTGTTGCTTTCTTGCTCGCATCCCTCGATGTACTAAATTTGACCGAGGTAAATAATTTCCTTAGTGAGGTGGTGCTTGGCTACTTACCACAAGTCATTGTTGCGGTGTTGATCTTACTTGCCGCGGCACTCATTGCTGAAGCAATGCAGCATGTTGTAGTAAGTTCTGCGAAAGCTGCTGAGATTAAAGCTGCGCATCTCTTGGGAACGGTTACTCGCTGGTCAATCTGGGTTTTTGCACTTCTCGCCGCGCTCTCTCAACTTAAGATTGCGCCTGCGTTTATGCAAACTCTCTTTACGGGTATTGTAATAGCATTCTCTCTTGCGGTAGGTCTTGCATTTGGTTTAGGCGGTCAGGAGGCGGCAGCTCGGTATATTGAACGTGTTCGGGACGAAATAGCGCATAAATAAAACAAAATTTTTGTTTTGAGTGTTATCCACACACCCCTCTTCTGAGGGGTGTGTTTCTGTTTGACACAAAAGAGATCTTCGGTATACTGGATGCTATTGATGCAAAGAGCAAGAAAAAACCCATGAAAAGCGGAATTGCCCCGTGCGTTAGCAATGGGCAAACCGCTTCAAAAGCGGTTTTTTATTTGGATGGAAGGATCGCTCGTTGACATTTATATAAGTTAAGTAGAGTAGAATAGAAGTGCTTTTAGGTTTACAGCATAACCAAAAAGCACACATTGAAGATAATATTATTGTGGTCATTAAATTTCCTAATAGGAAATTTAAGGGCGTACGGTGGATGCCTTGACTCTATAGAGCGATGAAGGACGCAGCAAAGCGGCGATACGCTCCGGGAAGGTGCCAAGCAACCTGTGATCCGGAGATTTCCGAATGGGGAAACCCATCCAGCATTACGCTAGGATAATCTCGTCTTAAAAAGACGGATAGCGCACCCAGGGAAGTAAAACATTTCAGTACCTGGAGGAAAAGAAACCAATACGTGCTTATTATTGAAAGATAATAAGTCGGCATTTCCCAAGTAGCGGCGAGCGAAAAGGAAGAAGCCCAAACCTTTCGACTCGACACTGTGTGTCTCACTCAGAGTAAGCTTTATTAAATAACAGAGTTTACGTTACGTGAGGTGCTTAGCGTCGAGTTGAAGGGGGTTGTAAGACAACAACGGTCATTCGACGAAGAGTTATCAAATGTTTTATTAATTGAATTGGCTGGAAAGCCAGACCCTAGAAGGTAATAGTCCTGTAAATGAAAATAAAACATCTCTTTGGTTGTTGTTCTTGAGTACCTCAGGACACGAATAGCTTGAGGGAAGCTACCGGAACTAACCGGTAAGGCTAAATATCTATAGAGATCGATAGTGAACTAGTACCGTGAGGGAAAGGTGAAAAGCAGCCCGGTGAGGGCGGTGAAATAGACCTGAAACCGTATGCCTACAAGGAGTCGGAGCCCTGAGCTTGTCGAAGGGTGACGGCGTTCCTATTGAAGAATGAGCCAACGAGTTTTTGTATATTGCAAAGCTAAGCCCGATGGGGTGGAGCTCTAGGGAAACCGAGTGTGAATAGCGCGTAAGTAGTATACAAAAGACCCGAAGCCAGGTGAGCTTGCCATGAGCAGGGTGAAGGCGGTCGAAAGACCGTCGGAGGCCCGAACCGTTTGGTCGTACAACGCCATCGGATGACTTGTGGTAAGGAGTGAAAAGCTAATCGAACTTGGTAATAGCTGGTTCTCTCCGAAATAGCTTTTGGGCTAGCGTCGAGGTTACCTTCTGGGGGTAGAGCACTGGATGGTCTAAATAGGGAGCAATCTCGTTAGACCAATCAAACTCCGAATACCAGAAGCCATTACTCGGCAGTTAGACTGTGGGCGCTAAGGTCCATTGGTCAAAAGGGAAACAGCCCTTGATCTCCAGTTAAGGTCCCTAAATTTATGCTCAGTGCACTTAAGGAGGTGAAATTTCTCTGACAGTGAGGAGGTTGGCTTAGAAGCAGCCATCCTTTAAAGAAAGCGTAACAGCTCACTCACTAAGAGATTTTGCGCCGCAGATTATCGGGGCTTAAGCATAATACCGAAGCTGAGGGCTTGTGAGTTTCATTGAGGATTTTCTGGCAAGTATGTTTACATAGTTTGCCTCCTCGATGAAATTCATAAGCGGTAGGAGAGTGTTCATGTCTGCTGTGAAGGAGGCGCGTAAGCAACTCTGGAGCGTCATGAAGTACGAATGTTGGCACAAGTAACCACAATAGGGGTGAGAGTCCCCTACGCCGAAAAACTAAGGTTTCCTTGGCAATGCAGATCAGCCAAGGGTTAGTCGGTCCTAAGTGGATGGCGAGAGCCGAACACGATGGATACATGGTTAATATTCCATGACTTTATATATAAGCAATGGGAGGACGGAGGGTAGTAGTATGAGCGCATTATTGGATTTGCGTTTATGGTGTGAGAGTGTGGTAGTGGAAAATCCCTACCGCGTAAGCTCAAGCATTGTAGAAATCTGGCGATACGTCAAAGGAGATTCATATGAGCACGCTTCCAAGAAAAGTCTCTAGCGTTAATTGTATATAAAACCGTACCGTAAACCGACACAGGTAGTTAGGTCGAGTAGACCAAGGCGAACGAGTGAAATTTCCCCAAGGAACTCGGCAAAAAAGCAGCCGTAACTTCGGAATAAGGCTTGCCCTTCGATTCGACACTGTGCGTCTCTATAAGACCCGAGCATTACAGAGTAGTAAATTAAAAATGCACGGGCCTGAGTGAGACGCTTAGCGTCGAGTCGGGGGGCCGCAGCGAAAGTATGCCTGGCAACTGTTTATCAAAAACACAGCTTCCTGCGAACTCGTAAGAGGATGTATAGGAGGTGACACCTGACCAATGCCAGAAGGTCAAACAACGGCGGTCTATACCACCATGTACTTGAATAGTTCGAGTATACGGTGGTGTAGGCTGACTGTTGTAAGCCCTGGTGAATGTCGGCGATAACTATAATCGTCCTAAGGTAGCGCAATTCCTTGTCTGGTAAGTTCAGACGCGCACGAATGGTGTAATGACTGGGCAACTGTCTCGGGGAATAGCTCGGTGAAAATGCGGTACCGGTGAAGATGCCGGTTACCTACAGCTAGACGAAAAGACCCCAGAAGCTTTACTATAGCTTGATATTGAGCATATGCTTATAGTGCGTAGCATAGGTGGGAGACTTTGAAGTTTCGCTTTCGGGCGAAATGGAGTCATCAGTGAAATACCACTCTCTATTGGGGTATGTTCTAACCTCATCGGCAAAAACGGTGAGAGACAGTATCTGGCGGGTAGTTTTAGTGGGGCGCTATCCTTGGTCATATTATTTTAGTTACTAAAATAGTGTGACCTTACTATGGCGCCTCTCTGGAATTCACTCCGAATTCTTAAAAAAATAAATAAGGGGGTATTTGAGAAATCAAATAGGTAATTAGCTATATGCTGGGAAATCCGGTGTATCCAACAGTACTCAATAAGAGTGAAAATCTGTTTGGTGCGGATAATCAGCAGGAAAGGTGCAGAGTTCTTGCAAACACTGCACATCCTCAGAGACTAAACGCTAATCACTCGTAAGAGTGAAATTATAGTCCGATCTTCGTGGCGACATGAAGCTTACTACAAATAAATAGTAAGAACCCAATGAACACAAAAGAAATAAGAGATTATAAACAACACCTTAAGTTAACTGACCTACAAAGATCAATTTTAGTAGGAACCTTGCTCGGTGATGGCCATTTTGAGACGCAAGATCAAGGTAAAACCTATCGGCTTAAGATTGAGCATCAACGAGCACAGAAAGATTATCTGGAATGGCTTTATGAGCAGTTTAAGGAGTGGGTTGGTAATGGAATTCAGCATAGAATAAAGAAAAACGGAAGAGAGTATGTGTTATTTAATACATATTCTCACGGATCATTCAGATTTTACGCCCAACAGTTCTATGTGAATAGAAAAAAAGTAATTCCAAAACTAATCAAAAAATTACTTGATCCGATTGCGCTAGCAGTTTGGTATATGGATGACGGATCATGGAAATCAAATCACCACAATACGTTTATAATCCACACTGTTGGATTTGTTAAAAAGGATTTGGAAAGAATTCAGGATGCTCTAAAAGAAAATTTTGAACTCGAAACAAGTCTTCACAAACAAAAACAAAAGTATTGGAGATTGTATGTAAAATCAAAATCATCCGAAACATTCAGGAGGATTATTGAGCCCTATACATCACACATCCCTTCAATGCAAAAGAAAATGGGTAACAAAATGCCTAAAAAGTAACGGAGGAGTTTATTAAGGTTCCCTAGGCGCGGATGGAAACCGTGCTGATAGTGTAATGGCACAAGGGGGCTTGACTGCAAGGCGTACATGCCGAGCAGGTGCGAAAGCAGAACATAGTGAACCGCGGGTTCGCATTAGATGCGGCCCAAGATTAACGGATAAAAGCTACTCTGGGGATAACAGGCTGGTTCCGCCTAAGAGTTCATATCGACGGCGGAGTTCGGCACCTCGATGTCGGCTCGACTTATCCTGGGGGTGGAGAAGCTCCCAAGGGTTTGGCTGTTCGCCAATTAAAAAGTCACGCGAGCTGGGTTCAGACCGTAGATTATCTAAATAGGGATATATATTTGGGTAATGTACTGTCTGAATTCACTCTGAAAACGACAGTAGTATTGAGTCTTTTTGTCTATGAAATTTAAGATAGTGCTAATCATATTACGGCGGTCATGTGCAGTAATGCAGCATGATTGAACTGACGTATATCGGTGAAATCCTAGATTCGCGAAATGTGAATTAAAGGACAACACCGAGGGAATCATTTATATTTTGGAATATAAATGAGCCCGTAGAGACTAAGTGTCAGTGTTCCTTGAAATAAGGAATAAGTTATAGTCCAATGCACGAAGTAATTCGTGATACCATGCGTAAGACAGGTTGGTCTCCTATCTGCTGTAGGCGTTGATTCTTGAGAAGACTTGCTCCTAGTAAGAAATTGCTACTTTCGAGAGTAATCTCGAATGACAATTCGGCTAATAACGGTGAAGCCTTCATATGGTTTGGTTTTAGAGTTATATCATACACGGTCCATGATGATATAATTTGCTTGAGGACCAAACCCTCTTTAAGGTAATACCGTGGGAAGTCAGTCTAATAGTGATAAAGCATATATTGCGGGATTTCTTGATGGCGATGGCAGTATTATGTTGCAAATTAAAAATCGGAATGACACAAAACGTAGTTTTCGATTTATGGCAACAATCTGTCTGTATCAAGATTCTCGTCATGACACAACATTTATTTGGGTTCGTAGTGTGTTAGGTGTGGGATATCTTTCGAAGCGGAAAGACGGAATGTCAGAGCTTCGTATTAATGGGTACACGCGTGTTAAGAGTATTCTTTTAATGCTCTTACCGTTTATTAGGTTTAAAAGAAAGCAAGCACAAGCTATGATTAAAGCTTGTAGTATTCTTGAAACCATTCCATTAAAAAAGATGAAACGTAGCCACTTAAAAAGACTTGTTGAACTAGTTTTGTTTATTCAAAATCAAAATTATTCAACAAAACGGAAACGAAAAAAAGTTGAGTTTTATCAACAATTAGGCTTGACCCCGTAACGACTGAACCAACCTGGTTGATAACCACCAGGAAGGAGAGACTGATATACGAGGAATTATCTCTTTGAAGATAACTGCGTATATGGGTAATACGCCGACTCCTTAGATTAAAGACTAAGGATGAAGATATAGTCTGCGCTCCTAGAAATAGGGGAAACAAATCCTCAACCATATTTTGTAGTTGTTGGATTACGCGACGAGAGGACCGGAGTGAACTGACCTCTGGTGTACGAGCTGTCCTGCCAAGGGCACTGCTCGGTAGCTAAGTCGGGAATGGATAACCTCTGAAAGCATCTAAGAGGGAAGCCAGCTTCAAGATAAGGAATCGTTTGAGACCCCTAGGAGATGACTAGGTTGATAGGCTCTCGGTGAAAGCACAGTAATGTGTTGAGCCAAGGAGTACTAATTCGTCGACTCCTATTAGGAAATTTGGTGGCCACTATAATATTATCTTCACTCTACAAGAGCGTTCGTTCGATACTGAGTCCTGGTGATTTGACGCCATGGAAACACCCGTTCCCATTCCGAACACGGAAGTGAAACGTGGTAGTGCCGATGATACTCACTTGGGGAAAGTAGGTAGTCGCCGGGACTGAGGATCGAACAAGTTTTTTTAACACTCCTTTTGAGGTATACTTCAAAATATGTTTTCGTGGCGAACTCGAATGAGATTGTGGTATATCCTGCTGTTTTTGATTGTCCTCGGAGCGTTTATTGGAGGCACGGTGGCATTTTTTAATAATCGTAGCTCGTGTAGCGACGGGACACAAAATGGTGATGAACTGGGGGTTGATTGCGGTGGATCGTGTAAACTAGTATGTCCGACTACTATTCGAGAACCTTTAGTATTGTGGAGTCGGGCATTACCTATCTCTGATGGCATCTATCATGCCGTTGCGTATGTTGAGAATAAGAATGATGCCATTGTTGATAATGCGGGATATCTGTTTCAGGTGTATGATTCCTCAAACACGTTAGTCGCAGAACGAAGAGGGAGAGTGGATATTCCTGCGAGTAAACAGTTTTCCGTCTTTGAAGGGAATATCCGTATCGATGCTCCGGCACCATTTCGAACCTTCTTTGAGTTTAGCGATGATTTAGTGTGGACACAGAATGAATTTAAACCAACCCTTCTCGCAAGTGGTATCCTCCTCGAGGAGCTTGCCTCATCACCTCGGCTTGAGGTAACGATTGAGAATCCAACGGTCTATGATGTTCGTGAATTAGTAGCGCATGTGTTACTACTTGATTTTGAGGGTAATGCGGTGGGGGTTTCTCGATCAGTTATTAATGATCTTAAGGCGGGTGAATCATTGGTACGAACATTTACCTGGCCACGACCATTTTCTGAGCAACCAGTACGAACGGTTGTTGAGATTTCAGTAGTTGATTTTAATTAAAGATATGGATTGGGAAAAGTCTCGGATGTCTTTTTTGAGACCTTTTGTTTTAGGATTTCAAGGGATCGATTGGATGCTTCTCGGAGCCGTCATTCCGCTTTTGTTTGCGGGCCTCATTACCATGAATTCGTTTGAAGGAGCGAATCTGTTCTTTGAGCGTCAGTTGCTCTGGATCACGCTCTCTTTGGTAGCTTTTTTTGTATTAAGCACTATCGATTTTCGTTTCTTGAGAAGAACAGGAGTCATTGTTTCCCTCTTTATTTTTGGAGTGTTGATTTTGGGTGCAACCCATGTTGTGGGGAGTACGTTTAAGGGTGCTTCCCGTTGGATTGATTTTGGTTTTTTCTCTTTTCAACCCTCAGACCTTGTTAAGATTATTCTCGTATTGATTTTGGCAAAGTATTTTTCCCGCCGACATATTGCGATTGCGAATATTCGACATATTTTTATCTCCGGATTCTATGCTTTTACGTTTTTTGTTCTAATCTTTTTTCAGCCTGATCTGGGATCTGCCATCATCATCTTTATTATTTGGCTCGGCATGGTATTGGTTGCCGGTATTTCCAAGAAACACCTTGCGTTTATTTTCTTTATGGCTCTATTTTCAGTGCTTGGTTTGTGGCAGTATGTTTTCGAGCCGTATCAGAAGGCAAGGATTGTCACTTTTCTTCATCCGCTCGCCGATATTCAGGGGGCTGGTTATAACGCGTACCAGTCTACGATTGCAGTGGGCTCAGGACAGTTTCTTGGAAAAGGAATTGGATATGGTACGCAGTCGAAATTGCAATTTCTGCCTGAATATGAGACAGACTTCATCTTTGCTTCGTTTGCGGAAGAATGGGGGTTCATAGGCGCGATCATTCTTTTCGGTCTTTTTGGCGTGGTGTTTTGGCGCCTCATTGATGCAGCGCTTCATGGGGAAACTAATTTTGAAACATTGTATGCTACAGGACTTGCGATCTGGTTCATGTGCCATTTTACCGTTCACGTGGGAATGAATATCGGTTTATTGCCGGTTACCGGAACGACACTTCCATTTATGAGCTATGGAGGATCTCACTTATTAACTGAATTTATTGCACTCGGTATTTTGATGGGGATGCGGCGTTATCAGCGGACGGTAGATCGTTTGTCTTTGACACGTGAAGTGGAAAGTGTAACTCATCTATAGAGTGCAATGATATTTTTAAGCATCAATTCAAGACGAAAATGGTCTCGTATTCGCTGACGGAGATTTTTTCCGTATACTTCACCCCGAGGTTCTATTTCTTTAATTGCGCGAATAATGGCAGGAGTGTTTTTAGGAGGAATAAGTATTCCGGTTTTTGTGTCGATAATCAAGGAATCAATACCTCCGGTATCAGTTGCAATCACTGGTTTCTGGTAGGTGCCGGCTTCGAGTAGGACATAAGGGAGCCCTTCCTTAATTGAAGGGAGCAAGAATAAGTCAAACCCAGGTAACAACGATGATGCGTTTTCAATAAAACCTAAGAGAAACACTCGCTGAGTTAAATTTTCTTTTTGAATAAGGCGGGAGAGTGTTTCTTTTTCAGGCCCATCACCAATGATGAAGTAATATGCGTGGGGAATTTCTTTGATTGCGTTTATTGCGTAGTTGAGACCTTTGTTTTTTGTCAGTTCCGCAATGGTTCCAATGATGAAAGGGTTATGAAGAGGTTCCGTGTTATCTTGAATGTAAGAGAAGAGTTCAGTACGCACTCGGTTTCGATCTTTTTGTTTTTCTGGAAGAGCAATTCCTAGTGGGATAACGCGTATCTTTCTTTTGATGAGGGGGAGAAATCGGACCATCTTTTTTTCTTTGAGTGAGAGTGTAATAACATGTGATGATAAAAGTGCGGTGATCCAGCTTAATTTCATTAAGAAGAGACGCGTGAGAAAAGGCCTATCCTCCATAAACGGCCATCCATGAACGGTAAATATTCTAGTTGAGATGCCTAGATATATCCCCGCACAGGCTCCAAGTAGCGAAGCTACTGAACTATTGAAGTGAATGATATCCGGGGCCTCTTTTTTTAACGCAAGGATGATCGCTTTCAGCGCCTTGATGTTTTGTATGGGGTTTAGCGTATTTTTAAGGCTTGAGAGCGCGACGGTCGAGATGCCGATATCTTTAAGTTTCTGATTTAGTCGGCCCGGACTACCTGTGATGATGGTTACCTCAAATTGATCCTGAGGAAGTGATTGTGCAATATCAAAAACATACCGGCTTGCACCACCCCATGACCCCTTAGTAATCATCAAACACACTTTACGCTTCACTGTTTCCATACGTTGAATTTAGGTGTTATTTATCGTATATTAATACGACTATGTCAATTACTAATCGATCCGAGCCCCTCGTGCTTTTTTTGGGCGATATATTGGCATTTTTGGTGGCGTTATACATGATGCTTATTGTTCGTTATGGAGGATTTCCTCAAGGTGAGATTTTTTATGCCCACTTAGCTCCATTTGCTATTCTCTTCGTAATATGGGCAGGAGTATTTTTTATTGCTGGGTTATATGAGAAGCACACACTTATTTTAAAAAGTAAACTGTCATCCATTATCCTCAATGCGCAAGTCTCGAATAGTATTTTAGCAGTACTCTTCTTTTATTTTATCCCTTATTTTGGGATTACACCAAAGATAAATCTTTTTATTTACCTCTTCTTTTCTTTTTGTTTTCTCTACCTCTGGCGTATGTATGGAACTGAAGCGCTCGGTATTCGGAAACGACAGCGTGCCATTTTGATTGGAAGTGGGGATGAAATGAAGGAGTTGCGCGATGAAGTGAATAACAACAATCGCTATCATTTATCTTTCCTTTCTTCTGTTGATTTAGATGATGTGGATGCGTTGGATGTGCAAGAAGAGTTGATCGGAAGGATTTATGCGGAGGGAATTACAAGTATTGTGGTTGATCTGAAGCATGAGAAGATTGGGATGCTTCTCCCGCATCTCTATAACCTCATTTTCTCTAAAATTCGTTTCATTGATAAATACAAGGTATATGAGGACATCTTTGATCGCGTCCCACTTTCTTTGGTGCAGTATAATTGGTTTCTTGAGAATATCTCTCTTTCTCCAAAAATGACGTATGACACATTAAAGCGAATTATGGATATTGGGCTCTCAATTGTGTTATTGGTATGCTCGCTCCCTCTCTATCCGCTGGTATTTCTCGCGCTTCGTTTCGAGGGGAAGGGTTCAATTTTTTGTAGACAAACTCGTTTAGGAAAAAACAACGCGCACATCTCTTTAATTAAATTTCGTAGTATGACCACTTGTGATGGAAGCGGAGAAGTAACGCGGGTAGGTTCTTTTTTACGTAAGACACGTATCGATGAATTGCCACAGTTATGGAATGTCCTAAAAGGCGATCTGTCATTAATTGGGCCACGTCCAGAACTCCCTGATTTGGCTCGGATATACGAAAAAGAAGTACCTTACTATCACGTACGCCATCTATTAAAACCAGGACTTTCCGGTTGGGCACAAATCTATCACGAACATCACCCACACCATCGTCCGGATGTTACTGAAACCAAGGTAAAATTGTCTTATGACCTTTATTACATTAAAAATCGATCTTTTCTCTTGGATATTAAAATTGCATTGCGTACCCTCCAGATCCTTCTTTCTCGAAAAGGATTATAACTATCACCTATGATGAAAGATAAAGCCGTTGAGCGTTTAATTAAAAGGGAAGCAGTCAGACAGAAAAAATTCTGGAATTTAATTGCTTCCGAAAATTATGTTTCTGCTGATGTACTTAAAGCGCTCGGTTCGGTGCTTACGAATAAATACGCGGAAGGTTACGTATCAGCACGATATTACGGGGGGAATGAGGTCATTGATATGCTTGAGAAGCTTGCTCAGGATCGAGCACGTAAAACTTTTAAACTTTCTTTGGATGAATGGCACGTGAATGTACAGCCTCTCTCAGGGTCTCCAGCAAATATCGCTGTATATCTTGCACTCGTCCCTTTTGGCGGAAAAATTATGGGTATGTCGCTTGATCATGGAGGGCATTTAACTCATGGGCATAAAGTCTCCCTTTCAGGTAAAGCGTGGAAGCAGGTGTCTTACGGTGTTGATACCAAGACTGAAACACTTAATTATGACGATCTTCTTTCTCTGGCACAGAAAGAAAGACCTAATCTGATAGTGGCAGGATTTACCGCATACCCACGCATCATTGACTGGAAGCGTTTTCGAGAGATTGCTGATTCAGTGGGAGCAATCTTAACGGTTGATATGTCCCACATTGCCGGGCTTATTGCCGGAGATCAATATCCGACACCTTTTATGTATGCGGATGTTGTAACAAGTACGGTGCACAAGACGCTCCGTGGTCCTCGAGCAGCAATGATTTTTTGTAAAAAAGAATACGCATCGAAGATTGATAAGGCAGTGTTCCCTGGGCTTCAGGGAGGACCACACATAAATCAAATCGCAGGGACCGCTATCGCGCTTAAAGAAGCATCCCAGCCTTCGTTTCGCGCGTATGCTCGTCAGGTAATTAAAAATGCTCACGCGCTCGCTGAAGCGCTCAAGATGTTCGGATGGCGTCTTGTCTCTGGAGGCACTGATACACATCTCATTCTCGTGGACACGTGGATGGAAGGGAAAGGTATAAGCGGAAAGGAGGCAAGTGATCGTTTAGAACGTGAGGGGATTGTGGTGAATAAAAATACAATTCCTTATGATACGCGAAAGCCTGCTGACCCATCGGGTATACGCCTTGGTACTGCCGCAGAAACCACACGAGGAAAGAAAGAAAAAGATTTTATTCGTCTTGCAAAAAAAATTGATACGATTCTTCGGTCATGATATTCGATGGACGCACATGTGCGCAAGAAATACAAAATAGGTTACACCGCGCGTTTAATACCTACCGAGGTGAATTACTCGTGCATGTAGTTTCAGTTGGAGACTCTAAGGTATCACGTGACTACATGAGGAGGAAAAAAGAAGTGGGGGAATCAATCGGTGTTTCTCTTGTGTGTGACTCATTTGGAGACTCCATATCAGAAGAAGCACTCGCTGATGTATTACGGAAGAAGGCTCTCGACCCGCATATTCATGGTCTCGTACTTCAGTTGCCAGTTCCAGATTCATGGTCAACTGAAGCGCTGGTTAAGGAGATACCGCCTGACAAAGACATTGATGCGTTAGGAGTGGCTCCACGCGTATATCCTCCGGTAGTTGAGGCAATACGTGAGATTTTTAAACGAGAGGGATTGCATGCTCAAGGTAAAAAAGCGGTCGTGATTGGAAGGGGAAGATTGGTGGGTGTTCCCGTATTTGAGTGGCTCACGAAAGAAGGAGCTCGCGTTAAATCTTTTGATCGTTCACAGGAGGGCCTGCAGGAAGCATTAAGTGAGGCGGAGATCATCGTGTCTGGCGCTGGTTCTCCCGGGCTCATCACCCCCGACCTACTACCTTCAAACGGAAAAGTTATCTTACTTGACGCGGGAACGAGTGAGGCAAGTGGGAAGATTGTAGGGGATGCAGACCCGCAATGTGCTCAAAAATGCGCCCTTTTTACCCCTGTTCCTGGGGGTATTGGCCCCATGACGCTCGTGATGCTCTTTCGAAATTTGGCATTCCTTCAACGAATCCCGTTTGATTTTTAGGGGCGAGTTCTTATAATAGCGTTAATATGTGGAAAATAAGGATATTAGCTCTCGTCATTCTTTTTCTTGCAACTGGTCTTGGTTTTTTTGTCTACCTCTCTGAAACGAGACCAGAGAGCAATTTTCGTTTTTCATTCGGACTTGATTTATCCGGAGGAAGCCATTTAGTATATCGAGCTGACACCAGTACGCTTAACCCGCGAGACGTCGAAGACTCTATGGAAGCGCTACGAGATGTTATTGAACGACGTGTTAATTTGTTTGGCGTCTCAGAACCATTGGTTCAAGTAGAACATGGGAGTATCTTAGGAAGCCAGCGCGACCGTCTCATTGTTGAACTTCCTGGAGTGAGTGATGTAGGCGAGGCTGTTGCCCGTATTGGAGAAACGCCATTGCTTGAATTTAAACTCCTAAAGAATGATATTGTGTTTCCTGAAGAAGCAGAGGTTACGGCTGAAGAGCTTGCATCGTTTTTTGAACCAACCGGACTCACGGGCCGACTGCTCAAGAGGGCAGAACTCCAGTTTGGAAACGGGAGCCATTCCGGACTTTCCAATGAACCAATCGTCCTCATAACGTTTACTGATGAAGGCGCAAAGCTATTTGCTTCTATCACTAAAGAAAATGTGGGCAGGGTGCTTGCTATTTTCCTCGACGGTGTGCCCTTATCGAACCCGGTCATTCAACAGGAGATTATTGGTGGCACCGCCCAGATCTCCGGGGGGTTTACTCCCGAGGAGGCTCGTGATCTTGTTCGAGAATTAAACTTTGGTGCATTACCAGTCCCTATTGAATTAATATCAACACAAACCGTTGGAGCGTCATTAGGTAGCCAGGCGGTAGAATCTGGGGTCTATGCGGGCATGGTTGGACTGCTTCTCGTCACACTTTTCTTAGTGGTGTGGTATCGTCTTCCCGGGTTTGTCGCAGTTCTCTCTCTTGGGGTATACATTATTATCATGCTCACCTTTTTCAAATTGATCCCAGTCACCCTCACCGCTGCTGGGATTGCGGGATTTATTCTTTCCATCGGTATGGCGGTTGATGCGAATATTTTAATTTTCGAGAGAATTCGTGATGAACTCAAACGAGGAGCAACTGTTTCCGATGCGGTGGAAGCAGGGTTTAAACGAGCGTGGCTTCCCATTCGGGATAGTAATATTTCAAGTATTATTACCGCGGGCATCTTATTTTGGTTCGGTACGTCTCTCGTTGAAGGGTTTGCCCTCACGTTTGGACTCGGTGTGCTGATCAGTATGTTTACGGCGATCACCATTACCAAAGTGTTTATGCGGTCTGTGGTATGGTCTGATTCAGGGACAATGCGCTTCTTCTTTGGAAGTAGATTTGGCACGGTTAAAAAATAACTATTATGTTTGTTATTCAACATCACAAATTCTTTTTTATTCTCACCGCCTTATTATTCTTGGTTTCTTTAGGGGGGATTATCGGTGTCGGTGTTCCGGTGGGAATTGATTTTAAAGGAGGCGCGCTTCTTGAAATAAGCTACCCGGGAGAACGGCCAGAAGTCTCACTTTTGGAAGAGCGTATACGCTCGCTTCCTATTGGGGGTTTTTCAATACGAGAAACAGGGGATACGGGTTATATTATTCGCACCAGGGCACTCAATGAGGCAGAGCATCAGGCGATACTTGCCCTACTTTCTCAAGATGAAGGCCTTAATCCCACTGAAGAACGTTTTACCACGATCGGGCCTGTTATTGGCCAAGAGTTGCGCAATAAAGCATTAGTTGCCATTGTCTTAGTATTACTTGCCATCATCCTCTTTATCGCGTATGCGTTTCGTGGTGTTTCAGAAATCGTATCTTCATGGAAGTACGGTATTGTTGCAGTCATTACCCTGGTCCATGATATCGTTATTCCCTCGGGAGCGTTTGTTGCCTATAGCATGTTGACGGGAGCAGAGCTCGATATTCTCTTCGTCATGGCTCTTCTTGCTATTCTCGGTTATTCGGTTAACGATACGATTGTAATTTTTGATCGAGTAAGAGAGAACCTGAAAATAAATCAGGAGCAGAATGTGGTAAGCACCTTCCGCGAGACTGTTGGACAGAGCCTATCTCAGACCTACGTTCGTTCAATCAATACATCATTAACTACCGCTTTTGTCTTACTCATGTTGTTTCTGCTCGGGGGGAGCGCGATTGAAGCGTTCGCCTTCGTACTTTTAGTAGGAGTCATTGCGGGTACGTATTCATCCCTCTTTTTTGCGGCTCCATTATTGGTTTGGATTCAAGGTAGAAAGCAATAATAGATCGTCTTTTTAAGGCGATTATCCCTCCTTGACGGGTTGCGAGTTATGATTATACTAGTATTACCTCTAGTAAAAGAGGGGCTCTTTGAAAATATATCACAATGGTGAGACATATATAGCAAAGCTGTATATGTGCAAGTCAACACACAATAAACGCAATAATTCAGCGAACAAATAAAATACTATTTTTTACTTTGTTCCGTTCAACCTTTCAAAGGATACTTCACTTGATTTTTCAAGATTATCTTTTGAATTTAATGTAGAGTTTGATCCTAGCTCAGGATGAACGCTGGCGGCGTGGATAAGGCATGCAAGTCGAATGCTTCTCACTCAGAATATCTTAATGTAAGGTAGGTTGAGTGAGAGGCATGGCGAACGAGGTAGTAACACGTAGGTACGCACCCAATACTCAGGAATAACCATGGGAAACCATGGCTAATACTTGATGGTCCCTTCGGGGTAAAGTTTTAACGGTATTGGAGCGGCCTGCGGGCTATCAGCTAGTTGGTAGGGTAATGGCCTACCAAGGCTATGACGGCTAGGGGGGGTGAGAGCCTGATCCCCACCGATGGGACTGAGACACGGCCCATACACCTACGGGTGGCTGCAGTCGAGAATCTTCCGCAATGGGCGAAAGCCTGACGGAGCGACGCCGCGTGGTGGATGAAGTCCTTCGGGACGTAAACACCTTTTATAAGGGAAGAAGTTTATTGACGGTACCTTATGAATAAGGGGTTCCTAACTCTGTGCCAGCAGGAGCGGTAATACAGAGACCCCAAGCGTTATCCGGAATCATTGGGCGTAAAGGGTGTGTAGGTGGCGCTGTTAGTCGCATGTTAAATCTCCGGGCTTAACTCGGAATCAGCATACGAAACGGCAGTGCTTGAGGGTGCGAGAGGTCTATGGAACTCATGGTGTAGGGGTGAAATCCGTTGATATCATGGGGAACACCAAAAGCGAAGGCAATAGACTGGCGCATTCCTGACACTGAAACACGAAAGCGTAGGTAGCGAATGGGATTAGATACCCCAGTAGTCTACGCCCTAAACGATCCTCTCTAGCTTTTCGGAGTATCGACCCTCTGAGAGGCGAAGCTAACGCGTTAAGAGAGGCGCCTGGGTAGTACGAGCGCAAGCTTAAAACTCAAAGGAATAGACGGGGACTTGCACAAGCGGTGGATCATGTGGTTTAATTCGACGCTAAACGAAGAACCTCACCAGGGTTTGACACCTAACTGAAGTCAGAAGGAAACTTTTGATGTCTCACAAGGACAGTTGGGCAGGTGTTGCATGGCCGTCGTCAGTTCGTGGTTTGAATTGTTCCCTTCAGTGGGGTAACGAACGCAACCCTCGTTGCCTGTTACAAGTTGTCAGGCGAGACTGCCGAGCCCCTCATTCACGAAGTAGTTCGTGAGTAGAGGAAATTTACTCATGCATGTATGAAGAGAGGATATGATTTGCATGGTGAGTGAGGGGCTCGGAGGAAGGCGAGGATGACGCCAGGTCAGCATGACCCTTTGATACCCTGGGCTACACACGTGATACAATGGCGACTACAACAGGTTGCGACGAGGTAACTCTAAGCTAATCCTAAGAAAAGTCGCCCCAGTTCGGATTGAGGTCTGCAACTCGACCTCATGAAGCCGGAATCGCTAGTAATCGCGGGTCAGCTATACCGCGGTGAATACGTTCTCAAGTCTTGTACTCACCGCCCGTCAACTCAAGGGAGCCGGGAGTACCCGATATTCCCACTTCGGTGGGACCTAAGGTAAGCTCGGTGACAGGGAGTAAGTCGTAACAAGGCACGGCTAGCGGAAGCTGGTCGTGGAACATTTCAAGGTGAAATGCTCTAAATTTTTTTTAGAGCTGAAATGGTCGTTCAGAACTTTTGTTCTGGGATAATGATTCTATATCCTAAAGAAGAATCTGGCTTTCAGGAAAGACTGAATTATGAACGGAACAAAGTAAAACATAGTATTTGAGACAAAAACCACACAATAACATGTGTGGTTTTTGTGTGATTTCGAAGTCGTAATATTGACAAGTATATGCTTATACAGTATCTTTTTATGGGTTCCTTCTCACGTTCTAGGAAAGGAGTGTTATGAAAGCATACAAAGAAAGAAAGAGGGTATCAATTTCATTGTATCCTCGCTGTTGGGAGTTCAAATTTCAGATTGATCCATTTGGATTACCAGCACCATTGCCGTTGCCGAGAACGAAAAGGAAGAAGAGTAAGAAAACAGATACAAAACATCGCGTCAGCGCACCGGATCCGAGAGCACTTTTCTCTCGGAAGGAAAAAATGTTTGGGTTTTTAGGAATGCTTATCCTATGGCTCAGTATGGGACTGTTTTGGTTCTTTCGCGATCAGACACTCGAGCGTTTATATGCTCGTTGATCTCCCTTTCAGGGAGTCAAAAGCCTCGTTTTTATAACGAGGTTTTTGTTTGAATCATCCCGTACAATCTGCTATATTAAGCTTCATGCGCGTGTAGCTCAGCTGGTTAGAGCGCGTCACTGATAATGACGAGGTCCCAGGTTCGAGTCCTGGCATGCGCACCAAAACATGACTTTCCGGCTTTTTGAGAGCCAGATCGTGGGCGGCACTTTGTGCCGCCCACTGATTTTGCGGCGCTACCGCGCCGCCGCAGGCGGCGAAATGCGTTCGAACTATTTTAAGAATGGAGCACCAGAATAGAACTTAACGGTTTTGAACCAACAGCGGAGTGGGCGGGGTGTTCTCCGAGCGTAGGATTTAGGTCAGAGCCACCACGCGCTCCGGGCGTGGCACATTGTCAGTGATTTTGAAAATAGGTTCTAACTTGGTACAGTAAAGACACCAATATCAAAAACTAACCTGAAAGCTCAGGTGAGTCCGCCACGAAGATGGAGAAAAGATCAATTTGAGTTTTGAATGACATGCTTACTGATAATATTAGAAATTGTACTTATGGTATCATTTATGTATTAAAATAATTTTTAAAAATGATATGTTTATTTTAAAAAGTGACAACACTACAAAGATCTCAGGTTTTTATAGCATACTCAATACTCCTGTTGGTGGAAACCTTTTATCTATCATTTTAACCGCTCTCTATTTTAGTGTGCTCTTTATTGTCATTTTGGGAATTACACACAATTGGAATGAAGAATTTTCTAATTTTAGTTTTGATTTATACTTATTAGCTGAGTCAATCTTTCCTCTGTTGTTTTTTTTAGTGCTCGCTGTGGCAATACATAAGAAATGGACGATTGCTTTTTATACTTATGGTTGTCTCTTTGCTCTTGCGGCTTTGATTTTGATCTTATATCCATCCTCTGAGAACGACCCTTTTACATTAGTTCTTTTGTTTTCTATCCCAGTATTTTTTATTACCCTCTTTCTTTCTGCAGTTTTACGGCCGGTATTTCGTTTAGGGATCGGAATTCGGATTACGCTTGGTGTTATTCCATTTCTGATAATATTTTTTGTATTTATTTTTAGAATGTGGAATATAATCTAACCAATGAAAATTGAGTTTTTGGTTGAGGTGGGTGGAGTAATTTTGATATTCGAGATATAGGTTTTGGCAATGGAAACCATACCTACATCCGAATTCCTCAATGGAAAGATCGTTATAAGCTTATCCATGATGAATTTCAGTATGGAGTAGACGATAAAATCCGTAGTTGTCCTCGCCATTTTATTGATTCGACAACCTTAGCAGTACCCTCGTCTATGGTATGGTACTTAAAGAAACTCAATAGCAGCTTTCGCATCATTGATCTTGAGAAAGAAAAAGATCTAAGACTTGTGTCATTTTTTGCTAACTAAATTCATATAAAGTCGTGGTCTTTTTCCAAAGAAGATTGGTCATTCCAATCTTCTTTTTATATAATACACACGTGGCGCGACGAAAACGACGACATTCACTTTTAAATTATTTTGTAGATAATCTGCTTGTCGTAGCGGGACTCGTTTTTATTTGGCGGGGGATTTGGTATGTACTTGATTGGATTGATATTACTTTTTTAAATGGAAACCATGTGATCACTGCGGTCGGTGGCATCATCGGCGGGCTCTTGGTCTTATATCTTCCAGATAAAGATCTCAAGGAGATCCAAAAATTATAAATCTTTATTAAAAGTCTTATTTTTGCTACTATACGCACTATGCTCGAAAATGATGAGCAGAGGAAAATAGATAGGATACTGAAACTCACCGAAGAGAATAATAGCCTGCTTCACAAGCTCCATCGAAGCATGATTTATCGTCGGATGATCTCGATCTTTTATTGGATATTGGTTATTGCTATTACTTTTGGTACGTATTACTATATTCAGGGCTTCCTGGAATCATTGGGGCCAGTAGGAGATTTAGTCCCTCAACCAGTACAGAATCTTATTGAAAACCTGGGGCGGTAACGCTTGGGTAGCTCAGTTGGTTAGAGCATTCGCCTGAAGAGCGAAGGGTCGTCGGTTCGACTCCGACCCCAAGCACTAAAAATAAAACAACCTCATCTTGAGGTTGTTTTATTTTGATTTGACTTTGAGTTTTGTTTGTCGGGCTTTATTGATTTTTGGCAAGCGGAGAGTGAGTAGACCATGGTCCGCAATAGCTTCGGCATCTTCAACCTCGATTTCTTGCGGTAACAGAATGGTTCGTGAGAATGAGCCCCAATAGAGTTCTCGATGGAAGTAGTGGTCGCGTTCAACGGTGTGTGATTCCTGGCGGTCTCCACGAATGGTTACCATATCGCGTGTGATTGAGATATCAAGGTGGTCAGGATGCACCCCCGCAACCATGGTCTTTATGATAATTTCGTCAGGTGTTTGGAATACATCGATTGAAAGTTGCCCCTCTCCTTGATCTTCTTCATGCAATTCTTGTGGGGAAGCCACTGTGCTCGGATCGGAGGTATACGCCTGTTCTTCCATTGAAACATTGTTAGCCATGACCGGTGTATCATAATCATCAATAGAGACACTTCCGGTAAGTCGCTCAAAAAAAGATTTTTTGTCTTTTGCCATGTTTTTAGTGTATCATTTTTTTATTCTTTTGACTTTTTCAAAAAAGAGGATAAGTAACATAATTGAAACCCATACTCCGCTAAATACGACGAAGATGAGCTCACCGTTGCTTTGAATTATAAAGAAATTAAAGAGTGTATGCAAGAGCGTTGCAAGTACAATACCAATACATAAATACTGCCACCGAATTCGTCTGCTTCGATAGAATGAGAGTCCGATTGCCATACCAATGACCGCTGATGAAAGCACGTGGAGGAGTGTTGCGCCAATGAAGCGCATGTTTCCGGTGAGTGCGGATTGGATAAACAAATCTTTGCTGATGGGATCAATCAAAAAAAGGGTGTTTTCAAGAGCCGCGAAACCGATTGCGGTGGTGATAAGGTAGATGACGGGGTCAATTGGTTCGTTGGTTACGCGACGGCGTAATGATGAGAAATATGCGGCAATATATTTTGCAACTTCTTCAGTGAGTGCCCAGAGAAAGATGACAAAGAAGGTAATGTGCACTGGCGAGGCGAAGTTTTTTTGTATCCATGCTTCTACAGGAATGACGAGAATAATGATTCCCATACCAGCGAGAAATGAAAAAATGAGTGAAGAGCGGGGTTCTGGGTGCTGGTCTTCTTTAAGCCAAAACCAGAGCCAGAGAAGTGCCGGAAGTATGCCGCCAAGTAACGCGTAAAAGATAATTGACATGTATTATAATCCGGGCGTTGGCCACGGGGTGATCATAAGCATTTCTTTGTTTTTTAGAAAGGGAAGCGACTGCCAGATTTCTTCGGTGATGAATGGCATAAAGGGGTGGAGTAGGGTAAGAAGGGTGGTAAGCATATACTGCAAGGTCCATGCTGAAGATTTCCTCAAGTGTTCATTGTCTCCGCGAAGATTCGCTTTACTTTCTTCAATAATAACATCTGCAAAGGTATGCCAGAAGTAGTGGTAGAGTTTTTCGGACGCGAGATATAGACGAAACGATTCGATATCTTGGGTTATCTCTTTGCATACCGCATGGAGCGCCTCGATATATTTTTGGTCTTGTGGTGTTAATTCAGGGATTTGATGTTTATCAAAAGGTATATCCCCCGTCTCGCTGATTATCAGCCGGCTCGCATTCCAAATCTTGTTTGCAAAGTGTTTGTACGCTTTTACTTTTTGCTCATCAAAATTGGCGTCATTTCCAGGACCAATGCCTACCATAAGCGACATGCGCAGCGCGTCAGCGCCATATTGTTCGATAACCTGAATTGGGTCAATGCCATTTCCGAGTGATTTGCTAAATTTTCGTCCTTGTTTATCACGGAGGATTCCATGGAGATAAACGGTCTTAAATGGTATTGTTCCGAGAAGAAAGGTGGACATAAGAATCATGCGTGCTACCCAAAAAAAGAGTATTTCATACCCAGGCGCCATTACCGTAGTTGGGTGGTAAGTCTTGAGGTCTTCCGTCTCTTTTGGCCATCCAAGGGTAGAAAATGTCCAGAGCGCGGAAGAAAACCAGGTATCAAGGGTATCTTCATCTTGCACCCAACCTGATCCTTGCGGCATGTCTTTGCTGATAACTGCTTCTTCCCCTCGGTACCATACGGGAATACGATGGCCGTACCAGAGTTGCCGTGAGATACACCAATCACGAAGGTTATCAATCCAATGGAAATATATTTTTTCGAACCGCTCTGGAATGATGGTGATCTCTTTTTGCATGACTGGTTCGCGCATGAGCATCTTAAGGGTTTTCTCTCCGCGTTCTTTGATTGGCTGATTCACATTCACAAACCATTGCAGTTTTGGCAGTGGTTCAATAATACCCCCACTGCGTTCTGCGGTTGAAACATTGATCACCACTTCTTTTTCATCTTTGAGAAGTCCTTGTTCGTTAAGCCATGCCACCACGAGCGCGCGCGCCTCTTTTGTTTTTTTGCCTTTGAGTAGCTCTCCGGCGTTTTCATTCATGCGTGCGTGCTCGTTAATGACCGACAGTATTGGAAGCCCGTGACGTCTTGCGATATCTGCATCAGTGATGCTATGGGCAGGCGTTACACCCACGGCGCCAGTTCCGAATGCAGGATCAACCGCGGTATCACCCACTACTTTGATATGGATCACGCTTCCCGCGAATGGAATGTTTCTAAATTCTTTACCAATGAAGGCTTGGTATCGTGAGTCATCAGGGTGCACCGCAACCGCGGTATCGCCAACTTTTGTCTCGGGCCGTGTGGTAGCAATAGGAATCGGGAACTCTTTTCCATAGGTAAAGGTATACATTTTGCCCGTTTCTTCGCGGTGTAAAACTTCGTCATCAGAGACGGTGGTTTGTCCTTTCGGGTCCCAATTAATGACACGATGCCCTCGATAAATTAAACCCGCGTCATACATTTGCTTAAACGCGGCAACAACCGCTTCACTCCGTTTCTCATCAAAAGTAAAAGCTTCACGCGACCAGTCACACGATGCCCCCATGCGTCGTATTTGTTGTTGGATCGTTCCCCGGCTTTCTGCAACATACTCTTCCACGCGGTGTAAAAATGCTTCGCGTCCAATATCATGGCGGTTTTTTCCTTCATTTTTGACGAGTTCTTTCTCGACCTTGGTATTTGTTGCAATGGCTGCATGATCAGTTCCCGGGAGCCATAGGGTATTTTTACCCCGCATACGGGAAAATCGAATCAGCGCGTCTTGGATTGTATCTTCAAGCGCGTGTCCGAGGTGGAGAATCCCCGTTGCGTTTGGTGGGGGAAGCATAATGGTGAAGGTCTCCTCTCGTTTCCCCGGGAGATTATCCGGGTTAAAATATCCGCTTTCTTCCCAGCGCGAGTAAATTCTCTCCTCAGTATCTTGAGGATTATATGGCTTGAGAAATTTATCCTCCATAGCAAGGATAATAACAGAAATAGCGCAATTCTCAATAATCGTAAGCACTCATGGATCCTAAGAATTTTCGGTTTAGAGTTCGAGTGTGCCCGTTGCGGTCAGTGATTCCGGATCTTCTGCGCCGGTACGCATATATTTTAAATATCCCGCAGCCCCAATCATGAGTGCATTATCGGTAGCAAGGGTGGCTGAGGGGGTGTGGAGTGTGAGCGGTGGGTATTTTTGCACGAGTCTGTTGAACGCATCACGAATGTGGGTATTTGCAATAACACCTCCCGCAACGATAAGTGAGTGTATGTTTCGCTCAGAGAGCGCTTTTTCTGTTTTTTGTATAAGGATTTGGGTAATTGCGTCTTCAGTTTCTCGGGCAATTTGCATACGCATCGTATCGCTCAGGTTGCTCTTTAGATCTCGTATGCGGTACCGTACAGCGGTTTTAAGTCCGGAGAATGAGAAGTCGAGATCTCTGCTCCCAAGCATTGGGCGGGGGAGGGGTTCAATGGGAGGCAGATTTTTCTGACGTGCAATTTTGGCCAACGCGCTCACTTCAGGTCCGCCAGGATACGGAAGTCCGAGAAGGCGCCCAATTTTATCGAATGCTTCGCCAACCGCATCATCACGGGTGGCGCCAAGAAGGGTATACGATCCCCACGCATCAACTTCTACGAGTTCGGTGTGCCCGCCTGAGATCAAGAGTGCAAGCGCGTTAAAATTAATGATCGGTTGTTCTTTTTCAAGTAGTACCGATGCAATGTGTCCTTCCATATGATTGACGCCAACAATTGGTTTTTTCCATACCCTGGAGAGGGCACGCGCAAAGTTGACTCCAACCCACAATGCCGGTTCGAGCCCGGGCCCGGTGGTTACGGCAATCAGGTCGATAGGTGGTATACCAAGAGTGTTAATTCTTTTTAGAAACCGCTGTTTTAGTTCAGGTTCGCGCACAAAGAGATCAGCTATTTTTTGCGTCTCAAAGAGAACTGTTTCTGTGTTTTGGAAATGTTTCGCATGAGTCAGTGCTTCTTCGAGGAGTGGCATAAGTGCTTTGCTGTGTTCGCGTTTTGCGAGAGAGGGGAAAACACCCCCATATTTTTCATGGAGTTTCATTTGTGATGTTAAGGTATTGGCGTGTATTTCGAATGACGGGCGCGTTAACCCTCCTTCGGCTTCAATAATACTGATTCCTGTTTCGTCACAGCTTGTTTCAATGGATAGTATATTCATAGGCAGAGACACTTGTACTATATCCTTTTTTATGTTATTTTCCAGTCTAGGAGGTGCATTATGATCTATTGGAAATTTATGCAGGAGCAACGGCGCCGAATGGGTATGGAAGGAGGAGGCGAACCTCCACATTTGGATTATCCGCTCCGGAATCAGATATCGAAGGCGGTGGTATCTCCACGGGGTTGCCATACCCGGCCTTCGAGCACTGCTCCCTTGAAGAAGAAGCTGAGGAAGTAGTGAGTTGTTAAGGGAACCCCATCCCACAGCATAGAAATATGCTGTGGGATTTTTAACAAATTAAGGTTGTAAAAATTGGACGTTTGTTAAAATAAGTTCCGATTTTCAATTTCTTCAATTTCGGCGGAAGGGGTGGGATTCGAACCCACGGTACCCTTTCGAGCACACCGCATTTCGAGTGCGGCCCATTCGACCACTCTGGCACCCTTCCATGAGAAAATAAACGAGGAAATAATACCATCTTTTTGATTATTTTCAAAAAAATGGTATACTGTGCCAGTAACGAGGCCGTATGTCTCGATTTAAGGCCCTATCGTCTAACGGTTAGGACAACGGGTTTTCAATCCGTTAATCGGGGTTCGATTCCCCGTAGGGTCACATTCAAAAACACCGACACAATATGTCGGTGTTTTTGTAGCACAATGATCTTTAAGTAGAGAGAATCAAAAGCCGAAGTACGATAGTGCGAGCAAAGGTAGGTATGAAAAAATTTACGCATTCAATTACCATTGGGGGAACCTGGGAGCGGGGTAAACATACCTCTTTCTTTGTTTGATCGATCACAACAGAGAGGAACCAAAGTAGTTTTAGAGGATTTCAAACTACATCGAATCAGAACAAGTGTTATCTTTTGTGATAAGATATCGTTCGGCGGTTTTGAGGTTATTATCTCTGTTAAGTATATAAAAGGAGGTTTTTGTGGATAGGAATATAGAGGCGATACGGGAGGTAGCTCGGCGTTTTGGATTAAAGTTGTCAGAACGGGAGATGACCACATTTGCACATTCGGTTTGTGAGGCACTCGGGTTAAAACGTCCTGGGAAGATAAAATCAGTAATCAAAGAAAAACGTAGAGTTACCAGGAAACATAGAACACAAGAGAAAAAATAAAAGAGGTACCAGATTACAACTTGGCTTATGATAAGCCAAGTTTTTTGCATCCTGTGGAGAAGATTTTTTAATAAAACTGTTACAATGGTTGTGTGTAAGATTACGTATCATTTATTATTTTTTTGAACACACGCTATTGCTATGAAAATTGCATTTTTTAGATACGAAGATTGGGAAAAGCAGAGCATAGAAGCACATGAAGACCTTAAAGCGCTCGGCGCGGAGACTATTTTTTTTGAAAAACCATTAACACCCGCAGATGCCGTTCCTGAGGAGGCTCGTGATGCGGAGGTGATCTCGGTTTTTGTGGATTCCGCGATGCCAAAAGAAATCATCGATACCTTTCCTCACTTGAAACATATTGCAACGCGTTCTACGGGTTTTGATCATATTGATTTAGCCTACTGCAATGAAAAAGGAATTACCGTCTCAAATGTTCCCTCGTACGGCGAGCGTACGGTTGCAGAACAGGCGTTTGCGTTACTGCTTACTATCTCCCGCCGTGTGATTGAGGCATATGGACAGCTACGCGAGACGGGGGATTTTTCTCAACGCCCGTTGCGCGGTTTCGACCTTTTTGGAAAGACAATTGGTATTGTAGGAACTGGTAAAATTGGAAAGAATAGCGCTCGTATTGCGCGTGGATTCGGAATGAAAGTGCTTGGGTACGATGTGTATCGGGATGAATCGTTTGCGCACGAAATCGGTATGCATTATATGGAGCTCCCTGAATTAGTACATCAGAGCGATATCGTAACTATTCACGTACCGTACATGAAGGCAACACACCATCTAGTGAACAAAGAATTATTTTCCCATTTCAAAAAAGGCTCCGTACTTATCAATACAAGTAGGGGGGCGGTTGTTGATACTGAAGCATTAATCCAGGCGCTTGATAATGAGACGCTTGCCTATGCTGGACTCGATGTACTTGAAGAAGAGGAGGCCTTTCGTGAGGAGGAGCACCTGCTTGCCACGGGTGCAATGACTGAAGCTCAGGCAAAAACGGTACTTGCAAACCACGCGCTTATTGATATGCCCAATGTGGTGGTTACTCCACATAATGCGTTTAATACCTGGGAAGCACTCGGGCGTATTTTACTTACGACAATTGAAAATATTGTTGGTTTTGCAAATGGATCCCCAGTAAATGTGGTGAAGAAAAAATAGTACACGGCGGGGATATACAAGGTTTTTAATTACGGAATAAAGCAAAAGGAAGCTTTAATAGGCTTCTTTTTGCTTTTTTCATATAAGATGCTATATTGCTTGAGGCGTCAAGTGTCCTCTGTGTCACTCCTGATACCATCTCAGATTGCTTGTGTTTATGAAAAAGAAATGGCGACAGTTGAAGAGGGAATATTTACATGCCATGCGAGTAGGCTTCTTTTTGGCGGTGCGCCAAATTAAACGCTCAAGCAAAGGAACCACAGCGTTGATTATCTTTATCATGGTTCTCACGTTTTTAAATCTTGTTGTTGTCTCTGGGTTGTTGCTCGGATTGATTAGTGGTTCATTTGTGCAGTTTCGAGAAAGTTATTCAGGTGAGGTGATCATTACCCCAGAAGAAGGAAGAGATTATATTGAAAATTCTCCTCAACTGGTCTCGTTTCTTGAGAGCCACCCTGAGGTGGATATGATTTCTCCGCGTTATGGTGTAGGAGCAACGATTCGTGGAACTCTAGGGAGCCTTCCTCAAAACAATGAACGCCCTAATGAACTTTCGATGCGCGTGACGGGTATTGACGTTGGGCGTGAAGAGCACGTTACCGGATTTTCTCGTTTCGTACTTTTCGGGGAACACCTCAACGCCGATGAAGAAGGCTATATGCTTATTGGTGCTAACCTACTAAAGAAATATTCTTCATTTGCTGATGCGAATATCCCCGGGCTCGATCTTCTTGAGGATGTTGATGTGGGAAGCCGTGTCCGAATGAGCATTCCGCGTAGGGATGGAGGAGAAATCCGGAAAGAGTTTATTGTCAAAGGGATTGTAAAGAGTAAGGTTGATGAAATTTCCACCCGTATGTTTATTACGGACAAAGAACTTAAACGACTCTTACCGGTGAATAAAGAACAGTTTCAGGAAATTGCGGTACGCACTGATTATGATTACGCGCCATATTTAGTAAATGAGGTTAAAAATTTTATGGGGAACTCTCGTGCTCGCGTGCAAACTTCTGATGAGGCAATTCCTTCATTTTTGCGTGATATTGAGACGACCATGGGGGTGCTCGGGAATGCGCTCTCTTCAATCGCGCTTGTGGTTGCAACCATCACTATCTTTATCGTTATTTTCATCAATGCGGTAACGAAGCGAAAGTTTATTGGTATTATGAAGGGGATTGGTATTAGCCCGGGGGCGATTCAATTTTCGTATGTACTTCAGGCGCTTTTCTATGGTATCGCGGGATCTATTATTGGGGCGGTGTTAACCTTTGGTTTGCTTGAACCGTATTTTTCTGCAAATCCAATCAACTTTCCATTCTCAGACGGTATTTTGGTGGTAACCCCGCTTGGGGCACTCATCCGTATTGGAATCCTTATTGTAGTTACCGTGTGCGCAGGATATATTCCCGCGAAGATTATCGTTCGGAGGAATACGCTTGACGCGATTCTTGGTAGATAAATAAACCTATGATTACGGCAAAACAACTCACCAGAAAATATGGAAAAGGAGCGCTTGAAATGGTCGCACTTAAAAGCGTTGATCTCTCAATCAAGAATGGTGAATTTATTGCGATCATCGGGCCGTCTGGTGCAGGAAAATCAACACTCCTCTATCAGCTTTCGCTTCTTGATGAGCCAACTTCGGGGGAGATTCATTTCGCTGGAACAGAGACCTCTCGCCTGAATCAGGCAGAAAAAACCGAATTACGACTTCATAAAATGGGATTCGTGTTCCAAGATTATGCGCTCCTCCCAGAGCTGAGCGCGCTTGAAAACGTAGCACTTCCTTTCTTGATGCAGGGAATGGGGAGGATTGATGCGCTTCAGCACGCGGGGAATGCGCTTCAACGTGTTGGACTTTCAGATAAGGCCGATAATCTTCCGAGCGCGCTTTCAGGTGGTCAGCAGCAGCGGGTCTCTATTGCGCGCGCGATCGCGCATAACCCGGAAGTACTTTTCGCAGATGAACCTACGGCGAATCTCGATTCAAAGAATGGGAAACTGGTAATGGATACGTTTGAATCACTTTCTAAGGAGGGGCAGACAATTGTAATGGTAACTCATGAAGAAGAGTATGCGGCTCATGCTCGGCGCACCATTTCACTTAAAGATGGCAGTATTGTCTCTGATCAGTGAAATAGTTAGTATAGAATAGTTCTTATAAGGGGGCGGTTAGCTCAGTTGGTAGAGCGCAACATTGACGTTGTTGATGCCAGAGGTTCGAGTCCTCTACCGCCCACATTTGCCCTCGGTATCATCTCTTGGTATGTTAGGGTTGGAGGAGGATCCTTATGAAAAAGAAACCTCACGCAAGAGATCGTCACGTGCTGTTTCTGTTGAGGAGGAGCCGCATACCGATTGTTTTTGAGCGGACAATTCCTTTTCAGGATAATGAAGTGCCGATCTTCATCAAAGGGGTAAAAAAAATCGAGAGAAAATCACGAGAGAAAACATACCAGGTGAGGTTCTAAGAACCCACTTAATGTTTGTCACTAATACGCATATTCTATAGATATGCGTATTATTTTGTATGCAAGAAGAGGTAGATGTCTTCCAGCGCTTTTACCGCGTCTCCGGCGGCAATATTGTTTTGGTGGTAGAGGGCGTCAGTACAGTCGCCTGCTGCCCAAATGCCAGTAACTGATGCTCGTTGGGTTCGTGGATCAGTAATAATATGACCCCATTTATCAAGGGTGAGGATATCTTTTACAAAACCAGTGGTTGGAATAAGCCCAATTTCAACAAAAATTCCATCTGTTTTGAGAGCAACTTCTTTTCCTGTATTGTTGTCTTTATAGGTGAGCCCAGTTACAAAAGTATCGCCAGTAATTTTGATCAGTTCAGTATTCGTGATACCAGTCATTTTCTCATTTTTGAGTACTCGATCTACGGTAACGGGATCAGCTCGGTATTGTGGTCCTCGTTGTAAGAGGGTAACACTCTTGGTGTATGCTAAAAGTTGCGCTGCGGTTTCAAACCCCGCATTACCTCCACCAATAACCACGACATCTTTATCAGAAAAAAGAGGGCCGTCGCATGTTGCGCAATAGGTAATACCTTTATTTTCAAATTCTTCTGCTCCCGGAATATCAAGTTTTCGCCGGTGGCTTCCAGTGGTAACAAGCACTGTTTTTGCTTCATAGGATCCTCCGTTTTGTGTGGTAACTACAAAATTGGAGTCTTTTTTCTCCACGCGAGCAACTTTTTCTCCTTCGTGGATTGAAACAATGTCTCCCGCGTACGCTTCAAGATGTTTTTTCAAGGATTCGGCGAGTGCTTGTCCACTAATAGAGATGGTGCCGATCCAGTTTTGGATATCTTCTGAAACAATACTTTGTCCGCCAAATGAGTCTGTGATGAAGGCAGTTTTTAGACGTTTTCGAGAGGCGTACACACCTGCCGCAACACCTGCTGGTCCACCGCCGATAATAATGAGGTCATGCATAAAAAAGAAATTATCTATGGATAAAAAAATAAATAGTCAAAGTAAAGTATAACAAGCTCACAACCAGAGAGCAATTTAATAAGAGAGATTGTCTACTTGAGTTTTGATCTTCGTAGAAATGCTGGCACTACCCCCCAATCGCTGTCATCATCATCGTCCTTAAATTTCTTTTCTTCGGTCGGTTTTTTTGCAGGCTCTCGATTCGCGGTCGGCGCTTCCTTCTCTTTTTCCTTGGTGGGCATTGGGTTATAGATTTTCCCGCGTGACTCTTCTTTTGCAAGTGCCTCTGGTTGTTCTCGTTGAGGAAAGAGCGACGCGCGAGCTCCCATTGATTGCTCTGGAAAACCTGATGCAATTACCGTTACTTTTATTTCACCTTTCTTAAGTTTTTCGTCACGGATTGCCCCGAAAATTACCTTCGCATTAGGATCAATCGATTCAGTAATGTGTTTTGCAGCTTCTTGGATTTCATGCATGGTCATATCATCACCGCCAGCAATGGCGAAGAGAACCCCTTTTGCTCCGGTGATTGAAATATCAAGTAGGGGAGAGTTAATCGCAGACCGTGCGGCATCCTCAGCTCGTTTTTCACCGGTGGCAGTACCGATACCCATAAGCGCAGAACCGGCGCTTTTCATAATGGCTCGAATGTCAGCAAAGTCGACATTAATGATACCTGGGGTGGTGATGAGATCAGAGATTCCTTCCACTGCATTTTTGAGGACTTCATCGCAGAGGGAGAACGCGTTTTTTAAGGTTGTTTCTTTTTCAACAATAGCAAGGAGTCGGTCGTTAGGAATGATAATAATTGCATCAACTTCTCTACGCAGTTCTTCGAGCGCGTGATCAGCGACTTGGCCTCGTTGCGCTCCTTCAAATGAGAATGGTTTGGTGATAACCGCGACGGTAAGCGCGCCAAGCTCACGTGCTGTTTTTGCAACCACCGGACTTGCGCCACTTCCGGTACCCCCACCAAGTCCGCATGCAATAAAGACCATATCCGCGCCTTTTACCACTTCCTGAATTTCTTCTTTAGTTTCTTCCGCGGCGCGTCGCCCGACCTCAGCATTCATGCCAGTTCCAAGTCCACGAGTGAGATTTTTCCCAATATGTATTTTTCTTTTTGCGAGAGAGTGGTGTAGGTCTTGCGCGTCAGTATTGATTGAAATAAATTCAACCCCTTTTACTTTCGAAGCAACCATGTGGTTAACCGCATTACCGCCAGAGCCGCCAACCCCGATAACCTTAATGCGTGCGAATGCTTCTACTTCTGGGATAACTTTTTGCATAGTCTAAAAATTGTAGGCAACTTTGAGAAAACTGCGATTTCACAGTCTTCGAGCTCACCTATTCGCAACAATAATAACAGAGTAGAAAAATATTGACTACTTGACAGTAATCAAGGAAGTGTTTTGGTTCTTATGGAAGAAACTGTTTTATCCACTGAACCAAACTTTTTTTAGTGCTTTGAAATAGTTGATTGCTTAGTGATTTTTCTTCTCGCGCGGTAAATCCCCAAATCACGAGCCCATACGCTACTGACCAGGTTGAATCAATGACATGTCCTTTTCCTCCATTGGGCGCTAGATAAAGTGAGCCAATTTTTGAGGGAAGTCGGAGAGAAGCCTTCGCGAGTTCTTCCACGGTGGTGATCCCTGATCCACCACCGGTAATGACAATTCCTGCAGGAAGGAGGCCGTCACGGCCGATCTTTTTAAGGTGGGCCTCAATAAGCTCAAAAATATCTGATAGGCGAGCAACAATAATTTCTTCTAATTTCTTTTTCGGAACTGAAGCCGCAAGTGTTCCTAGCTTAACCTGCTCCGCTTCTTCTAAAGGAATTTTGAGTCCAAGCGCAATATCGTTCGTAATCGCGGTAGATCCAATAGGGAAAATTTGAAGGGAGATTGGAACATTGTTTTCAAAGACAACCATTGAGACGGTTTCAGCCCCAATATTCGCCAAAAGGCATCCCGCAATTTTTTGTGTTTTTGAAAGTGTTACCAAGCTTGCCGCGATAGGAGAGGCCATTACATCTTCGACTTCAATGCCTGCTGTCTCGATCGCTGTAATTAAATCATGAAGGTGTTGTTCAAGGCAGAGAATAAAAAGAGTCTTTACCTCAAGACGGGTTCCTTTCATACCGATGGGGCGATTTCCTAAGACATCTTTTCCATCAATACGGTATTGTAAAGGGATCGTATGAAGTATTCGCCGATTTTGGGATAATGCGCCAGGGAGGTTTTGTTCACTGTCCTCGAGCGCGGCTTCAACGTCGATGTCCGTGATTTGAGAGTCAGCTCGAGAGATAACGGCTTTGCCGTTTGCAGTGACACTCTCCACGCTTACTCCGCCGACTCCCAAATAAGCTTTTTTTATCTTAATTCCAGAGGCTTTTTCTGCTTGGGCAACTGCTTGAGAAATACTGCGCACCGCATCATTTGCATTGATGATGTATCCATGATGAATTCCTTTGGATTCTGCGTATCCAGTGCCTAAAATATGGGGCGCATACCGTTCTCCATTCTTAACTCTTTCACCCACGACAACTTTGACGTGATAGGTGCCAATATCAATGCCGACCGCGATGTTTTTTCCCATAGCAATAAAATAAAAAGAGATATGCATCGCGCGCATATCTCTTAAGCGTAACACTCGCCGATCTCGAGATGCTTTTAAATATGAAAACGCGCTCGCAATCTTTTTTCTTCACGTTCCATTGTACTACCGTGGTCCAATCCTTTCAAATGGAGTAATGCGTGGATAAAGAGGTATCCAATGAACGCACGAGCATTCATCTTAAAAAGAGGAGCTTCTTTTGATACACAGTGAAGGTTAATGAAAATTTCACCGCCATTTTTCTCAAGCGGGAAAGCAAGTACATTTGTTGGCTTATCTTTATTCCGATAGGTTCGGTTGAGTGTGTGGGAGCGAGTGTTCCCAATAAAAACAAGACTCACTATTCCTGAATTACCTAGTACGGCTTCTTTTATTTTCTTGAAGGGGAGTAGGGGAATATGTATTCGGGTGGTATTCGTGATTGAGAAAGAGGAACCCGTATGTGTCTTATGATGAGCGGCGAGCATTAGGTCCTCTCTTGGGGGTATATTTACCCAGTTTAATGAGCCGAGTGATTTCTTTTTTTCGTTCGATGCCTTTAAGCGCTCGTTTCTTTTGCCCATATTTCGAGGTTGGTCGAGTGCGGTATCTCAAGCGTTTAACGCGCATTAATACTCCTGATCCTCGGATCCGCTTCGTAAAGCGACGAATCAGGCTGACGTTATTCTCATTATTCATTTTTTCGGCTTCTGCATTTAAGGCCATTGTCAGGAAATCCTAGCACATGATTCGTGGTTATTCAAGTCTTCTTGGAATGTGAGAAGACGCTAGATTTTTTTATTCCTTTTAAGGAAAGGGATCAGTGATGCAATAGGAACCACCTCCTGTGAACGTGTCTCCATATTGCGGACGATCACCGTGTGATCCATTGCTTCTCGCTGGCCAATGATAATGGTGTAAGGGATTCGCATTCGCTCAGCAACGGAGAGTTGTCCGCTGATACGGTCACGGCTCAGTGTTTGATGCACGGGGATTTGCGCTTCGCGTAAGAGCTCGAGTGTGCGCAGGCTCGCAAGCTTTGCTTCAAAACCAAGTTGGATAAGAAATATTTTTGGAAGAGCGATTTTCTTTTGAGCACCCTTTTTATCTTTTTTCTTCGATGGTATTGGAGCCGTAAGGCAGAGAGAAATTCCCACCGCATTAATTGGTTTTCTGCTTCCCATCTTTCGGGCAAGTTCGTCGTATCTCCCTCCTTGTGCTAACAGGGTGTCACTTCCTTTGTCTTCATCATTGATTGCCGTTCCGTCGTGAATTTCGAACACTGTTTTTGAATATGAGTCGTCAGCTCCAAGGAGGATGTTGTTGATTCGGTAAGGGATCTCCATGCTTTCAAGATATTCGAGTACTTGGGTAAAGTGAGTGCGACTCTGTTCATTGAGAAAGTTGATTGGCACGGGTGCGTTCTCATGCACGGGCGCGCATTTTTCATGCGTGCAGGTCATTACCTTGATAATGTCGCGTCGAATCAAGTCTTTACACGATGGCGTAAGCTCGTGCATGCTTCGGCGGTAATAGGCGTGGGCTTCTTTAAGGAAACGCACACGCGATTCAGTATCTCCAAGACTATTGATTTCTACGAATAAATTTTTATATCCATGATCTTTAAGAATAGAAATGGCAACCTGAATGATGATTGCTTCCGCGATGCTCTTTGAGACATGGATGATATCGAGACCGAAAAACCGAAATGAGAGCTTTCCCCCGCAGACCGCATTATCGTATGAAGGATTATGAAAAAGTAATAATGGAGGAGGAAGCTCGTGCAATGCATCTTCAAGATACACTTTTAAGACACAGAGACGTTCGGTGTGATACAAGGGCATTTTGCCTCGAGGAAGCACAGGTGCTGTTTTTTTATTTTGTCGTTTAGCTTTCTCTTTTTGATTGATTCGATGTTTTTCGGTAATTGCCCGAAGGGAATGAAATCCATAGAAAGAAGCAATTTCCGCAGCAGATTTATTAAAGATTTCCTCATTCGGCGTGCGGCTTGTGGTAGTGTGAGGGCGCGTTCTTTTGTTCATAGACTATTGATTTTGATTATCATGAGTCGTCCCAGGGAAGAGGGAAAGGGATTCGAGCGGATATAAGCGCAAGAGTGCTCGACCAATAATATTCTCTTTTGGAAGAGCTCCCCATCGGCGTGAATCAAAACTCACATCCCGATTATCTCCCATTACGAAATACTCGTTATCCTCTAGCCTCAGTCGCATCTGCTGATAATCGGTTTTGTTTTCAAGAAGATAGGGCTCTTTGAGTTCGAATCCGTCAGGGTGTTGTTCGTTTTGAATAATGATTCTATTTCTTTGAACGATAATGGTGTCGCCAGGAACTGCAATAATACGTTTAATAAAGAATTTTTCAGGTTCAAGCGGAAAACGGAAAATTACCACATCACCACGATTGGGTTCGTAGAGATGATAACCCAGTTGCTCAACTACTAAATAGTCCTGGTCTTGGAATGAGGGTTCCATTGATGCACCATCGACCACAAAAGGAGTAATGATGAAAAGTCTGATGGGGATAATAACGGCGAGTGCAAAAATAGTGAATCGAAAAAGATCAATGAAAGAATTTTCTTTTTTGAAAGCCTGTTCATTAGGTGAGAGACCCTCGTATTCCATCATGATGCGACAATTGTAGTACAGAATAATTAATGGCACAAGATTTTTTGCGTTTCCTTCTGTAGCAGGTACAATAATGTGCATAACATTATGGCGGTTTATACGTTTGTTGGATTAGGGAACCCGCAAGATGAGTACGATGGCACTCGTCACAATACGGGGAATATGGCAGTTGAAGCCTTACGAAAGGTTTTTGATTTTGAAGACTGGAGTTTAGATAAACGACATGAAAGTCTTGTTTCTCGTGGCGTGTATGAGAAAGAGAAAGTGGTTCTTATGCTTCCGCAAACTTATATGAATAAATCGGGGAAGGCTGTTGTTGGGTTGGCAGGGAAGCCTTCGTCGCGTGAACGATTGGTGGTAATCCATGATGATCTTGATATTCCATTTGGTTCCTTTAAAATTTCATTTGGTAAACATTCTGGCGGGCATCGGGGTGTAGATTCGATCGTGAGAAGTGCTAAATCACGAGATTTCATAAGAATACGCATTGGTATTTCTAAAGTGTCCTCCAAAGGCAAGCTACTCAAGCCAAAAGGTGAACAGGCAGTCGAGAAGTGGATATTAGGGGCTTTTACGAAGGATGAATTATCAGCATTAAAACGCGTCTTTAAAAAAGTGGGTGAGGCGAGCAAGATGATTATTGAAGAGGGGAGGGGGCAGGCAATGAATCAATTTAATTAAAATAATAAAAGAGTTATTCGTGCACAATAAAAAAATCGTCCTGAATAATCAGAGGACGATTTTTTTATTGATAAGTCAATACTTGAAAGAGGGAAGCGGGGAAGTGTTTATTTTTCGGCGTGTGTTTTCTTACTCTTGGTTGCCGCGGTTACGTATGAGAGTGCCATTTTTTGTTCCTTAGGATCAAAGAGGGTAATCGTAAATTCGTAAGTTTTTCCAAGTTCAAGTGTTTCTCGTAATTTTTCTTCACTTCCGAATTCTGAAATATGTACCAGCCCCGCAATACCTTCCTCAATACTCGCGAGCGCACCATGTTTGTTATATTTAATAATCACCCCATTAACGGTGTCATCTTTATGATACTTCTTCTCTGCTCCAAACCATGGATTTGGTTTGAGTATCTTGATAGAGAGCGAGATCTTCCCTTCCTTTACCTCAATAATTTTTGCCTGTACTTTGTCGCCAATTTTAAACATGGATCGAGGATTTTCAACCAGCGACCAATCAATCTCTGAGATATGTACGAGACCCTCTAATCCTTCATCGATTTTGACAAAGATTCCAAAATCAACAATGCCGGTAATGACTCCATCAACGACATCTCCCACATTAAATCGGTCGACCATTTCCTGGCGGTCTTTTTGTTCAGGGCTTTTTTCAGAGAAAATAAGTTTTCCTTCTTTAGGTGAGGCACCGATAATCGTGACTGATAACTTCTCTCCTACGAGCTGTTTTAGTTCCTCGAATATCTTTTCTTTGTCACCATCTTCTACTCTCGGATAATGTTCTGATTTGAGTTGTGACGCGGGCAAAAAGCCGGTAATACCCTGCCATTCAAGAATAAGCCCGCCCTTATTGGCTTCCTTTACCGAAAGCTCAATAATTGCTTTCTGTTGCATGAGGTCTTCAGCCTCTCCCCAAATAATTGCTTGTCGTGCTTCCCGTAATGATAATTCAATATATCCGTCCTCATTCGTAGTGGTATCTACTACCTTTGCCGCAATGGTGTCATTAACGTTAACACGCTTAATCACCTCACGCGCATTCATAAACTCTTTTCCGTAAATGATACCCGTGCCAAACGGTGTCAGATCAACAAATAACGCATTTTTATCAACGGCAATAACTGGACCCTCTACCATATCTCCTTCTGCTGGAGGTGTTGGACTTTCTGCGAGGATCTGCTCCATGAGAGCGGTATTTCGCGGGTCTGTGGTTAGAGGATTTTGGACTAATGTATTCATGTAATTTTTTGTATGCTACAAGATCTACGGTTGCTTAAAACGTAAGCGTGCGCAGGGGTTACCTTGCGAGCATGGTAAATAAGAGTGAATAAGTATACCCAATCTTTTCTAGTTTGTCTATAGGTATACGAGAGTGAATAGACTGTTTTTTCTTCTGTTTTATGCTATGATGCGCCTTAATGGTGATTACCTATCACGGTGTTGGTTTTGTGAAGGTTCAATTTAGCGATATTACGATCGCGGTGAATCCTATTGCAAAAGAATCAAAACATAGAAGTCCTAAATTTGGGGCTGATATTGGGATTGTCTCTCTCGACCACCCCGACTGTAATGGTGTTCCCCAGCTTGCCTATGGGGGGAAGGAACCTTTTTTGATACAAGGTCCGGGTGAGTATGAAGTAAAGGGAGTCTTTATCAAGGGTTTTCCAGGAGTTTCTCATTATGGTGGGAAAGAGATCATGAATACCATTTACGCAGTTTCTCTGGAAGGTATGAATCTTTGTTTTCTTGGTGCGCTTGAAGATCCGGCACTTGAAGGAAAAACGAAAGAAGCGCTTGATGCGGTTGATATTCTGTTTGTCCCTATTGGTGGCGAAGGAGTGCTTTCTTCTCAAGTGGCATATAAGCTGAGTGTTTCGTTGGAGCCTAAGATTATTGTTCCGATTTTTTTCGAAGGCAAGAGCGCGCTCGATGCATTTAAGAAAGAGGGTGGAGTAACCACTAGCGAGCCGGTTGAGAAATTAACCGTTAAGCGAAGAGATCTCGAGAGTAAGGGTGGAGAGATCGTGGTACTTACCTCACTCTCATAACTTCTATGTCTATTATTACCAGACTTCAGCAAGGGTCTGAACAAAAACGGCGCATGGTGCATATTGCGCTTACGGTTGTGTTAACCCTTATGGTGTTGGGGATGTGGTTTTTAGCAGAACGGGCATTTTCTAATAACTACTCGTATCAGAATGCTTCACCCGGATCGCGACAGGAAGCAGCTGTTTCAGAAAATCGTTTTTTTAACGATGCGAGAGAGGTTTCCCCTTCTCAAGAAACAGGAAAAATTTCTACTGCATTTGATCATACTCGCGCGCTCATTGGAGATGCTCAAACTTCAATTAACCGATTGATTGACGCGGTGGTACTTTTCCGCGATCGAGGGCTCTAGAAGGGCTTCTCAAGCACTTTTATTGTGGTGAAAAGTGTGTTAAAATAAGGGTTATCTATGGCATCACGCAAGCATAACGATTCGCAGGAATCATCTTCAAATAGACGCGAAGGCGCGGTTATTGCACGCAGTATCACGAGTGAGATGCGGGAATCGTATCTTGATTACGCGATGTCAGTAATTACCTCGCGGGCTCTCCCAGATGTGCGCGATGGGCTCAAGCCCGTTCAGCGGCGAATTCTCTTTGTGATGCATGAGCTTGGTCTTGCGCATACCGCCAAGTTTCGTAAATGCGCTAAGATCGCAGGTGATACTTCAGGAAATTACCATCCACATGGTGAGTCAAACGTCTATGGCGCATTGGTAAATTTGGCGCAAGATTTTAGTATGCGGTACCCGCTGGTTGCTGGGCAGGGTAACTTTGGTTCGGTTGATGGTGATCCTCCTGCGGCCATGCGTTATACCGAAGCTAAACTTTCTCGTGTCGCGGGAGAATTGCTTCGTGATCTCGAAAAGGAGACGGTTGATTGGCGGCCGAACTACGAAGGTACCCGTGAAGAACCCATTGTGCTTCCTGCGGCGGTCCCCAATCTTCTGCTTAATGGAACGCTTGGTATTGCGGTCGGCATGGCGACTAACATTCCGCCACATAACCTTCGGGAGGTCATTGATGCCACGGTTCATCTGATTGATCACCCAAAAGCATCCACTGAGGATCTCTTGAAGTATGTGACAGGGCCTGATTTTCCGACAGGGGGGATGATTTTTAATGAAAAAGACATTCATCACGCGTATGCAAACGGAAAGGGCGGCGTCGTAATGCGCGGGGCAGCGGATATTAGTGAAGCACGGGGTGGATCTCAAATTGTGATTACTTCCCTTCCATATCGAGTTAACAAGGCAGACCTCATTACTACTATTGCAGACTTGGTACGAGATAAAAAAGTTGAGGGAATTAAGGATTTGCGTGATGAGTCGACCCGAGAAATTCGAGTTGTCATTGATCTCAAACAAACTGCGCATCCCCAGAAAGTATTAAACGCCCTCTATAAGCACACACAACTCGAAGAGACCTTCCATTTTAATATGGTTGGGCTGGTTGATGACGTGCCACAAACACTTTCGCTCAAATCCCTCCTTGAAGCCTTTATTCGTCATCGGATTGAAGTAATTACAAAACGCACCCAGTTCGATTTGCGAAAGGCTGAAGATCGAGAGCATATTCTGAGCGGTTTGAAGAAAGCGCTCGATCATATTGATAAGATTATTAAGCTGATTCGAGCCGCAAAGGACGCGCCTACCGCGCACAAAGAATTGATGAAAGAGTTCCGTTTTTCAGATCGACAAGCAACAGCCATTCTTGAAATGCGTTTGCAAAAACTCGCGGGGCTTGAACGAAAGAAGGTTGAAGAAGAGCTTGAGCAGGTTCGCGCATTGATTAAAAAACTCAAGGCAATTCTTGCGAGCGACCGAGAGATTGAGAAAGTGGTGAAAGGCGAACTTGCCGAAATTAAAGAAAAATATGGGGATGATCGAAAGACTATGGTTATCTCCCATGGAGTAAAACAGATTTCTGATGAAGACTTAATCCCTGATGATGAGAGTGTGCTTGTGATGACACAAGGCGGATATGTAAAGCGTACTGACCCAAGCGAGTATCGTATCCAAAAGCGTGGTGGGGTCGGTGTGGTTGATTTGAATACCAAAGAAGAAGATTTTATCACCCGTATCCTTACTACCAAGACGCATAGCAACTTACTTTTCTTTACCGATCGGGGAAAAGTATATCAGATTAAGATGTATGAAATTCCGCAAGGGAAACGTACCACCAAAGGTAAATCATTAATGAATTTCCTCGCGCTTTCAGGTGATGAAAAAATTAATTCAGTGGTTGCAATGCCTCGTGATGTTCGTAACACCTCATCCTCACTGTTTATGGTAACCGAACGAGGGGTGGTAAAACGAGTCATGGCAAAAAATTTCTTCGATGTTCGAAGTTCGGGAATTATCGCCATTAAACTCTCTCCCGGAGATCGTCTAATCAACTCACTTTTTGTGGAAGCCTCCGATGATATCATTTTAATTACGAAAAAAGGGCGATCAATACGCTTTAGTGCTCAGGACGTACGAGATATGGGGCGAAGCGCCGCCGGAGTGCGAGGCATGAATCTTGCCTCAGGAGATACGATTATTGGTGCTGATGTCATTAAGAAGAGTGTAGGGGATTCAACACTCCTTGTGGTGAGCGAACAAGGCTATGGTAAGCAGACATCTCTTTCTGAGTATAAGGTACAGAAGCGTGGCGGCTCAGGAATTTTGACCGCAAAGCTCACTTCTAAGACAGGCGCGCTGGTTTCTGGTGAGGTCATTACGGCCGAGTATGCGGAGATCGTCGCCATGTCAAAGAAAGGACAAGTGATTCGCTTATCCATTAAAGACATTCCATCGCTTGGAAGACAAACCCAAGGTGTGCGAGTAATGCGCTTGCGTGCCCATGATCACATCGCTTGTGTTGTGTGTATCTAGCTTCTGAAGCCCCCTCTCGCTTCCTGGTGATAAAATTATTTTCATAGCACGGAGTTCGCGATATACTAATGGTATGCCATTTGCGCAACCAAGAGATAATATTGCCACATTTGGGCTCGAGCCGGGAATGATCGTGGCTGACCTTGGTGCTGGGTCAGGGTTTTATGCGCTCGCCGCAGCTCGCGCGGTAGGAGAAACGGGTCGTGTGTATGCGGTTGAAGTGCAGAAGGAGCTTTTAACCCGTATTAAGAATACGGCTTCCAAAGAAGGGATTTATACCATTGAAGTGATCTGGGGTGATTTGGAAGAAATCGGAGGAAGCAAGCTCCGAGATAATTCGGTTGATCGAGTCATTGTGTCAAATATTTTATTTCAGCTCGAAAACCACGAGCTATTTACTCGAGAGGCTTTTCGAATTCTTCGCCCGCATGGCGAGGCGCTCATTGTTGAATGGAGCGGGTCTTTTGGAGGTGTTGGGCCACGCCCCGAACAAGTAATTGCTGAAGCCGATGCGCGCGCGTTATTTGAACGTAACGGTTTTTCTTTTGTACGGAGCCTTTCAAACCCGGGTGAGCATCATTATGGATTTATTGTGAAAAAACCATGAGCACCTTTCGTATTATTTTTACGGTTGTAATAATTGCGTTTGCCGTATTGGGCATGATCGTTATTGCGACTTTTCGAGGTGGAGATACCGCGGCATTTGGAAATACAAATGGTGCCGTGGTGGTATGGGGAACTCTACCACAGGAGATGATGGGCCCTTTTGTTGCGACACTTCGCCAACAGTTTGAAGGGTTTGAGGTAACCTATGTTGAAAAACAGCCCGAAGCTTTTGACCAAGAGCTTGTTGAAGCAATCGCGAGCGGGAGGAGCCCGGATGTCGCCCTTTTGCCGAGCGAGCTCATCCTTCGATTTGAAGATAAGGTTTCTATGATCCCCTATGATTATTTAAGTGAGCGTGATTTTCGTGATGATTTTATTGAAGGAAGCGAAATTTATCTTTCTCCGCAAGGTATTATAGGGCTCCCATTTGTGGTAGACCCGTTGGTGATGTATTGGAATCGAGATTTATTTGCGAATGCACGAAAAACATTACCGCCTACTACCTGGGAAGAAGTAAAATTGCTGGCTCGAGAGATGACGATTCAAACTCAGGGAGTCATTACTACTTCCGCCATCGCGCTTGGGGAATGGAGAAATATTACCCACGCAAAAGAAATTTTCGCGCACCTCTTGCTTGCCGGTGGCAACCCTATTGTTTCTCGAACTTCCCAGGGTCTTACCAGCGTATTGGGAAACTCATTTAATAAATCCCCTATTCCTGCAGAAGCGGCGCTTATCTTTTATACCGATTTTTCAAACCCCAATCAGTTGGTGTATTCCTGGAATCGCGCGCTTCGTCCCTCTCGCGAAATGTTTCTCGCGGGGAAGCTCGGAATCTATTTTGGCCTAGGGAGTGATGTGCTCGGGCTCCATGAAGCAAATCCGAATCTTAATTTTGATGTTGCCGAGATACCGCGCACGCAGGGTGCTGACAGTGCTCGTGGTTTTGGAAAATTCCATGCGTTTTCAGTGCTTCGTTCCGCACCAAACCCTTCGGGCGCGTTTACTGCAGCGCAGGTCTTTACGAGCCCTGAAGCAGGCACGCTGTTTACTACCTACAGCACATTCGCACCCGCGCGCCGCGCGCTTCTCGCTGAGACCCCCACTGATCCGTTTCGTGCAAGTTTTTTCCGCGCGGCAATTATCGCGCGCGCATGGCTTGACCCGAACCCACAAGAAAGCGACAGTGTCTTTCAAGAGATGATTGAGAGCGCGTCTTCAGGAAGCGCGCGTATTAACCAGGCAGTATTGCGCGCGCATGAGGCGCTCCGCCGCTTATTGCAGTAGCATTATGAGATATTTCTCTATTTTATTTCTCCTTTTTCTTCCGTATAGTGCGCGCGCGCAAACAGGGCTCGTGCCGTGCAACGGAACTAAAGAATCTCCCTGTGACTTTAACGCGCTTCTCATGTTGGTCAATAACCTGCTTGATTTTGCCATACTTATTGCAATGCCGATTGCGGCAATCATGTTTGCGTGGGCGGGATTTCGATACCTTACCGCGGGCGGAGATACGTGGCGTATTCAAGAGACCCATGAGATATTTAAGAAGGTGGGTATCGGGCTTTTAGTGGTGCTTTCCGCGGTGCTTATCGTGAAAACCATTCTTGTTGCCCTCGGAAATCCCGATGTGATCCCTTTCTTTATTGGATTTTCGGAAAATCGCATGAGCTAATCTTAAATTATTTTATGACACACTTTTTTTATCGGTATCCTCGGGCACTCGTCGTGATGTTTGTCCTATTATTGATGATCTTGCCACAAGTAGTTGGGGCGCAACCCCCTTTCCCTGGAGAACAATCACCGACGACCATCCAAAGCCCACTCGCTGGCAATATCGATTCACTCCAAGAGCTTGTCGAAAAAATTTTGCGGGATATCGTGATACCAATCGGCACGCCAATTGCGGTATTAATTATCATTTATACCGGTTTTCTTTTTGTTACCGCGCGTGGCAATGTAGAGAAGCTCCAACGAGCGCGAACGGCATTTTTTTGGGCTATTATTGGCACGGCTATTCTTCTCGGATCATGGGTTATTGCTGAAGTGATTGGCGGTACAGTAAACGAGCTCACAAATTAATTTCTATGGGAAATACTCCTCAAAGCTTTTCTGAACTGGTAGGGATTGTAGTTGGGCTCGTTCAGAGTATGATTCCGGTGGTGGTTGCATTAGCGCTCCTCGTCTTCCTTTGGGGGTTGGCGCGCTTTATCTTCCACGCGGGGGATGTAGGTGCCAAAGAGCACGGGAAGCAGATTATGTTTTGGGGTTCAATCGCGCTTTTTACCATGGTAGCCATTTGGGGAATCATCATCTTTTTTAGAAGTTCACTTGGTTTTTAGCCTATCCACAGCGTATGTTGTTTAGGAAATCTGTTTCCGCTATGATTAGGGGGTTAGTTGGTCGTGCTATTTTTATTCATAGTAATTTAAATTATTCATTAATATTATGAAGTCGTTTTATAAGGGCCTCGTTATGGGAGGGTTGGTGCTTACGCCAGTTATTACACTTGCGCAAACCAACGTATCGGTATCTACTGGTACCAATCCAGACCTCAATAATATCCAATCATTGGTGCAATCCCTTGGAAGCATCATCGACTCCCTTATCCCAATTGTGCTTACGCTTGGGTTGCTCGCCTTCTTTTGGGGGCTTGCTGTCTTTATCTTTTCTGCAGGCGATGAAGAGAAGAAAACCAAAGGAAAAAATATCATGTTCTGGGGGATTATTGCCCTCTTTGTCATGGTAGCTATTTGGGGTATTGTAGCCTTCATTAGTAGCGCGCTTGGAATTGGAGTAGGAGGCACCGCGCCAACTCCCGCAGTAAATCCGAACGCATTCCAATAAGAGCGCTTCATGTTTGATGAAGCGCTACGTGCGGCTCCGCCACCTATTGTCGGAAGGTTCATTGAGGTCATTATCAACCCAGCGATTCTCCTTCTCTTTGTGGTTGCATTACTTGTCTTTTTCTGGGGGATTGTTGAATTTATTGGAGGAATGGAAAATGAAGAACGGCGTGATGCAGGGAAGCGGCATTTAGTATGGGGAGTTATTGGTATGTTTGTGATGGTCTCTGTGTGGGGGATTTTAGGGATTGTGCTTGGTACTTTTGGCATCCCACTCCCGTTTTAGGTTGAGGGTAAATAAAAAAAGAAACCAGCACGTCAAGCGCGGTGGTTTTCTGTAAAGAATTCTTTCAGTCTATTACTTCAAGAATTAAAGTAACCGATTCTTCCTCTGATGCCCCGTCAGCCTTCATTTTTCCAACCCAGCGTTTGTATGCCGATTTGGTATCAGGTAATAAATACCACTGACCGGTACTTTTGTTTGGCCTGTGTTGAACATACCTGCCAAATTTTGGGTTTTTTACCCTATCCCAAAACATCCGGTCATTTTGACGACCTTCTTCTGCAGAGACGATTTCAAATACAAAGTCATCATTTCTGATCACGTATACTTCAAATCGTTTTTCAGTTTGTTTTGGGTTATACCCCTCAACCCCCGGCGGCTTCACCCACGAAAGCTCATACCGAGGACGTTCCTGTACCACGGCGTGCTCTTTCTGTAGGGCTTTAAATCCCGAAACAAAGGAAGCAGCAATCCATACAAGGATCAGTATGATAACCACACGAATACAGGTCTTCCGGATGGTAGCAAACACATCATTAGGTAATTCATTCATAACGGTATTTTCAAGGTATACTCTAGAACCACTCTCGCTTGATACAAACATATCTCACCCCTCAAATCAAGCAAAAGAAAACCGCTATGTGTACCATAGCGGTTTTGTGTAAAGAACAGTGTTAGTTGGTTTGTTTGAGGATGAGGGTAGACCACGCCCCTTTGCTGTTTGAATTTCGTATCCCCCCAACCCACTGAACACCATGTACTGATGAAGGATCTGGTTTTAAGTACCATTCTCCAGTTCCCAGTTCAGGATGGTTCGAGAGCGTGTATTCCCCATATGCGGATCTGGTTTTGTCCCAGAACATTCTTCCTTTTCCAGACTTCCCCTCATGGCGATAAGAGTAGACTATCTCGAATACGAATTCATCATTTCGAATCACAGTAACAGGGATTTTTGCTTCGCGTTGCTGAGGCACATTTCCTGCTACCTCAGGTGGTTTCACCCATGAGAGTTCATACTGGGGAGCACTGGTTGTTTTTGGTGTGGAGGTGTTTCCACTTTGCTTCATTACATCTTCGCATGAAGGGAGTATTGTCGTAATGCCGATAAGTATCAAGACAATAAAGAATGTCCTGATCGCCCACTTAGGAAGTGTCGGTTTTTTTACCGATGGTTTTTTTGTGAGATCGGGGATTTTTCGTTCTGCCATAACCCCTCCTAATTTTGAGTATTTCCTTGGTTGCGTCGAAAGGTTGCAGCGGCACCGATTAATGAATCGGGGCCATCGATGATGATACGTTCTTGCTTCATCTTCTCCCGTTCAGTCAGGAAGATGTAGGCCGCTATTTCTGGCGTTACTCCATTCTCTTTAGAGATTTTGTTAATGCTTTCAATAACGAAATCTCGTTCAAGAATTTCGCCTTCCCGTTCGCGCGCTTCAGTTGCCGCACGTTCAAATGCATTACGAGTATCCTCGTTTGCAAAGGTAATATAGGGCACATTCACGTTGAGTGTAAGGGCGCCCCATCGCGCAGTTTGGTTGCCAATGCCGTCAATAATTTCTTCTCCGAGCTTTTCTCGCATGAGAAGAAATTCGACCGGATTTGCAGTAGTTGCAACTCGGCGTACCGAGCTGATGATCGCAAGATGAAATCCTTCTGCTACCACAGCTTCCCCTGTAGAGAGGATTCTCCACGGGTCAAAGATCATCCATTGGACGCCGGCACTGACCAACATGTTTGCGCTTTGTCCTTCAGGATCATCTTTTCTACGTACGAGGAATTCGAATTCCTCAATCGCGGATGTTTGTTCTCGCAGATCAATGATTTCAATTCCCATAAGAGGTGGGGGAAGGAGCCAGGTGGTTCCTTCGTTTACTAACCACGACCATGGCCGTACTCTTTTCCCGAGAATCAATGGCACCCCGCGAAACCCGACATCTATGGTATTGAGCCCGTAGATGCCGAAATAGTAAAGCGAGACCCCGCTGACTAACAGGATCAGGATACTGAATAGGTTGAGTGCTTTAAGATACGAGAGCAGCCAAAACCAGAGTAAGAGTAAAAGAAGATTGAAGATAGTGCCCACGACAATCGTAAAGATTGGAGTAACACTGATAGCATCAATTCTATTACGCGCATCCTGTGCTTGCTGATTTACATCTGCCATTTTTATTCCTTCTGTTTTTGTTAAACTACATCTATATATATGATAGCATAAAAATATATAAAAGTCAAGTATCAGTTTTGGCTTATGGTAAGAAAAAACCTGACATACAGAGTATGTCAGGTTTGTGCGTGGAGAAGGTGAGAATGTTATCCCTCGGTTCCCGTTCCGTGTAATTGGCCGAGTTTTTCAAATCCTCTCACCAAGTCGGCAGCGGTAAAGGGCTTTTGGATGAACACATCTGCCTTAGAGTTTGAAATGATTCCACCACCACTCAAGAGAATGATGAGTGGTCCACCTCCTCCACATGCGGCCCTCACCTTTTCGATGAGCCCTTCACCGTTGAGGACCGGCATGTGATAATCGGTAATGATAATCTGGATTGAATCACGGTGTTCTTCCCACAGCATGAATGCTTCGTGCCCATTTTGTGATTCAAGAATAGTAACATCTGAGGGTATACGAACTTCCTCCCTTTTGATAATAAACTGAAGTAGCGCCAGTACCGATTTTCGTAGCATCTCTTGATCGTCCACAACCAGTATCTTCATCGCTTCATTCCTTTCGTTTGTTATTTACCCCTCGCACCTTTCTCTTAAAAGGAGCTCTACCATTAACTATAGCATATTATATCAAAAAGTCAATATCTACGATAGATGAGTCTGGTGGGCGAGGAGAGACTTGGTCACGAGTTCCCTCGCTTTGCTTCGGGACTCTCGACCCCAGCTCGCCTCCTTCGACTCACTCCGTTCGCTCAGGATGGCTCCGCTTTTCAAGTCTCTACGAAAGCAGATAAATCCGCTTTCTCCTCGCCCCAAAAGAACAGTCACTCAAGTGGGCGAGGAGAGACTTGAACTCTCACGGATTGCTCCATACGCCTCTGAAGCGCACGCGTCTACCAATTCCGCCACTCGCCCATTATTGTCCTGTAAAAAACATGTATGGTGGGCGAGGAGAGACTTGAACTCTCACTCCTTACGGAACACGGTCCTAAGCCGTGCGCGTCTACCAATTCCGCCACTCGCCCTCGTATAAGCAAAGTACTTTGTTCCTGTAATTCTCTCTTCGCTCGTGTCCTCCCACCAGGCTCTCGAGCTACACTCGCTGGTAACTTTCGATTGAAGCTCTTGCGCTCGTTTCAATAATGAAAGTTCTTTTTCGCCCTAACACAGGTAACGCAGGTTACCTGCTCTGCGCGAATACCTGCGTGTCCGCCCACCAGGGCTCGAACCTGGGACCGTTCGCTTAAGAGGCGACTGCTCTACCAACTGAGCTATGGGCGGTTTTTCAAACTCTTACTGTACCATATTACAGAGCTTTTTCTACTTTTATCGTGGTGCCCGAGGTGGGAATCGAACCCACACTCCTTACGGAACTCGATCTTAAGTCGAGCGCGTCTACCAATTCCGCCACCCGGGCTTGTATTAACGAAATGTATCTATGACGAAAATTTCGTGAGGCCACGGCGAGAATCGAACTCGCGTGTAGAGCTTTTGCAGAGCTCTGCCTTACCACTTGGCTACGTGGCCTGTGTATCTTCGTTGCTGAGGCTTTCAATATTCTGTCGGTTCTTTTCTCCAGCGTCAACCATAACCGTGAAGTGGGGGATACGGACGAGCTTGCTATGTTTTTTAAGATATGCCTGTAGATCTCGACGTCGTCGATTAAGGAATGCCTCTACTTTTTCTTCGTAAGTATTAGGAAAGACGCTCACAAAGATCGTTCCTTGAGCGAGGTCGTCTGAAAGTACGACGCGGGTTACCGTAATAAGCGATTGGCCACTTGATTCCCGTTGGAAGAACGTAGCGGCGGCTTCGCGGATTACTTCTTGGCTTCGTGCGTGGGTAAAGCTCATAGCCTCTATTTTACAACAGTACGTACTGCTTCAATGACGTCTCCTGTTGCAATCTCTATTTTAGCATGTATTTTCATTCCGAATTCAGTGCCTGATTCATGGACTGAGGTTGCTCGCGCTTTCTGTTCTTGGAGTTCAGTAACGGATCCCCTCCCAATTTCAATGGCGCGCCGCAAAATTTTAATCGGTGCATTAACCTCAATAGTTCCAGAGATGAGTTTTGCCCCAAGCACTTGCTGGTCTTTTGCTTTACTGAAGCATTTCAAAATTTTGGCGCTTCCCAATGTCTCCTCGACCTCGTGCCGAGGGGTTCGCTCTGAAGCGAGTTTTTCTAGAAATTCGGTAAGCCGGTAGATGATATCAAATGTCTCAATCTGGATACGCTGGCGTTCCGCCGCAGCTCGTGCTGAAGCATCAATTTTTACATTAAACCCAATGACTACCGCCGTGCTATCCGCGCCCGCGTGCTTGATATCATTTTCAGTAATGGTACCCACTCCTTCCGCGAGAATAGAGAAGGTAACCTTTTCAAGGGTAATCTTTTGTATCTGGTGTTTTATCGCTTCAATGCTTCCTCGGGTATCAGTTTTTAAGATAAGCGGAACCGCAACAGTGTCTCCTTCGGATGGGGTCTCCGTTTTCTGTTGTGTAAGAAGCGTGTCTTTGTGTTCTGCCGCGTATCGCTCGGCTTCTTTTTTGTTTTGGAAGGAGTAGAACATGTTTCCTACTTCTGGAGACATATTAAAACCAGTAAGCTGTATTGGGTTTGAAAAGGTAGCGCTCGTAATTTTCTTTCCAAGAAAATCCTCCATGACACGAACGGGTGCAACTGCATGCTGGGAAACTACCGCCATTCCTTGGGCGAGTGTTCCGTCTTTAATGATGAGTGTCGCGGCAATTCCTTTTTTGGGATCACAGTTGGTTTCAATAACCACTCCTTCTGCGGGTTTCTCTGGGTTTCCGGTAAGTTCCTCAAGGTCGGCGACAAGAAGGATCATAGAAAGAAGCTCTTTTACACCCTCACCGGTTTTTGATGAAAGGGTAACCACTGGTACGCTGCCACCAAGCCCTTCAATAAAAATTCCGTGTTCAGCGAGTGAATATTTAACCCGATCCGGATCAGCTCCAGGTTTGTCTATTTTAGTAATGGCAACAATATGCGGTGTATTGCTTTCAAGAATCGCTTTGTGCGCCTCGAGTGTCTGTGGCTTAACCCCATCATCAGCTGCAATAACCAGAATGACGATATCAGAGGCATGCGCACCGCGTGATCGCATGGCGGCAAAGGCTTCGTGCCCTGGGGTATCAAGGAATGTTATCTTTCTCTCTTTTCCTTCGTCATTGAGATGGATGACTTCGTATGCAGCAATGTGTTGCGTAATACCACCCGCTTCATGTTCGGTTATTTTGGTTTTGCGGATATAGTCGAGAAGTGTTGATTTGCCATGATCGATATGCCCCATAATGGCAACAACGGGAGGCCGCGGTATTGCGTTGTGTGTTTTTTCTTTCGTCATGGTGTGTAAGGTATAGATGGTTCATGGGGTTAATGAGCAAGGAGCCTCATGTTTTGTTTTGCCTCGTTAATTGCTTTTTGTTCTTCTTCGGTAAGTTCGTACGAGGAAGAAAATTTTTTAATCTCTTTTGCGAAGACGCTTACCCGATCTCGAGAATACAGACTCGAAAGCACAACCCCATCGCCATGTTCATTGAGATAGCATGTTGCAAAACTCTGATTTCCACCGCCACCATTACCTTTAAAAGGGTTAAAGCGAATGGTTGCAATGCCCTGTGTGCTTTTCTTAAGGCGTTTCTCAACCGTAGTTAAGTATGCTTGCATTTCATCGCGGAAAGTGTGGTGCGCCTCGAGTTCTTTTCGGATGTAGTCGAGTGTTTTTTCGAGGTCATTTTTTTTCGTACCCAGAAAGAGCTTATTAATTCGGTGTAGTAGGAATAGAAACGCAATACTTAGTATCAGCACTATCCCAAAAAGTATTTGTATCGCTATTTCTATAGAAAAATTCATACGCGTTTAAGCTGATATGAGTGGAAGCTACACGAAAGCGATTATACCTTTTTGGGGGTGTTTTGTGAAGCCGTTTATTTTGCCCCATATTTTTGTTGTGTTTGCGTTGAGGTGATAAGGTGTGCTTTTATAGCGATAATGAAAAGAATATATCTTGATTTTGCGGGAGCAACACCAGTTGATCCTCGCGTGGTGAAAGAGGTATCTCAACTCTTAGAGCGTGTGTATGGAAACGCCCTCGCGCCTTATGAAGAGGGGCTTCGCGCAAAAGAAGTGTGTGAAGGGGCGCGCCAGAGGATTGCGCGGTCATTCGGTGTGCGTACTGAAGAGATTGTTTTTACCAGCGGGGGGACTGAATCAAACAACCTCGCTATTTTAGGTGCGGTGCGAGCGCGACAAGAGAGCGGAGTGGCACTTAACGATATGCACATTATTACGAGCGCGATTGAGCACGCTTCAGTTCGTGAACCAATACGAATGCTTAAAGCTCGCGGGGTGGAGGTGAGCGAGGTCTCGGTTCGGTCCGATGGCCGGGTTGATCCAAAGGAGGTAGTTCGGCACCTTACGGATAAGACGGTTTTGGTTTCAATTATGTATGCAAATAATGAGATCGGCGTTATTGAGCCAATTCGGGAAATTGCACATCAAGTAAAAACTCACGGGCCGAAGCATCTCTTGGTGCACACCGATCTCGGACAAGCTCCTTTTTTTGAGAAACTTTCTCCACATGCGCTCGGTGTTGATTTGATGACCGTCGACGCGCAGAAACTTTCTGGTCCAAAAGGAATCGGAGCGCTCTACGTGAAGCATGGGGTCCTCCTTGCTCCACTATTCTACGGAGGAGGTCAAGAGCGTGGTTTGCGCCCAGGTACACACAATCCTCCACTCATTGCTGGTTTCGCAAAGGCGCTCGAACTTTTGGATATGGAACGGGAAGATCATCGGAATAAACTTAAGAAGCTTCAAACATACTTGTTTCGTCGTATTGTTGATGATGTCCCGGGGGCGCTCATCAACGGAAGTCAGGAATATCGGCTTCCCAATAATGTGCACATTTCACTTCCGGGCATTGATACCGAATTTTTAGCGGTAAAACTTGATCAGCGTGGAATCGCATGTGCGACAAAAAGCAATTGCCTCGATGGGGAGGTAGCTTCGTATGTGGTTCAGGCGCTCGGAGGAGCGCCTGGGGAGAGTGAAAGCACGTTACGTATTACGTTTGGACCGGATTTCTCTCAAGATATGATCGAAACATTTCTCTCGACGCTTGTCGCTCTAATGAAGGAGTAGATTTCTTGCGAGACGTATTTTTTTTTCGTATCATAATGATATGGAGAATCTTACTAAGCACCAGATTATACTACTTACCCTTCTGGTAAGTTTTGTAACTTCAATCGCAACGGGTATCGTAACGGTTTCTCTGATGGAGCAGGTGCCACCATCAGTCACCCAGACTATCAATCGTGTCGTAGAGCGAACGGTTGAACGCGTGGTGCCAGATCCAAACTCCCAAGGAGCAAGTGTGATTACAAAAGAGGTGACGGTCGTGGTGAATGAAAATGATTTAATCACGGATTCTATTGCAAGTGGCGCACCAAGCGTGGTCCGTATTTTTGAAAAAAACACATCTCAAGCTCTCGAGAAAGATATCCTGATTGGACTTGGCGCCATCTTTTCAAAAGATGGATTAGTAGTAACGAGCAGTGAAATTATTGATGCCGATGGGGTCTATGACGTCGTGTTGTCCGATGGTAGACGCTATGAGGCCGCCGTACACTCAGTTATGGATGCGCTGTCGTTACTCATCTTAAATCCAGGATCCGAAAGTAAAGAATTTAAGCCCGCATTACGCCCTATTACTCCTATCGGAAAAGATACCTTGCCTAAATTGGGACAAACCGTGATCGCGCTTGGCGGAGGGACCAGGGATGTGGTTGCAGTCGGCACACTTTCAAGTGTTATCTATGAAGAGGACAATACAAACGCTTCTACGACACTAAGCGGTGGCGCTCAAGGCACGGGAGGTCAAAGGGTGATTAGTGCGATTCAAGCTGATGTGGCCCCCTCTGATGAATTATATGGCGGACTTTTAATTACGATGTTTGGTGAAGCAATTGGCATTCATACTGAAAAAGTAGGAACCACGCACCTCTATACTCCACTCACCACGCGTTCCGTTTCAACAAACAGTGAAGCGAAACCAGCAACTCGTTAATGTGCGAATGTAATCCTCCGCAATATTGACGTTATTAAAAATAATCTGTATTATATATCTGTGTGTTATATAATACTTTTATACCCGTATGCCACCATTTCAAAACTTTACCACTAAAGCAAAAGAAGCAGTACGCAAAGCGCATGAGCTGGCAATTGAGCGTGGGCAAAATCACGTGAATCCAGTACACCTGTTGACCGCGCTCATTCTGCAGGAAGAGAGCATGGTTGCCTCGATCCTCGATAAGCTTGAGGTTGATTCAATGCTTTTGACTGATTCATTACTTGAAGCAATTGAGAGTCCTGAGTCAGGGTCGGTATTGTCCCCTTCATATCAAATTTATCTGACCCCAGAATTTGCGCAGGTGCTTGAAAGCGCTGCGCGGATTACCGCGCAACTCCATGACGAGTTTGTTTCTACGGAGCACCTTTTTCTCGGTATCATTGAAACTCCCGGAACCGCTCGTGATATTTTAGCGCGCTTTAAGCTTGGAAGAGATACTGTGTTACGCGTGCTCCAAGAATTGCGCAAGCATTCAGGAACACAAGGAGGGTCACAGAAGAAATATCGCTCGCTCTCAAAATACACCAGAAACTTAACCCTACTTGCTAAAGAAAATAAGCTCGATCCTGTCATTGGGCGGGATACTGAAATTTCTCGAATTATCCAGATTCTTTCTCGTCGTACCAAGAATAATCCAATTCTGATCGGTGAGGCTGGTGTTGGAAAGACAGCTATTGCTGAAGGGTTAGCCGTTCGTATTGCGTCTGGAGATGTACCAGAGTCACTCAAAGAGAAAGAATTGGTCTCCCTTGATATGGGACTCTTGATTGCGGGAACCAAGTATCGAGGAGAGTTTGAAGAGCGCTTGAAGAGCATCATGAAAGAAATTGAACGCTCCGACGGCAAAGTGATTCTCTTTATTGATGAGATCCATACGATTGTGGGCGCGGGTGCCGCGGAAGGTGCGATGGATGCGTCGAATATGTTGAAGCCCGCGCTTGCGCGAGGGGATTTGCGAGTTATTGGGGCCACGACACTCAAGGAATATCAGCGGCATATTGAAAAAGACCCGGCGCTTACTCGTCGCTTTCAACCCGTGCACGTGAATGAACCAGCGCTTGATGACGCGGTGGCAATCTTGCGTGGCCTTAAAGAAAAGTATGAGCTTTATCACGGAGTGCGGATCACTGATGACGCGATTATTGCAGCCGTGCATTTAAGTAGTCGCTATATCACGGATCGTTTTCTTCCTGATAAAGCAGTGGACTTAATTGATGAATCAGCATCAGCATTACGAATTTCTCTGGAGAATAAGCCGCCAGTGCTTGAGGATACCCACCGGAAGATTATGCGTTTGGAAATTGAAAAAGAAGCATTAAAAAATGAGGCAGAAACGCTTCATGGGAAAAAAGCAAAAGCGCGAATACGAAAAATTGATAAAGAAATTGCAGATTTGCGCGAGAAAACCTCGGAGCTCGAGCTTAAATGGAAGAATGAAAAGGAAACGGTTTCTTCAATTCGCGAAATCAAGAAAGAGCTTGAAGAGATTCGTAATGAGGCAGAAGCCGCTGAGGCACGCGCGGATCTCTCTCGTGCAGCAGAGATTCGCTATGGCCGGATCCCTGCGTTAGAGAAGGAGCTTGATACTAAAACCAAGCGTTTACGAAAACTCCAAAGTTCTCGAAGGATTCTTAAAGAAGAAATTACTGAAACAGATATTGCGGATATTGTGTCCCGTTGGACCGGAATTCCGGTTACTCGTATGCTTGAAGAAGAGGCAAATAAGCTCTCGCGCATGGAAGAGGCGCTCAAGAAACGCATTGTCGGTCAAGATGACGCAATTAAACGAATTGCTGATGCGGTAAAACGCTCTCGTGTAGGAATTGCAGATCCTGATCGACCTATTGGCTCCTTCTTATTTTTAGGTCCCACGGGTGTGGGAAAGACCGAACTTACCAAGGCGCTCGCGGAATTCATGTTTGATGATGAAAAAGCGCTCGTTCGTGTAGATATGTCTGAGTACATGGAGAAACATTCAATTTCAAAAATGATTGGTTCTCCTGCTGGATATGTTGGCTATGATGAAGGGGGAAATTTAACCGAGCTTGTTCGACATCGGCCGTACTCGGTGATTCTCTTTGATGAGATTGAGAAAGCGCACCCGGAGGTATTCAATATTTTATTGCAGGTTCTTGATAATGGGCGATTAACTGACGCGAAAGGCCGGGTTGCGAATTTTAAGAACACCATTATCATCCTGACCTCAAATATCGGCGCACATTACATCGACAAGATGGAGCGATTTGGCTTTGTTCCTTCTACGTCAGAAGCCGATGACACCTCACGGCATTATGATGAAGCGAAGGGGAAGGTAATGGCAAGCCTTAAAGACTATTTCCGACCAGAATTTCTCAATCGTTTAGATGAGATCATTATCTTTGATATTTTGAGCACCGCAGCAATGCAGGAGATTGTTGGAATCCAAACCAATGCAATTAAAAAGCGCTTGGAAGCAAAAGAGATTTCATTAGAGGTTACTCCCGCGGTGTACGCGCATTTAGCACAAAAAGGATATGATCCACACTATGGCGCGCGCCCGTTAAAACGTTTAATCCAGTCAAAAATTTTGACACCCGTCGCTTCTTTAATGATTTCGAACAATATGCTTCGAGGGGGTACCGTGGTGGTAGATATGAAAGATAATGAGTTTACCTTTGAGATAAAGCGTAAGAGTACCCGCAGAGGAAAGGCGTCGCGCGGTGAAAAAATACTTGCGTAATATACCCTTCTTTGGAATAATGCTTTTCGAGAGTGTTTATGGAGGCACCTTTGAGAGGTGTTTCGTAATAGGAATAGGAGGCAGTGTTTCTCAAAGATAGAAATGCGTCGGTGGCGGAGTGGTCAATCGCACTTGACTGTAAATCAAGCGGCTTATGCCTACGGGGGTTCGAATCCCTCCCGGCGCACCAAAAGGGAGATTACAACAAGTAAGTAAGAGAAGACCGCCTCGTAGCGAAAGCGAACGGTGGTTTTTTGTTTTACCAGAGCTATTGACAAAGTAGTACTATATATGGTATTATTGAAGAATAGGGATAGACATTACGGTCTGTTTCTATAGTACATTGAAACCTCAATACTCAACTCATCATGAAAAAAGGAGTAGCGATTCTCGCTATCTTGTTCATCATCGCTGTCGTGATGATGAATCTAACGCCAGAACCTCAGGCACTGACTCCGGTTACGGAGTTTCGAGATCAGCATCCGAAGTCTGCAAAAAAATCGACCCCGACGGAAATCGAAATTGTGGTCACTGATTTTCAGGCGACCTTGGAATAGTGTAAATAAGAGACAAAACGAAAGGACTGAGAAATGAAGAATACCGTTGTAACACTCATTGTCGGATGGCTCATGTTGGTTTCGGCATTTTGCGATGCCGATCATATCACGGACGATGGCAGGATCTCATACTTACCCATGTCACGTTCCCTCCTGCGTTCCTACGCAGTGCAAGAAGTGCGCTGGATACATTTTAGTGTTCACGCAGTGAGCATGACTGGTCACGGGCATGGAAAGACCTATTATCATCTTCCCTACGCCCCAGGAAAAGAAGGTGTTTCGTTGCGATACCTCTATCAGGTAATAGAGGGCAATCGCTTTCGTTTTGCCTTAGGCAATACGAAAGATGAAATCTACTGGAACGTCTCTTTGTCTAACCAACAAGGAGAGCTTTTGTTCCACGGGTTTAAATCGTTTCGACTGAAAGCGCTCGAGCAGGGAGGATTTACTATCCCTGAAGGTGCCTTTCATACCACACTCGTATTAAACCAGAAGGTCCGAATTGAACTTCCGGATGGAGTCGATTCAATCCGAGTTATTGAACGTGAGAGTAGAGATCCGTCACTAATTCGCCTAGATCAATGGCTTAAAATTGAGTACGTTGGAAATAAGAAGACAACCCTTTTTCCGACCTATTTTAGTGGAAAGCAGGGTGAGGTGTTGGTCACCTATGAAGACCAGACCTCCCAAGTGTTTGGATTAGAGGATGGAGGGGAAATTTCACAACTTCCCATGGATACCTATGGATCAGTTTTTGTAGAAGGTTTCCAACTTTTCCAATCGGACCCATCCCAGATAACGGTGTATGAACGATCCTCTGATGGACCGGGAGTATCACCAATTGCTGAGATTCCGATCACGAAACGGTCTTCTCGGGTTTTGGTTCGAGGGATCGATCGAAATAAGGAACAAGCGATTGGTGTATGGTTTCGTAATCTTCGCACCGGAGCTACGGGAGTCTCTTTTGAGCCTAGTGCAGAAGGATTCTTTCCTGTCTTGCTTGATACAGGAATACACCATATCGGGTTCTTCTGGGAAGATCCTCGATTCGATGAAATTGACAACGGTCGATTTTACAACCCTCAACCCCCGAGAGGTGAAAAGGGTTAGTTGAGTTAAATCACCCGCCTGGAGCAGTATGCTCCGGGCGGTTTTTTTATTGCCGTTTCGAGCATGAGTTGCCTTTTTTTGCCCCACACGGTATAGTTGCTCTGTTAATTTCGTAAATATATATGTCTCAAGATCGACTCATTAAACTCGCCTGTGGGAACTGCAAGCGTATTAACTATTGGAGCTCAAAGAATAAAAAGAAAGTTGAGCGGAAAATTGAGCTCAAAAAATTTTGTAATTGGTGTAAGCAAAACACCTCCCACAAAGAGACAAAGAAATAAGGTCTATTTCCCTCTATTAGTTGTGGTATAGTAAGTGTGCCTTCTTTAGGCCTGTCGGTTAATTGGTAAACCACTGGTCTCCAAAACCAGGACTGCGGGTTCGAGTCCCGCCGGGCCTGCTCTCTATTCTAAGAGGAAATTTTTAACCTCAGTACTTATTGTCTTTTCTGCCACTGGGCTAAACCATTGTATTTTTTTATTTCGCTTAAACCAGGTCATTTGGCGTTTAGCATACGTGAGGATTTCTTGTTCCAGTCGGTGTGTCATTGCCTCTCTTGAAATCTTGTGCGTGAGGAAATCCGCCATTGCGCGATACTCAAGGCCAAGCTCCCGCATCCGTTCCCAGGAGAGTCCATGAGTATAGAGCTCGCGTGCTTCTTCAATCATTCCTGCCTGCAGTCGATCTTTGAGGCGCTCGTTAATGCGTAAGCGTAATTCATTCATAGGAAGGGTAAGACCAATAATGAGTGCTTCATACATTGGCTCTCGAGCTGGTAACGGGGGGACTTTGCCGAGTGCCCGTATTACTTCAAGCGCCCGGATTAAGCGGACACGATTTTTAGGATCAATGTTTTCTGCCCGTACCAGGTCTCTTTCTTTCAAGAGATCATATAACGCTTCTGTGGGGAGCGGTTGGAGCGTGCCTCGGTATTCCTTATTGGGTGGCACTTCAGGGAAGGATGGTTTGAAAAGTACGGCATCGATATAGAAGCCGGTACCCCCCACGATAAACGGGGTATGCTTCTTCGCGTGAATCATCGCGATTGCGTGGTGCGCGTGTTTTTGGTATTCCGCGGCACTCCATGTCTCCTGGGGGGAAACGAGGTCAAGGAGGTGGTGTGGTATTCCGCGTCTCTCTTTTTCGGTAATTTTCCCTGTCCCTATATTAAGACCCTGATAGATTTGACGGGAGTCGGCAGAGACAACCTCTCCATTAAATTTCTCGGAAAGAGTGACGCCGAGCTCACTCTTTCCAATCGCGGTTGGGCCCGCAATCACGACAATCTTCTTCATAGCTTCAATTTGGTTTTATTGTTGAGAGTGTGCTTATAAGTAATCGAGGAGTCTTTCGTAATTGATAAAGTCAAAGAGCTGGTACCCGTATTGAATCGTAAGCCCGAAGTTGTCAGTTGCCAATAAAATCCCAAGAAGAATAAGGAAGATGCCCCCGATGATTGAAACCCATGTTACGTATTTTGAAATCCTTTCAATATAGTTAGTTGCCTGAGAGAAGGTAAAGGCAATAATCAGAAAGGGTATCGCGAGTCCGAATGAGAAAATAGAGAGCATCAACCCTCCTTCTAACGCGGTTCCAGAAGTTCCCGCGAGCAAAAGAATAGAGGCAAGGATTGGGCCGACACAGGGTGTCCATCCAAGCGCGAAGGTTCCACCAATGAAGAAAGAGCTCGATGGTTTGCCAAGGTGCAACCATTGAGGGATGGGAATTCGTTTATAGTTTTGAAAAAAAGAAAGTTTGAATACACCGAGCATAAATAAACCAAAAAGAATCACCAGAATTCCTCCAATACGCGCAAGCCAGATCCGGTATGGCGCAAGCGCGGTTCCGGCAAAACCAGCAAGCATACCAAACGCGATAAAGATAAAAGAAAACCCAACGATAAACGCAAGGCCGTTTAAGAATATCTTTCGACGCGCCACTTTTCTAGTCTGGGGATTCTTCAGCGCTTCCTGATCAACACCACTAATAAATCCAAGATACGCGGGCACTAACGGCAGGGTGCATGGTGCAAGAAAGGTGAGGATTCCTGCGAAAAATGAGGCAATTACAAATCCGATACTAAGTTCAATCATATATTTATTTAATAAGGTTATTGGTATGTTCGCGCATCTCGTCTAATTCCATGGGTCCGCGTTTATGTACCATAATCTCTCCTTTATTATTTACAAATATCGTCTCCGGCATAGAGAATCCGCCGATTGATTTATAAAATGAATCTGATGGATCAAGTAGAAAGACCATGTCATCGGTGATACCGAGCTCATCGGTATAGCTTTTTGCTTTCTCTAAAGACTCTCGCCGATCAATAGCGATGACAACCACTTCATCAGCGAATTCTTTTTGAAGTTGTGCAAAATCAGGGAGCTCTTTCCGACAGAAAGGGCACCACACCGCCCAACTATTGATCACGAGTGGCTGACCACGGAATGTTTCTAACGAAACCTCATTTCCTTGGTAATTGAGAAGTGACGCGTTAGAGAAAGCATCAAAATCACTTGTCGTTACCCTTGTTGAGATATTGCGATGGTCTCTCAAAAAAATCCATGCCCCGGTAATGATGGTTAACAGTAGTAAGCCTAAAATGAGAAATTTTTTCATATTAATTGTTTCGTGCGCGTTCAATAATACCTAATATCTGCTCATATGGTAATGCGCCACTGAATGAGATGAGTTGGTTATCTTCGGTAACGACGATGACATGTGGTGTACCTCGTCCTCCCATGAGAGCTACTTCAGTTAAATCACGCTCAATTTCTTTTATGATTTCGGAATCTTTTAAACAGGTAGCAAATATGTTGGAGTCGATCTCAGCTCTATTAACAAATGATGTATAAAAAGCGTTATCTAATTTTCTCTGATTTTTAAACGCGGTGTCGGTAAAATCCCAAAAATCACTATTTCCACCACTACGAGCAATACACTCAGAGGCAATGGCCGCGGAAAACGCGCGCGCGTGAGTAGTGAGAGGAAAGTGTCGGTATATCCATGCCACATCCTCATTTTCCTTAATGATTCGGTCAAGAGTTATGTGTAGGCGCGCACAAAAGGGACACTCAAAATCACTGAACTCAACAATTTTTATTGGTGCTTGAGGATTTCCTCGTATATGGTCGCCAGCGTTTGGCATTCTAAATTCACTAACCCGTGGTGTGCTTACGAATCCCTCGTTATCGCTATTGCGGTGCGGCCTATACTCGCTATTGGTATTCACAAAGACAATTGCACCCGCAATAAGTACTCCGGTAACAACAATTCCAAGTGGTGCGCCGTACCCGCTTTGTGTATTTTTCTTCATATATTTACGCATTATCGAAATAGTTCTGTCTCTGGGTGTACCGCGAGCCATGAGAACCAAAACCCAGGAATTGAAGGAAGCACGTCACCGTTTGCGGTAAACATGATTTCTCCCAAATCGGTTTTTGTGATCACGATATTTTTTTGGGCGAATGTGTCAGTAACGGTGCCCGAGAATGCGTCATGGTGGTATGCTTTATATTTCCCATCTATTTCAATTCCATGCACGAGCGCCTTTGGGTGGAGCCGGGTGTCATTGAACGATGCGCCGAATGACACTGATTCACTGGTATAATAATCACCATAGGGATCACGATGGTAGTCTTGTGTTGCGCCGGTATTCTCTGAGAGCACTTTCGTATCGGGGTACTTCTCTCTCCAATCGCCAAAACGAACCACGTCAGATCGTATAATGCGAAGTCTTTTTCCGGTATGTGCTCCAAGAACTGCTTCACCGAGTACCTGCGACCATAAAGATTCCTCATCCTCATTTGCTGCACGGTTATACATTAATAGGTTTGATTGCCAGAGTCGGCCTGACACACCAAATTCTTCTATCTCTCCATCGACACGACGGTCGAACACAATACCCGTAGCGCAAAGAGGGCAGTACGTTACCAGTACCGGTTGACCCAGAACCGTGTCGTTTACGATCTCATGCCAGACAAGAATGCGGTATGGATAGAAGCGATTTTCTCCATTGATGCTAAGCCCAAGTCCTGGATCCGCATCATTTAAGAATACTGCCTCAGATGCTTCAATAAACTCCGGGTTATCAATTGAAGGGATGCCGTCTTTACCTGGTCCTCCCGAGAGAATCTCGTTAAGTGGAATAGTGTGTTTGACTCCATCGGTTATGGAAATAGTCCTTTCACTTTGTATTGTGGGCTTTGAGTTAGATCGATTTTCACTTTCAATTATTTCTGCAACTTCTTTTGTTACCTTTTCTTCTTTTTCGAGTGAGATGGTCTCTCCGTTTGGGATCGGGAATGTCCTACTCTCGAGATACCATATACCGAGACCTCCGGAGAGAAGAACCAAGATTAGGATAGGTGTATATTTCATAGTGTTACTTTAAAGCATTAATTACAGTTCTAATTTTTTTTGTAAGGTTGGTGTGGGTTGGGAAGTAACATTTTGTTCTTCCGATTCGAATACTTTTAACAACACCTCGAGCTTCAAGGTAGGCGAGTTGGTGTGAGGTTGCCGATTGCGACAATCCAATATGCTCAGATAATTCATAGACACACAGGTTGCGCTTTGTAGAAATAAGGAGACTCATTAAATGGTAGCGGTTGATATTTGACAGTATTCTCATTACTGACCTCGTGTCATTATGTGCTTCTCTGCTTTTTTTATTATATGATGACTTTATCATATATTCATATATTACAGAGAAGTATTTTCTCTGTCAAAGATTCAGTGCTCTATTCTTGAAAATGGAAAAAAGCACCACGTATAAGAGTGATGCGTCTCCATACTAGCCCAGGTCTATTTTTGGTGCTGGGGGCGGGAATCGAACCCGCATGCCTTTCGACACACGATTTTGAGTCGTGCGCGTCTACCAATTCCGCCACCCCAGCAGCGGTGTTCATAGTGTACTTGAGAAGAGAGAAGAACACAATTAATGAGCGGTTTTTCTTTTGTTTTGGCATGATATATAATACTGAAAATAGGTATGCCAGATTCGAATTTTCGAGATAATTCAATTTTTTGGATTGAGGTTGAAAAGATCGACCCCAATCCATACCAACCTCGTAATAACTTTGATGATAACAGGTTACAGGATTTGGCTGATTCAATACGTCAGTATGGAGTACTTCAGCCGCTTGTAGTAACTCGTCGAGAAACACTCAAAGATGACGGTGGGCTTTTGGTAAGCTACGAGCTTATTGCCGGCGAGCGCAGACTTCGTGCTTCAAAAATTGCTGGTATTACGCAGGTTCCAGCAATTATTCGTTCAGGGAATGATGATGCGCGAGTGAAGCTCGAGCTTGCGATTATTGAGAATCTTCAACGTGAAGATCTTAACCCTGTCGATCGTGCTAAAGCGTTTTATCGTCTCGGTACTGAGTTTGGGTTTAAGCATAGTGAAATTGGAAAGAAAGTTGGAAAAAGCCGTGAGTATGTCTCAAATACGCTTCGCCTACTTTCTCTGCCACAGGAAATGCTCGACGCAATGGTTCGCGGAGAGATCTATGAGGGGCATACGCGACCACTGTTAATGCTTGCAGATCGTCCAGACCAACAACGCACGCTATTTCGAGAAATTGTGTATAAAAAAATGAATGTCCGTGAAGCGGAAGGTATTGCCCGTCGTATTGCGGTTGATCGTGCGCGAAAACGTGAGAGTGCAAGTAATCCCGAAATGATTGAACTTGAAAGTAAGCTCTCAGAATCTCTTGGTACTCGAGTCCAAATTGAGGAGCGAGAACGAGGGGGAAAAATCACCATCGACTTCTTTTCTAAAGGTGATCTTGATCATATCCTCGCATTAATTAAGTCAAACCAGGTTCGGAGTCCAACCGAGATGATGGATCGCTTCATTGAGAGTTTAAACCAGAATGGGGAGAAAACCCCTTCTCCTGAAACACCTTCGAAAGAAGAAGCTCCTCAGGATGGCACTCAACCTGAACCAGAGAAGAAGACGGAAGAGCAAAATGAAGATGACAGCGACCTCTATTCTGTAAAGAATTTCTCAATCTAACTAAATTTTTTTCTGTTCTTGGGCAAGGTAGGTATTGATTTGTTTTCGGGCAAGCGCGGTTTTCACGTACGCGAGCCACTTGTTTGATGGATGCGCTGACGCTTTGACGTTAATTTCAACATGATCTCCATTTTTAAGTGGGGTGTCAATGGCAACAAATTTCCCATTCACTTTTGCTCCTGCAGTGTGATTTCCGATATCGGAGTGGATTGCGTATGCAAAATCAATGGGGCTTGAGCCAATAGGAAGATCGATAACATCTCCTTTGGGAGTGAAGATAAAAACGCGCGCTTCAAAAAAGTCAGTAGTGAGGTCGTCCATAAAACCTTTTTTATCGTTATCAGAATCTTTGACCTGCACTTCTGCTAACTCTTTTACCCACCGTGGCACATCTTCATATCGATAATGTTGCGTCTTATTAAGCGGTGTCTTGTTTGCTGTTTCGTCTTCTTCGCTATCGCTGAAGAGTGGTAGTCTAGGTAAAAGACTTTTGATCCATGCGAACGTGTTGAATTTCTCTCCTTTCCTGGTTTCTTTGTAGCTGAAGTGCGATGCCACACCATACTCTGCTTCTTGGTGCATTTCTCGGGTGCGAATTTGGATTTCCACAATACCTCCATCACCTGTAAAAACGGTGGTATGAATACTTTGGTATCCATTTGGTTTTTCGGTAGCGATATAATCTTTAATACGCCCTGGTATTGGCTTCCACGTACCATGAATCATCCCAAGGATGGCATAGCAGTCACTTACCGTATGGGTGATGATTCTAATCGCAGCAATATCATAAATTTCTTCGATATTCATGTTCTTGCGTTTTAGTTTAAGATACAGGCTGTACAATCCTTTAACTCGATAATCAATTTCAACATCAGTAATATGCTCCCGTGCGAGTATCTTCTTGACTGATTTTAAGGTTTTTTCAAGATATTTCTGCCCCTCTTTGCTTTTTTTGCGGAGTAGCTGTTTTGTTTCTTGATATTCTTTCGGGTGTACATATTCAAAAGCCAGATCCTCGAGCTCTCGATGAAATTTTCGGATTCCAAGTCGATACGCAAGTGGAGCGTAGATCTCAAGCGTCTCAAGTGCAATACGGTAGCGTTTTTCTTCTGGTACATATTGGAGTGTCTCCATGTTATGAAGCCGATCCGCGAGTTTAATAATAATGACACGGAGATCTTGTGCCATTGCAACAAAAAGTTTTCTCAGACTTTCCGTATAACGCTGTACTCCTTGATAACGTATTTTTCCAAGTTTAGTTACCCCTTCAACCAAAAATAAAATCTCTTCTCCAAATTTTTCTTTGAGTGTCTGGGGGTCCACCCCCGCGTCTTCAAGAGTATCGTGGAGCAGTCCTGCCGCAATGACACGAGGTCCCATTCCAATTCTCGCTAAATTCTTTGCGGTTTCAAATACATGGAGAAAATAAGGGTCTCCCGAGAATCGCTTTTCTCCTTCATGGGCATTTTTAGCAAACTCGTAGGCATCATCAATTAACTTTTCTCCCTCGGTGTCCGGGCGTGTCTCCATGAGCTTAAGAATATCCTCAATATTTTTCATAGCGTTAGTATAACACCTCTTTTTCGCTCATCCGAGAATTGGGTATAAAAAACCGCCTACACGTGTAGGCGGTGTGATATTCTCTACCAATAGGTTTTTAACCCTTCAGATGCGCGAACCCATCTTTGATGGTTTGTATTTCGTCCGGAAACATTGCGATGACTCTCCGATCGTTGACACCTTCCGCTTTGCTGAATTTGCGGACATCTTTGATGTCCGAGATCTCATCTTCCCTGATGAGGCGAAGCCCACCGGTTCCGGGATGGGGTCGGAATTGCCGGACCGTGAAAAAAGGAACACTTTTGATAAAAGAAACCACCCGTGTTTTCTTGGATGAAGAGAGTGCTATCACAGGTAACAGGTATGAATAATCGATACCAATCTCCTCTATGATCTCACGTTTAAGTGCTTCCTGCGGATTTTCTCCGTCATGAAGCTTTCCATGCACGGTAATTTGATGTGCCCCCGGCCATGACTCACTTCTCTGAGTTTCAAAATTCCAAGCACCACGTGCTTGGAGTATTCCGTGCAACGTTCCATTGATGCTCGTAAATACCAATAGTCCTACTGACGTCGTTTTCAATGAACCTCCTTTTCTGTTAAGGGTTTTTTCTGGAGGTCACTTTAACACAAGGTGTTTTTGGGTCAAGTTATTTTTTGACCCCTTTCTTTGTACCTCTGCGTCTTCGCACCTTTTCTTCCTTGAGAATTTCAAGCGCGCGCGGAAGCTCGATAGTATACACATCGTCTTCTTTGAGAGATCGGAAATCTCCATCATGGACGATGTAGGGTCCAAAACGGCCGATATTTGCAGTAATTTCATTTCCTGTTGTTGGGTGTGTTCCGAGTATCCGTGGCAAACTCAAAAGTTTGAGTGCTTCTTTCATGGTAATCTGAGCAGGGTCCATTTCTTTCGGAATACTTGCTCGTCGGGGTTTTTTATTCGTCTTTGTCTTTTCTCCAAGTTGAAGGTATGGCCCGAATCTTCCGTCAAGTAGAAAGATTGGTTCTTGAGTTTCCGGATGTGTGCCAATTGGCTTACTCGGCTCGATCTCTTTTCCTTCGAGCGTGCGCATTCCATCACATGTAGGAAAGGTGTTACAGCTAAGAAATTTTCCTCCTCGGCCAAGCTTTATGACCATCGCACTTTTACACTTTGGACATCGAATATCTTGGGGGGCCTCACCAAGTGTCGTAATCTTTGCGGTCTTTTCTTTTTCTGAGACTTCTTTGTGGAACGGGGTGTAAAACGTAGCAAGGGTTTCCTCGTATTCACGTTTCCCTTCGGCAATATCATCGAGCTTATCTTCCATTTCTGCCGTAAATGAATCGCTCACATAGGTTGTGAAGTTTTCCTCGAGAAACGAACTCACCACTTCTCCGGTGTCAGTTGGTTTCAATGATCGGTTTATTTTTTCAACGTATCCTCGGTCTTCGAGTGTCTTCATAATGCTTGCATACGTTGATGGTCGGCCAATGCCTCGCTTCTCTAGTTCTTTAACCAATCCTGCCTCCGTATAACGTGATGGTGGTTGGGTTTCTTTCTCTTCTGAAGCAATGTCTTGCAAGGTTAAAGGATCATCATTTTTTACTTTTGGAATTTCAACATCTTCTCCACGAGCTCTCGGATCAGCTCTAAGCCATCCATCGAACGTAACGCGAGAACCAGTGATCGTGAATGGGGGGAAATCGGTATCCGTGGGTCCTCCGGTGATCCCCGCAGTTACTTTTGTGCGCATAAGTTTTGCGGGAGCCATCTGTGAAGCAATGGTTCGTCCCCAGATAAGCTCGTATAATTTTTTCTGTTCAGGAGTTGTTCCTGCGTGGGCTTTTGTACAATTGGTTGGTCGTATTGCCTCATGCGCTTCTTGCGCGTTTTTGCTTTTTTTGGAGAAGGTGTGGGGTTCGTAATAGGTATCACCGAACGCTTTCTTCACGGTCGTCTCAATTTGCTTGAGCGCAACGGCACTCAATGATGTGCTATCGGTGCGCATATAGGTAATGAATCCTCGTTCATAGAGGCGTTGGGCGATTGCCATTGTTCGTGCGGGAGAAAAACCAAGTCTCGAGCTCGCCGCTTGTTGGAGTGTTGAGGTGATGAAAGGCGCCCGCGGAGCACGTTTTACTTCGGTTTCAGCTACATCGTTTATTTTCCATGGGTGATTCTTTCCGAGAGTGATAATTTCATTCACGCGATTCTGATCCCGAGGTTCTTCGGTAGAGGTAAGCACGAGATTTTCTTTGCTCACAGTTTCCACCTGTGCGGTGATAATGAAATAGTGCTCGGGCTTAAAAGCTTTGATTTCCCGCTCACGTTCAACCAAGATTCGCAACGCTGGAGATTGTACACGTCCTGCGGAAAGTCCATATCGAACCTTTTTCCAGATTAAACCAGATAGATCATAGCCAACCAGACGGTCGAGTACGCGACGGGCCTCTTGAGCACGACGCAAATCAGTATCAATAGTGCGGGGATGTTCAATTGCTTCCTGGACCGCGTCTTTGGTAATTTCATGGAAGACCACGCGTTTGGGGCGTGAGAGCCCGACGGCTTCTTTGATATGCCACGCAATGGCTTCTCCTTCGCGGTCAAGGTCAGTCGCGAGCACAATTTCATCAGCGCGGTCTGCAAGTTCTCGTATTTCCTCGACAATATGTTCTTTACCTTTAACAATTTCATAGTGTGGCAAAAAACCGCGGTCGATATCAATCGCTTTTTTATTGCTTTTCGGAAGATCTCGAATGTGTCCTACTGATGCTTTTACGGTGTAGGCATTATCAAGATATTTTGCAATGGTCTTTGCTTTTGCGGGTGATTCAACAATGAGCAACTTCATAATAGGTAGGTCCAGTATTACACGAAAATAAAAAAGGATGCAATATTTTAGGAGTGTCTAATGTAAAAAAACCCAACCACTATTTCGCACGAAGCAAAACAATGATTGGGTTTAACGAAAGGATGCATAGAAGCACCACTCCCTCCTATAAAAACATAATAAGTGATATTTTACAAGTGCTTATCGAATTGATATGGTTCCGAGTCTTTCCTCAATAATACCGTTGATTTCCATACGAGAAATGAGTACTTGTGCTTCGTGAAGAGGGAGTCCGCTTTGTTCAATGAGTTGGTCTCGAGTGATCGGCTCTCGAATCAGATAGAGAATTTTCTGCTCCGCTTTAGATACATTTTTAAGCGCTTCGCGCGCAGGTGTTTTTGCTTCTATACCGAGTGCTTCAATGATATCACCGCTTGTGGCAACAGGAGTTGCTCCTAATCGTATCAACATAAAAGGCCCCTCCGAAGTCTTTGAGAAGATAGATCCTGGGATGGTGAGGACCTCGCGATTGTAGTCAGTGGCTAAGCGTGATGTGATGAGCGTTCCGGATTTTTTCTCGGCTTCGACGACGAGCACGGCGTGCCCGATGCCTGCCATGATCCGATTACGTTGCGGAAAACTCCATGGCGTTGCCTTAAAGCCTGATTTAAATTCTGAAATAAGTGCTCCGCCACGCACGAGAATCATCTCTGCAAGTCCGTGGTTTGATTTTGGATACAATGCTTCTACTCCAAGTCCTGACCCGGGAATGGCAACAGTGGGGAGCTTAGCGGCAAGTGCGGCTCGGTGCGCGAAGGTATCAATTCCGAGTGCCAAACCGGAGACAATGACAATTGGATATCCGCGTAACCCAGCAATCAGTTTTTCACAGACGCTTCGCCCGTAATCACTATATCGTCGCGCTCCCACCACGGTGAGAAATTGGTGAGCAGTATCGGGAAGCGCTCCTTTAATATAGAGCTTATCCGGAGCATCGGGAATTTCTTTTAGGTTGTCAGGGAATTTCTCTTGAGTCAGCACGCGCTCCTCATAGCGATGATATTGGTTGAGCACCATATTTGTTTATTTTACCATTTTTCCCTATACTAATTGCATGCTTGACATTAAGTTTATTCGTGAAAATAAAGATTTGGTCATCGACGCGGCACGCAAGAAAAAGATACGAGTCGACATTGAAGGATTGATTCGTCTGGATGAAAAACGCCGCGCACTCCTGCTTTCATTAGAACCAAAACGCCGTGACCAGGCAGAGTTTGGGCGCCGTATTGCATTGGTTCGGGATACTACTGAACGCCAACAGTTGATTGAAGAAATGCGTTTGGTAAAAGAAGATATTCAGAAAGAAGAAGAGGAATTGAAAAACGTTATGCAGGAATGGCGGAAGCTCATGTTGCTAGTTCCTAATATTCCTGATATTACCGTACCTGAAGGAGAAAAAGATGAAGATAGCGTGGAGGTAAAGAAATGGGGAACATTACCCACGTTTCCTTTTACTCCCAAATCGCATACTGATTTGATGACCAATCTTAACCTGGTTGATTTTGAACGTGGAGTCAAGGTTTCTGGTTTTCGAGGATACTTTCTTAAAGGAGATAGTGTTCGCCTCTCTTTTGCGCTTTGGCGGTACACCCTGGATCGACTCATCGCGGCAGGATTTACGCCCCTTATGGTTCCTTCGCTCGTGACACGGGAATCAGCAATGGGAACAGGTTATTTGCCCCAAGGAGAAGAAGATTTATATCGTACGCAAGATGATACATTTCTTGCGGGAACCGGAGAAGTTGCGAGTATGGCATATCATATGGATGATACATTCTCCCTTGAAGCGCTACCCAAGAAATATGTTGCATTTTCTCCTTGTTTCCGGCGAGAAGCGGGAAGTTATGGCCGAGATACAAAAGGGCTAATGCGAGTTCATGAGTTCTTTAAATTGGAGCAAGTTATTTTCTGTCAGGCGAGTCATGAGGAGTCAGTTCGCTTTCACGATGAATTGAATCGTACGATGGAGATGATTATTGAGGATCTTGAAATACCATATCGTACGATCGTAAATCACGCAGGTGACCTCGGTCTTGGGCAAGTGAAGAAATATGATATTGAGCTCTGGGTCCCATCGGAAAAGACCTATCGAGAGATTAGTTCAGCTTCATATTTCCACGATTTCCAAACGCGACGTTTAAATGTTCGTTATCGCGATACCTCGGGGAAACTTTCATTCGCGCATTCGCTCAACTGTACAGCAATGCCAACACCCCGAATTTTAATTGCGCTTCTTGAAAATCACCAGCAAGAAGATGGTTCAATCAAGCTTCCACAAGCACTCATCCCCTATTTTGGAGAGAGTGTGATACAGAAAAATGCATAATTCTCTATGCCACTATCTCGAGGATCTCGTTTTACGTCCGGAGTATTACAGAGGAAGAAACGAAAAAGAATATATACCATTATCGGGTTAGGAATTTTTACCCTCGGTTCGTTTTTTTGGTTCATATTTTCCCTTGCTCGCTTTGAACCCCTGTTAATTTCAGACATCTCTGTTTCAGGAACGTCTGTCCTTGATGATGCGGTACTGATTAAGGCTTCAAAGGAGGAACTTTCCGAAAACCGTTTTCTCTTTTTTCCTCGAAGAAATGCATTGCTCTTTTCTCGCAAGCCACTCATCGAGAAACTACAGGAGATGTTTCCTCGAATCCAGGATATATCAGTTTCTCGGGAAGGTCTCACGCATATCACTGTTCTCATTCGGGAACATGAACCATTCGGACTGTGGTGTGCGGATGATACGAAAGGTGTTGTTGAAGAATCATCCTCATGCTTTTTTTTAAACCAAGATGGTTATATTTTTGCTGAAGCACCTCGGTTTTCAGGGGATGCGTTCTTGCGTTTTTTCGTATCACTTCCGGAAGGCGAAGTGATCCGACAGCAGGTACTTTCTCCTGATTCGATGCAGGGAGTTCGTGATTTTCTGATGGCCCTCGATAGTATCGAGCTTCCGCCCTATGGGGTGGTAGTGGATGAGAATGGTGATATTGAGATTTTAATTCAAGGTGGGGCGCGTATTTTAGCTACACAGGGGAGTACGTTGCGTGAAGAGTTTGAGAATCTTTCTGCGCTGCTTGCTTCACCAGCATTTTTAAAACGAACACCACTTGAAGCATCGCTTGATTATATTGATCTTCGCTTTGGGAATAAATTGTTTTTTCGATTTCACGATGAATAGTTTTATTTTTGGGTATAATTAATATATGCGCGTACGGATTCGACTGATATACACTTTTTGGATCATGCTTGCGGTTGCCCTCGGATTTTCCTTCGGGTTTTTTTCATCCGTGGGTGCTGATTTTGCGCTCACCGGCTTAGAGCGTTTTGGAAGGGCGATTTCTTTTAAGCAAGGTTCAACCTCTGCGGCTCAGGAAGATGTCAAGCGCTTCACGCCCCAGGTTTCAGAAAATACAAGCTCTCGCCAAACTAAATTAGGTTCTCTTTTCTCGGAAACCGTAACACTCGCATTTTTAGGAGACATGATGCTTGACCGAGGTGTTGCGTCGTCAGTTGAGAAGCACTACGGAGGAGACTGGGGAGTGCTTTTTGGGAATCTCGCTCCCTTGAAAGAGTATGATGTGCTCTTTGCAAATCTTGAAGGCCCTATCTCGGATGTGGGGGTCGATTTGCGAAACCTCTATTCATTTCGTATGGATCCTGAAGCATTAGATGCAATTAAGGACGCGGGATTCGACGTGCTTTCAGTTGCGAATAATCATATGGGAGATTGGGGACGTAGCGCTTTTGAGGATACGCTCGTCCGGCTCCGTGAGGCAGAAATTCTTGCGGTGGGTGGAGGAGAGAATGAACTCGATGCGTCAGTGGTTAAGATAATACAGAGGAAAAATCTTGATATTGGCTTTGTCGGTTTCTCTGATGTTGGTCCGAAAAATTTAGCGGCGGGACCTCATGTGTCAGGCATATTGCTTGCAAGCGAGGAGTCGATAAAAGAAGTAGTGCCCCGTGCCAAGGATAGCGTCGATATTTTAGTGGCCTCTTTTCATTTTGGAAATGAATACCAGCATTTACCCTCGAGTCGGCAGCGCACGTTAGCGCATCTCGCGATTGATATGGGAGCGGATATTGTTATTGGGCACCATCCGCATGTGCCACAACCGGTTGAGCTCTATCATGGTGGAGTGATTGCGTATAGTTTAGGTAATTTTATTTTTGATCAAAATTTTTCAAACGAAACCATGCAGGGAGTATTGCTTGAAGTACCAATTGTTGGAGGGAAGGTGGTCATTCCCACATTGCGTTCCATTCGGCTTAATCGCCATTTTATTCCACAGCTTGTACCAGAGACGCCATGACCAAGATGAACGCAGTTATTGGAACCGCTCTTTTGTTGGGGGTTGCCGCACTCCTCTTTGTGGCATCTGATACGCATCTACCTTCATGGAAGAAGTTAGTAAGCAATGTGTTTTCAGAGTCCATCACTCCAGATGATGTTAAGCTTCGGTATCGTGACAGCCATGTACGCGTCGTGGTAGCTGCTGGGCATGATGAGGATCATTGGGGGGCTCGGTTCGGTGATTTAAAGGAAGAAGTATTAACACGAGGAATTTCAAAGCATCTCACCCGTTTCCTTGAAGAGGATCCCTATTTTTCGGTTACCGCGGTACGTGATGGAGAAACTGGAGCATACACTCCTGAATTTGCGCAATATTTTGATACGAGACGTTCGGAGATTCTTGAGTTTATGCAGACGCAGCGCGAGGGGATGCGAGCACGGTTATTTAACGGTGAAGTGGTCCGGAATGTGACCATTGCGCACAATCCAGCACCTCGTGAAGTAGCAATTCGTTTATACGGAATCAATCATTGGGCAAATCAACGAGATATTGATCTTTTAGTGCACCTCCATGTGAATGATTACCCAACACGCGCTTCAGGTCTTCCCGGGAAGCACAGCGGGTTCTCGGTGTATATTCCCGAGTCACAATATCCTAACGCTCGCGCAAGCAGAGCAATGGCGGAGACCCTCTACGCGCAACTTGCGCGCTTCGTGGGGCCAAGCACTCTTCCTGGAGAGCGCGCGGGAATTATTGAGTCGCAAGAACTTATTGCGCTTGGATCAAATGCGTCGCAAGAGAGCGCTTCGCTTTTCATCGAATATGGGTATATTTATGAACCCCAATTTCTTAACCCCGTATTACGTGAGCAAATGCTTCAAGAGCTTGCGTTCCAAACGTATGTTGGAATCAGGCGTTATTTTTCAGAAGAGGATCACATCCTCGATTCAGGGTATGCCACCACGTTATTACCTCACACCTTTTCTCGAGATTTGGAGAGGGGCGAAGTGGGAAGTGTTGAGGTGTTGGCGCTTCAGGCAGCGCTCCACGAGGGAGGGTGGTATCCTCCAGGGGAGAGATCTCTTACGGCGTGCCCGATCAATGGAAATTTTGGCCCTTGTGTCGAGCAAGCCGTCAAAGATTTTCAGGTTACTCATGAGGAAGAGCTTCGTGAGCTACAAGGACCTCAGTTTCCGAGTGGGCGTGTTGATAGCGATACTCGTCGGGTACTTAACGAATGGTTTGGAGGAGCAAAGAAGAAAGAAGAGAGAGGATTTTTGGAAAAAACCGTTCATTTTTTCGGTAATCTTTTTTAAGTTTTTTATGGTAGAGTAGGCTTCATATGTCAGAAGGATTTTGGAGGGATCTTCCGCGTCCTATTATGGCGCTTGCACCCATGGCTGATGTCACCGATCAGGCATTTCGTCGTATCATTCTTAAATATGGTAAGCCCGATGTGTTTTGGACGGAGTTTGTTTCCGCGGATGGGCTTTGTGATCCACGTGGCCGGGAACATTTGATTCCTGATTTGGCTTTTGTAAAAGAAGAGCATCCTATTGTTGCGCAACTTTTTACCGGAAACCCCGCTTCGATGGAGTCGGCTGCCAGGTTTGTGGCCACATGTGGTTTTGATGGTATTGATATAAATATGGGGTGTCCAGATCGCAGTGTCGAGAAGCAGGGTGCTGGTGCCGCATTGATGAAAAATTATGATAATGCAAAAGCATTGATTCGAGCGGCAAAATCTGGAGCTCCACATATTCCTGTTTCAGTAAAGATCCGTGTTGGATATTTGCGAAATGAACTGTCGGAATGGTTGCCCGCGCTCCTTGAAGAGTCTCCAGCGGTAGTGACTATTCACGCTCGAACCAGAAAAGAAATGTCAAAGGTGCCGGCTCGATGGGAGTGTATCCGTGAGGCTGTGGCGATCCGCGATTCATTAAAAAGCACGTCTCTCATTTTTGGTAATGGAGATGTGCGCGATATAAGAGAGGCGTATGAGCGGGTCGCTCAAACTGGGTGCGATGGGGTGATGCTGGGGCGCGCTATTTTTGGAAATCCGTGGCTCTTCTCAGATCGCAGGGATCCGGTTACGCTGGAGGAGCGACTTCGGGTATTGGTTGAACACACGGAGCTGTTTGAAAAACTACTCGGAGAGATAAAAAATTTTTCAATTATGAAGAAGCATTATAAAGCCTATGTTACGGGTTTTGATGGCGCAAAAGAGCTCCGGGTCAAACTGATGGAAACTGCTTCCGCGACCGAGGTACGCCTGCTCGTCGAAGAATTTCTAGCTGCTGGTGGGCAGGATAGGGGCATGTTATCATAATGACGAAGAACATGGTTCTTAAACTCAGCAGAGAAAGGAGATCGAGATCATGAAGTATCACGCGCTGTTGCGGACATCCACACGCTCGTACACACAGCAATAGAAAGGGGGTGATCAACATCTCCCAATGCACTGGGGCAGCAGGGGCAACGGGCTTACCCAGGAAGCGGTGGCAGGTATGGCTACGGGTATACCTGCATCGCCTTGGCATCGGGTTTGCTTAATGTAGAGGTGGTAGTTCCTCCTGCATTAAGTGATCGACGCGGAAGAGTTGTGCATTCTCTTCCGCGTCTTTTTGTTTCTTTAGTTTCCCTGCGATATACTAACCACGACATGGAATCATTGGCATTTTATCGAAAATACCGCCCACAGACATTTCAAGAAGTTGTCGGGCAAGACCATATTGTTACCGTGCTTCAGGAATTTGTTTCGCTAAAACGCATTCCCCACGCGCTTCTCTTTTCTGGTTCTCGCGGCACCGGAAAAACCTCGCTTGCTCGGATTTTTGCGCACGCGATACAAACGCAAGATCAGGATTTATATGAAATCGATGCGGCATCAAATCGAGGTATTGATGATATACGCATGCTCCGTGAGGCAGTGCAGACGTTTCCCTTTCAGTCGCCATATAAAGTGTACATTATTGATGAGGTGCATATGCTTACCAAAGAAGCATTCAACGCGCTTCTCAAGACACTTGAAGAACCGCCGCAACATGTGGTTTTTGTACTCGCAACGACTGAACTTTCAAAACTTCCAGAAACGGTAGTTTCTCGATGCCAGACCTTCAGTTTTAATCGTCCTTCTCGAGAGATATTAAAGAAGGTGGTCGCTAAAGTTGCGAAGAAAGAGGGGGTGGTATTGGGTAGAGGCGCGGCAGAACTCATCGCGCTTCTTGGTGATGGATCATTTCGAGACACCCTAGGGGTGCTTGATAAAGTTGCCTCCCTTCAAAAGCAAGGATCTGAAATTACGCGAGAGGAAATCACCACCCTAACCGGCGCCCCAAAAACAGAATTGGTAGAAACAGTGCTTGAAGCAATGGTGCATGCTGACATTGAGCGAGGGTTATCAGCAATTCGAGAAGCGGGATCAGCTGGATTTGAGATGAAGCTCTTTATTACGCTTTTATTGGAGAAAGCGCGCGCGATACTCCTGCTTTCCTATGCGCCTCGACTGAAAGAAGAGGTATTAAAAGATTTTTCGAAGGAAGAACAGGAGTTCATGCTTCAATTGCACAATGATCCAAATCGAAAGATTACCAAGGAAATGATCATTGCACTCCTCGATGCGCTTGAAAATACCGGTCGTGGAGACATCCCTTCACTTCCCCTTGAACTCGCGTTTCTTTCCTCAGTTAATCAAAAGGAAGGGAATAGTCATTCAGTATAAGTTGCGTAATTTCAAAACTTTGGCAAGATAGAGCTGATAGGTAAATTGCCGGGTCGTCTAATGGTAGGACATCAGGTTTTGGTCCTGAGTATCGGGGTTCGAGTCCCTGCCCGGCAGCAGAATTGAATGACTGATAAATGCAGATATAAAAAACACCCGAGAAAGAATACCTCGAGTGTTTGATTTAGTTAATATCCTATATTTGTTTTAATTTCGGCAATGGATATACCAACAGAAGGTAATACCAAACAAAAATGCAATTAATTCATTGATCTCCGGCACGACGAGTGGTGGGGTTAACGAATCAGTATTGATGGTGCCTGATATTGAAAATCCCATTGATCCTGCATCATTTGGTGTAAGTAGGTAACTCACCCTATCTGATCCGAATGTTGCGATTTCGCCAGAGTCATTGATTGCTCGGGCGGAGATGAGTGGGATGCTAAGACCGTCTACCACGTCATCAAGATAACGAAAATTGTGATCCGCGAGGGTATAGACAAATGCTCTTCCTTCGCTCTCGCCTACGATGTGCCCGTGGTTATTGATAGCAATTGCTCGCCCTTCACGTTCACTTAAGATATGGTCATCACCATTAAGCCAAAGTGTAGGAAGGGGGACTGGGTTATGGGTGTTCGCATAGGTAAAACCAACAATCTCACGGCGGTCATTAACCGCATATGCGAACCCAAGCCCCAGTGATGACGGTAGTGGATCCCCATTGAGAGTTGCGTAACCTGATGCCCAACCGACATAATCACCAAGATTATTTATTCCACGAACAATAGGGCCTCCACTACCATGATTTTCATTAACGATGAAGAACCCATGTTCATTAATAGAGAAGACGCTACTCCGGCTTAGTCCAATTTGGTTTAAGATTTCATTTTCCCAGAGGAACGCAATTTGCTGACCGTTGTTAATAGTACTTGTTCCGTCTCCCAGTTGTCCTACAATTTGTCGAGCATTATTAATATCGAATGCTATGCTGTGGACGGCACTTCCAGGTGTCAGATCGAACATAACACCATTATTCCATCGGAAGGCGTGTAGTAGCCCTGACGGGCTTTCGAATGCTCCCACAATATCCCCGTGATCGTTGATCCCAAATACTTCAATTAATTCCGCTCGGCAATGATGAAATACCATAATGAGCAGAGAGTATAATAATAGTCGCATTGTTTCTCCTTTCGTTTCAAGCTTCTATTTACAAACTAGCATAGTTGTTGGATTTTTACAAAAAGAGATACTTGTGAAAATTCGTTCTGGCAGCATCAATCGTCTCCTACTTGATAAAGAAAAGATCTAAAAAACGCCTCGTGGAGGCGTTTTTTAGATCAGCGTGTATTACAATATATAATCATGGCGTCGTGCATGAATCGGGCTAGATTCTCATGGTACGCATCGAAGTATTTTTTAAACCTCTTATCGTTCACATACATTTCTGCAAGATCACGATATATCTCTGGGTTTGGTTCATAATACACTCTCAAGCTAGCGTAATGCTTATCAATCAAGGTTTGTATTTTGGAATCACTTGCTGGCAAGTGAATAAGAGAAACGATCTCTCTCATTAATTCATCCGTTTCTTTTTGGATCAGTATTTTCTCTTTCTTTCTCAGTTTCCCGTATCTCTCTTCGGATTGTCTATATGCGAGAGTATTCCCCCAACGCTCTTTTGCTTCTTTTGCGTAGAGCGCTAGTTCTTGTTTAGAAAATCCGACGTATAGATCTTTATCGTTCATGTTATTTTTTTTGTGTAATTTATTAGTAGTCTTTTTAATTGTGATTAACAATTTTTCCAACCGGTCTTTTTTAATAGCGATAAGTTTTTGATGTTGAGTGAGTGCTTTGGATACATCAAAATTTGAGTTTTCAAGAATTTTCTTAATATCTTCTAACGAGAGTTCTAATTCTCGGAAGAACATAATTTGTTGAAGTAGCAGTAGTTCTTTTTCTTCATATGTGCGATAGCCATTTGATTCAATCCGGGCAGGCTTAAGAAGCCCAATCTCGTCATAATAATGAAGAGTTCTTACCGTGGTATTTGCAAGATTTGCGAGTTGTTGAATTGTGTATTTCACAGCCAATTTTTGGTGTCGACCACACCATATCACAGCATAAACTATTACGCAACGTAAGAGTCAAGCGTTTTGTAAGAATAGGTTTATCTTCAGGGAGGGTCAGTATTTGGAACGATTAACTCAAAATGAATACAAAATTTTATGATATACTCTCTCTATGATCATGGTAACCATAGATTCCATACCGGGAAAAGAGATTAAAGAGGTGCTTGGTATTGCGCGTGGGAGCGCGGTACGTGCCCGGCACGTGGGCAATGATATTATGGCTGGCCTCAAAGGACTGGTTGGAGGTGAAATTGAAGAATATACCAAATTGCAAGCAGAATCGCGCGAGCAAGCACTTCAACGACTTCAGAGAGACGCGGAAGAGCTTGGGGCTGACGCCGTGCTTAATATCAGGATTACCACGTCAACGGTATCAAATGGAGCTGCTGAAATTTTAGTATATGGCACCGCGGTGACCCTTACCTCCTAGCTCTATGTTTGTTGAATTTATTCCGGTAGTGTTTTGGGTTACCCTCGGAGTATTGCTGGTATATCTTATACTGCGTCGTTTGAGGATAAAGAAAGAAGAGAATTTTGAGGATCGAGATAATTAAGTTTAGAAAATCTTTACAATTTTTGTAGGGCGCCCCATAATATCCCGTATATGAAAAATATATTAATTCTTGCGATAGTACTTTTGCTTTTGGGAAGTGTGTTGTTTTTTGGTAACCCTTCTTCTGATGAAGTAATGGAGGGTCGTGCCGAGGGAGCGGTGACCGCCGTTGATGTGACCGCTATGGCATTCGACGGCCCGGCGCTCGTTACACTTCATGATGATGCGGGAGAGGCCCAGGTGATTGCAATTCCATCGATGGGTTTGCCGTTGTGTGCGGCATTCGAGGCGATTACTCCTGTTGATCTGGTAAGTATTGGTGATCATGTTTCGGTTTTAGGATCGTATGACGAAGAGGGAAGAATTGTGCCGTGTGAAGACAGCAGTCATTTTTTGCGTGTAGAACATACGGTACGGGATAGCACTTTAGGGTATGAGTTTGTGTATCCAAAAGGTCCGGATGGCTATATCCTTCTTGTTGATGAGGAAGCACATGGGAGTGATTTTCTTTCAGGACACCTCTTGTTCAATCGCCACGAATATGAATTATTTATGAATAGTACTGACGCGCGCGAAGGCCCTCCTGCACTCCATGTGCGGGTATACGAAAACCCTGAGAATCTTCATGCACCGGTGTGGGCTGAGCGGAATCCAAATGAGTCAAACATTGCGCTCGCGTTTGGTGAGCCTCAAGAGCGCGTTGTTTCTGGAGCAAACGCCATTCACTACATTGCGGATGGTTTGTATGCCACTGATACTTATATCATTGCCCATGCCGGGTATATCTATGTATTGATGGGGTCATACCTTGATCAAGATTCAAAACAGTATCGAGATTATCAGTCGATGGTTGAATCTTTTACCTTCATTAAAACACCCGATCAGGTGTAAGCGGATACCATAATATCTAAACGGATTATGAAAAATTGTGTCATGATACTCATCGTACTCTCTTTGGGGATTGGCGGATGGTATTTTTTCTCTCAACAGAAATCTGAAACTAACGAAGCGGTGAGCCCGCTTGATGCCACGTATCGGATTGACGGTGAATCGATTACTCTTTCAGAAGGCATGGCGGAAGTGGAAGAAGCAGACAATGAGGGGGTAAGAAGCGCGGTGGCGGTCTTTGGCGAACCCGCATATGGTGATATTGATCAGGATGGTGATACTGATGCAGTCCTCATTCTGACCCGTGATCTTGGTGGAAGTGGAACGTTCTATTACGCCGCGCTTGCAGTGAATGTCGATGGATCGTATCGGGGTACTGACACGATTCTCCTGGGAGATCGTATCGCGCCACAGACATTCTCGGTCCGAGGAAATCGGGCAGAGATTAATTACGCAGTACGAGTACCCACTGAGCCAATGGTTACGGAACCTTCTATTGGAAAGACACTTCATCTCCAGTTTGATCCTGAAACACTGAACTTAATCGAGGTGGCGGTAAATTTTGAAGGTGAGGCGGATCCAGAACGACTCACGCTGAGCATGCATCCATGGGTATGGATAAAAACAACATACAACAATGATACAGAGGTGGTACCTCATCAAGCAGGTGCGTTCACGATGGTTTTCAAAGACGATGGATCTTTTTCAGCAACTACCGATTGTAATTCAATGGCTGGTAGTTACGAAGTGACCCAAAAACAAATTTCGTTTAAGGATAGCGCGGTAACGCTTAAATACTGCGAAGGTTCTCAAGAGCAGGAGTTTTTTGCGATGCTTGAAGAGGTTTCCTCTTTTCTCTTTACGAGTCGTGGGGAGTTGGTATTTGAACTTCCATTGGATACCGGCTCTATGATTTTTCGAGGCAAGTAATCCCTGAGACTGTCAACGGTTTGTGCCGGTGTTTTATTTTTGTTATGGTAGGGGGTATATGAAGGGATTTATTACGATTATTATTATCGCAGTTCTTATTTTTATTGGTTATTCTTTTATTAGCAACCCATCGGAAGAGGCTTCTCCTGAGGAGGGCGCCATGATGATGAGTCATCCAGTAACCGTGTCTCCTATTGCGCACGCAACCGCGGTGCTTACCTGGGGCGAAAGCACACTCTACGCCGATCCAGTAGGAGGGGCAGCTGCATTTAGTGGTCATGAGTCACCAGATATAGTACTTCTGACAGATATCCATCAAGACCACCTCGATGTTGCAACACTCGAAGCAATCGTAACGGAAGAGACAATGCTTGTTGCGCCTCAAGCCGTAGCGGATGAGCTTTCTCAAGAATTACTTACCCAAACGACCGTGCTTGCTAATGGTGAGACAGCAGAGATAGGAGGGTTTTCAATTGAAGCAGTTCCTATGTATAACCTCCCTCAAAGCGAAGATTCCTACCATATCAAAGGCCGTGGGAATGGGTATGTGATTGAAAAAGACGGAACTCGTTTGTATCTCGCGGGAGATACTTCTGGTACTCCAGAAATGCAGGCGCTTACCGATATTGCTGTTGCGCTTGTTCCTATGAATCTTCCCTATACGATGAGTGTTGAGGAGGCAGCTGAGGCAGTCTTGGCGTTTGCTCCAAAAACTGTCTACCCGTATCACTATCGTGGAACAGAAGGATTAAGTGATGTTGCCCGATTTAAGCAGTTGGTTAATGCGGGAAATCCGGATATTGAAGTAGTGCTTCTTACCTGGTATCCAGAAGAAGAAAAAGCAGGTGGAGCAATGATGGAAGCGGGAGCCTCTGATGTGGTGGTAGAAATCTCAGGTAAGAATTTCGAATATGATGTTACTGAGATCAAGGTATCTCAGGGTGATACCGTAACCATTAACTTCACCAGCACCTCGGGATTTCATGACTGGGTAGTGGATGAGTTTGATGCCAAAACCGCGCAAGTGAACGCGGGTGGAGAGACATCAGTTACGTTTGTTGCAGACAAAGCGGGTACCTATGAATATTACTGTTCAGTAGGAAACCACCGCGCGCAAGGTATGGTAGGTACACTTATTGTCGAGTAGCACGATATCTTTAAGAAGCGAATATGAAATTCGAACATGAGCAAATACAGTATGTTGAATTCCTATCTCGTGATTTGTCGATCATTAAGAAATTTTATACGGACGCATTTGGATGGAAGTTCACGGATTGGGGAGACGCCTATACTTCATTTGAAGGGGTGTATGTTCACGGTGGCTTTACCGTCGGTGAACCGGTAGCTGGAAGCGTGCTCGTCATCCTTTATTCTGAGCGGCTCGAAGAAACGAAAGAAAAAATAATCAAAGCGGGCGGGAAGGTGGTGAAGGATATCTTTTCTTTTCCAGGAGGAAGACGTTTTCATTTCGCTGATCCTGATGGTAATGAACTTGCGGTTTGGTCGGATAAATAGGTCAATAGCATACTCGAGATTTAGGATACCGGCTTATCCCCAATTCTCCTTCAAGCGTATGGCCCCTGAGCTGGAGGGCTTTATCGGTACATCATGTGCAATCCTAAATGGGAGTATACATCTATCTTGAAACACGCGTAGCGTAGATAGGAGGTCATAAAACATACAGAGCGCCTGACCAGCGCTTTTTCTTTACAAAAATCTTTTAATATGGTATATTATGTTTAGTACATATCGTACGGAAATCTGAGACTAACCTATTAACCATAAAGGAGTCCTTTGAAACCAACAATAAAATTCTATGAATCAGCGGAAAAAAGATTAACCCTTGAGGTCATCTCATCACTACAAAATTTGAATGGTGATGCGGTTCAACCGTTATGGGATCTTCTTGAAAAAACTTCTCTAACCGGAGATTTCAAACTATTTGTTAACAGGAAAATTCCTGGTTCTCATCTGGATCATTCCGCAGCAGTGAAAGTGAGCGGTTTAACTCAACTCTTAAATTATGTTGCGGTAAAGTTTCAATGTTCGCCAGAATATTGCTATGACGGGACACTTTCTTGCCGGCATGATGGAAATGGGGAAGAATCCCGCCTTCCACCGTCACAAATTAATCAGGAACTTCAGTCTGTTGCTGGTAGAAGCTGGTATAATCCAAATGAATCAATATCTGAAAGAAGGGCCCATGTAGTGTCATCTCAACAACAACCCCTCGTCTCTCTTGGGGATGCGTTAGGTAAGAGCATCGACCCTCGTACGGAGCCCTCTTCGGATACACCGCCTGATGCTGAGAAAAGAGAAGACATGCTTTCTCTTGATCAACAATCAGTAATCCGAATATTTAAGGATATTTCGGAAAAATTAAGATCAAGATATGCTGACTCAGCTGATGTTTCCGACGCGATACTTATGTGTGCATACGGGACCAAAGAAGGGATCGACAGGAGAAAGTGCGGGCCAATCATTAGAGCCTGGATTAGGAAGGGGTTGCTTATCTGTACCGAGAAGAAAGGTAGCAAGAGAATATATCGCATTATTGATGGTGCAATACAAACTTTTGGCCTTGACATTCCAAATGTCCAGCTCGCATTGGAGCGAGATACCAAGGAAAAGAAAACACCACCAAGGAAAGACGTTATTTCATTAGGTGGGACCCTGGTCTCAATCCAAGAAAAAGCAGTAAAACTCTTGGACGCCGAAGAAACAGCACGCACGCTTGATCTTGAGCGATTAACACTTGAAGATAGACTCAAGACTATACAGAATCAACGTGATCAACTCAAATCAATACTTGAAGATGATGATCTTCGTCGCGCAAAGGATGTTTGGTTAAATATATCAGATTACATTAAACAAACAGAAGAAAGGTGAGAGTCTTTCTCACATCCAACAAAAGCAAGGGAAACCTTGCTTTTTTATTTAACTCGAAGCGCTAGATGACATGGTATACTTTTTTTATGTCAGTTAAGACAATTCTGGTGATCATTGGAGTGTTACTCGGGGCATTTCTGATATGGAATATTTTGGATCGTGATACTGGTGTCATTACCAATTATCCGCCTGCGCGAGACGTTGTTGTTTCCTTTGGTGATAGTCTGGTTGAAGGAGTTGGTGCGACTTCAGGCAACGATTTCTCCTCAATTCTTGAGGATCGTCTGGGTGTCCCTATTATCAATCGTGGTATTCGCGGAAACACGACTGCTGATGGCCTTGCTCGTATTGATGACGTGCTCCGAAGAGATACTCCGGGCGTGGTCATTCTTCTTTTAGGAGGGAATGATGCAATAAGGCGAGTTTCCGTTGAAGAGACGTTTAAAAATTTAAGTACGATTATTGAAAAAATCCACGCACGCGGCGCGGTAACCCTTTTGGTTGGTGTGCAAGGAGGTATTTTAGGAGATAAGTACAAAGGTGAGTTTAGGGATTTGAGAAAGCGTTATCAGACCGCGTTTGTGCCGGATATCCTTGATGGTTTAATTGGTACACCAGGCTTAATGTATGATGGAGTTCATCCAAACGATGAGGGCTATCGCGTCATCGCAGATCGGCTTGAGCCAGTATTGCGAGAACTACTTTTAGAAAGTCGGGAATAGATTAAGATACATTAATGAGCGCACCGACCACTTTTTCAAGTGTGGATTCAGGTATTCCGTCAGGAGTGTTTGTTTGCGTATTGAGGTCAATAGGCTGATTAAGGTAATCGACAATCAGGAGCTCATCCTCTCCTGAGGGGATAGTGGTTTCAAAAGAGAATAGGTCGATTTTTCCAATATCAAAAATCTTTTGCGCGTACGAAGAAAGTGTGCGCGCGATCCCCTCTTCTTCGGTGGTACCTTCGAAAGCTCGATATACGTGATTGAGCGGATTCCACCAATGGTGGATAATGGCGCCGTTTGCAAAGATGCTTCGAAACCATGCGGGAGCATGATTAATTATTTTTGGAGTAATAAATGGTTCGATTAACGCTCCATCGAAATAATTGTTTGCAATGAAATTTTCGATATCCGCATTGTTCCGTGCTCCAATTTCAACGCTCTCCGCATCCGCGCTATGTGCTGACTTAATAACGAATGGTGGTTTGATAGACGGCGGTTTCTCAAATGGTCCATGGGCGGTGATAGTATGCGCCTCGATTAATGGAAGCTCTTTTTTGCTGAAGAGGTCTCGAAGTATGATTTTGTTTCCTACTTTTGCCGCGTGATAAGGGTCGTTTATAATTCGAGTTCCATTTTTCTTAAGCATTTCAAGGAGGGTAAGGTATGGAGGATAATCAATTGACCCTCGATCAATACTATATTGGGCAGAAAGTTTATTTGCTTCAATACGAGAGAGGCTTTCCTCAAAATTAGAGAAGGTGATTTCATAGAGAGATATATTTTTCTCTCTGCTCTTTTCTCGAAGCATTCGTGCGAATGGCTCATCTACATAACTTGTCCATGCAAGTATGAAATCATAGCTCTCCATGGTTATTAGTATACCCTATTTATGCTGTTTGATTCATGTGTCAATATCAGTACAATATGGTGGAGTATATGAAGAATATTATTCTGGTAGTTGTTTTGGTTGGACTCGCTTCAATAGTATTACTCTGGAGAGAAGCGGATGATACGGGGAAGATGTCCGAGTTATTCGGAAGCTATTTTGGTGACGAACTTATGCTACAAGGGATTGAGGATATTGGGCATCCAATCGAAGGTTTTGATGCGGATTTACTCATGATTGCTTTCCCGGGATTGCTTCCCGTTGATTTTCATGGTGTGAGCGCATTTGAAGGGAAATACCAATTTAAAGATGGGGAACTCTCTTTTATACGTAATAGTTCAAATCCTATTTCTTCTGCGGAGCGCACCGTATCTTCCGAGGGGTATCAAGTGCTTCTTGAGAATGTAGGCAATCGGCTGAACCGCGTGATTCAAAATGAATACGATGTTCGTATGTTAATTGACGCAGTGAATATTGCCGAGCGTGTTGAGGCCAGGATCGGAATTTCTGGAGAGGCGTTAGGGGTCTCCATTACACCATTGTCGGTGCTTGAGGATAGCCGGTGTCCGATTGACGCTCTCTGTGTTCAAGCGGGAACCGTTCGACTTAACGTACGTATTGAAAATAGTCGTGGTGCCGATGAGATGGAAATTCAACTACGCGGAGAAGGAGTAAATACTGAAGCAGAGAAAATCACACTCTTACAGGTACAGCCTGATCCGGCAACTGACCGCGTACTTGAGGATTCAGATTACCTCTTCGTATTTGAGATACGAAAGCGTTAAGTATGATTGAGGGGATTATCATGGGCCTTATTCAAGGGATCGCGGAATGGCTCCCGATAAGTTCCGAAGGTCTTTTAGTGCTTGCCGATATTCATCTATTTGGAAGCACGAGCGTTTCAGAGAGTATTTCACTGGCCGTGTTTCTGCACCTCGGTACATTTGCTGCGGCATTGTGTTATTTTTGGAGAGATGTGGTTAGACTGGTGCGCGCCGGTATTTCCTGGAAAGATGCATCTATCGCCGAGCGAAAGCTCATACAGTTCCTTGCGATCGCAACCCTAGTCAGCGCTTTATTAGGAGGACTCTTTTTAGTTCTCATTGATACGTGGGAGAATTTTTTCCTGCTCTCAGGAAAAGTGGCAACGTTTGGTATTGGTGGTATGCTTCTCATAACTGGTTTGATTATGTTACAGAGAAAAGCGCATATTGAACGTGAGTTGTCGAGTATGTCTGTTACGGATGCGCTATTACTTGGGGCAGCGCAGGGGAGTGCAGCAATACCAGGTATATCAAGATCGGGAATTACGGTCTCTGGATTACTCCTCCGTGGTTTTGGTGACGCGACCGCGCTTCGAGTGAGCTTTCTTATGAGCTTGCCAATTGTGCTCCTTGGTAATATTTTCCTAAATGTTAATAACCTCTCTTTTTCAATCGAAGCGGTCTTAGGACTTGTGGTTGCTTTCGTTGCGGGACTTTCGACCATTCATGTATTGCTCACCTTTGCGCGGAAAGTCTCTTTCTCTCGTTTTGTCATTGTGTTCGCTCTTCTCCTCATTTTCTCAGTCTTTTTCTAGTTGTTTTTGCGAATAGGTTTTTGTTATCATAGTTGTATGCAAAGAAAGATATATCATAATGGAAATATATTCCTCTACGGGGTGGTTGTGATCGCGCTTGTATTAGTAGGTTTGTGGTTTTTAGGGATGAGTGTTGAAGAAGAGCCGGTCAATGGAGGGAAAGATACAGAATGGAAAACCTATCGAAGCGATGAATTTCATTTTGAAATTGATTATCCAGCCACCTGGGAGAAAGCATTCTTTCCGGATCACGCACTCGGTCCAGTGATTAATTTTTATCCAGGTGGACTTGAGGAGGATCTCCCGTTGATACATCACAGTAGTGTTCCGCAGGTTTCAATTTTCCCACACGGGATTCCTACTGAGGGTGTCTTTGGGGTGACCGCAACAAGCAGTATCGCGTTTGGCATCCCCACGCGTCTCATGCATGATTTCATAACTTCAGATGGTGATGCGTGGGCAACGTTTATGGCTCCTCAGTATGCGCCGCCATCATGGAATGAGTCAGGATTTATTTGGGCAGAGGCACCTCCCCATAATCTCTCAATTGATTGTGTGCGTGATGGCGTAACTATTGATGAGGAAATGTGCGATCCAATCTTCGGAGATCAGATCATCCGTCATGGATCAGTCGATGAGCCTTTGCGGGAGATACAAGTAGAGATGCTCGAAAGTTTTCGCTTTACCATTGGGAGTTCAGGTATGGTAGCAGATAGGATTTTTGTGGATTCTCCTCAGCCGGATGAGATAATTCAAAGTCCTTTGGTTATTTCAGGTAATGCTCGAGGGATGTGGTATTTTGAAGCAACCTTTCCGGTAACCCTTGTAGATTGGGACGGACTCATTATTGCTGAAGGGTATGTAACCGCGGAAGATACATGGATGACGGAAGATCTTGTCCCATTTAAAGGGGAGTTGGTTTTTGAAACTCCTTCCTATGGGGATCGTGGCGCGCTGATCCTTCATCGATCAAATGCATCCGGGCTTCCTGAGCACGATGCTTCGATTGAGATTCCCATCCGTTTTAAGAGATAGGTAAATCTTGTTTGTATAATTTCTGTCTCCAGAATGCTGAATCATCTAAAGAAAAAAAGCACAAAAATTATTGCGCTCCTTGCTTTCATTTCAGTTTTTCTGGTATTTGTGGTGTGGCTTGAGCGGCTCGTGGTTCAAAGTGATTTTTTTCAGCAGATGATTTTTTCATACGGGTACTTTGGGATTTTTCTCGCGTCTATTATTAGCGGTTTCAATGTGGTATTTCCGATCCCCATGGTTACGTTTGTGCCCATTTTTCTGGCATCGGGGTTAAGCTTTATTCCCGTGTTAGTTACTATTTCTTTGGGGATGACGCTCGGTGATTTTTTGGGTTTTGGATTAGGAGTGTTGGGAAGTAAGATCTCTCTTTCAAATGCTGAAAGAATAAAAAATCGCCTTTTATGGCTCCGTGATCGATATCGCATCGGCCCACTTGTGGGACTTTTTTGCTTTGTGGCGTTTACTCCTATTCCCAATGAGGTATTAGTGGTCCCAATGGGTTTTTTGGGATATCGCCTCCGAGTTATCGCTCCTATTCTTGTTTTTGGAAACCTTGTTTTTAATAGTATTGCTTATTTTGGATTTTTGAACGTACTTGAAATCGTGCGGCCATTTATCACCACCTTACTCTAGATAGAGGGTATCAGGACGCGCTATACTTACCTTATTATGTGTTTTTAATAATTCTCTATTATATTCTATGACACTCCTACAACGTCTTACGCTTTTAACACTTCGTCTCTCCCTTGGCTTCTTGATGTTTTATGCTGGCATTACGAAAGTATTAAATCCTATGTGGTCAGCAGAAGGGTATCTTGCTAATGCAAAAACTTTCTCCGGATTATATCAATGGTTCAGTAACCCGGAGATTCTTCCAGTGGTGAATTTCTTAAATGAATGGGGACTCACCTTAATCGGCGTTACCTTGATGCTCGGTGTGTTTGTGCGTTTAAGTGCTTTTCTGGGCGCGCTTATGATGCTTCTCTATTATTTCCCTATTTTAGATTTTCCATTTCCAAACGCCCATGCGTACCTTATTGATGAACATATTATCTATTTCCTTGCATTTTTGGTGTTGGCATTTTTCAACGCAGGACGCGTTTGGGGAATTGAAGGGTTGCGGGGAACGCATGACGCGTAGTTCTCCTCATTCTTTGGTCTATTTTGGTTCGACCGTATCAGTGTTAGAATAGTGCCATGCATACTCGTAGCAGTGAAAATCGGTTTCAGTTTTACCTCTTCCTCATCCTTTTTGGAGGAGTCTCTTTGTTGACGTTCTTTATCTTCAAGCCCTTTTTGACGGTTCTCTTTCTTGCGTTTATTCTTGCGGTAGTACTCTATCCGGTTTATAAGAGGATTCTCCGTTGGGTGGGGCGTCCAACGATTGCCGCGCTTTTGGTTATTCTAATTACTGTCGCGGTGATTGTAGGTCCCCTTGCCGCAATTGGTATTCAAGTATTTAATGAGATCGGCAACACCTATCTCTCGATCGTAAGTGCTCCTGAAGGGGATCGGTTACTTGGAGACGCGACCCGATATATCGAAAGACCAATTCAGGTCATTTTTCCTGATTTTTCTCTTGATCTTCGGTATTATCTCGAGGACCTCCTTGGTTGGATGATTGATAATATTGGGCCGATATTTTCTCGTACCGCCCAAGTGGTTTTAAGTACCATCTTTACCATTATTGGACTTTTCTTTTTCTTGCGTGACGGCACGTATCTGCGGGATGCGTTAATTCGTATGAGCCCACTAGGAACTGCCCGGGATATGATCGTGATTAAAAATCTTCAAAAGAGTATCCGCTCCGTGGTGGCCGGATCAGTGCTAGTCGCAATGGTACAGAGTATTCTGGTTGGCATTGGTCTTGCCATTTTTGGTGTTCCTAATCCGACTCTCTGGGGAACCTTCGCGCTATTTACCGCTTTCATTCCTGGGGTTGGAACCAGTTTGGTGTTAGCGCCCGCGGTGATCTACCTTATCGCCATGGGGCACCTCCTCTCCGGGTTAGGTCTCTTAGTATGGGGAATACTTCTCGTTGGACTTGCCGATAATATTTTAATCCCATTATTTTACGGAAGGGATGTGCCGGTTCATCCGCTCTTTATTTTATTCTCGGTATTAGGAGGGTTATTGTTTTTTGGTCCAATTGGATTTCTCTTTGGCCCGATTATTGTGAGCCTCTTTGTGAGTTTGCTTGAAATATACCAAGTTCTGATAAAAGGCGAAAATGAACGCTTATGAAATTCTTTTTTGCATTAATTATCCTGTTTTTAATCAGTATGAGCGTGTTTGTGTTTGATGCGTGGCCACGACAGGGCGCTTCAGCAATCGCCTCATTTGAACATTGTGTTAATCAAGGATTCCCAGTTTTTGGGGGAAATACTTCGGAATGTCGCACTGATGGCGGGGAAGTCTTTTTTGGTCACGGGGATCAGATTCGAGTAATTGAACCGCAAGCTGATACCGTGATCTCAAGTCCGATTACCGTGATAGGTGAAGCGCCAGCATCTTGGTTTTCGAATGGGCGTATACCACTTCGATTAGTTGCCACAGGTACGGAAGACTATATTACAGAAGGTTATGTTGAGGCGATCGGTGAAGTTTCAAATACAGCACTTACTCCGTTCCGGGGAGTGCTTCTTTTTAGTTCCCCGAGTTCAACCAAAGTAACACTCGTTCTTGAGCATATTACTGAGACGAAATCCCCTCATCATTTGAGAGATAGTGTATCGGTCCCACTCTTTTTGGATGGGAGCGTTAACATGGTAAACTAGAGTGAGTGTTTACTAGTGTGCGTATAACTAATTATTACATATGGAACATTATGTTTGTGAAGGGTGCCAAGGGGCTTCAGATACCGCAGGTGTATGCACAACTCCTGCATGTGAGAATCAGGGGAAAGACCTCGGTGCGTGTAATTGTGAGGGAGGCACTGCTTCTCATGGAAAAGAAAGTACCGATTCTTCCGCTGGAGGAGATACGCCAGCGATGTAATTATGCGTATTATCATTTATACGAAGACAGGATGCCTGTGGTGTCGGGATGCGCTCCTCATGTTGAATGAGCGCAACGCTTCATATGAAGAAAGAAATGTAACCGAGAATCAAGCGTATTATCAAGAACTGGTTGAAAAATCAGGACAAGACAAAACACCGACCGTAGATATTGACGGTGTTATTCTCAAAGATTCGGATGCTCAAGAAATCAAGGCGTACCTCGATAAAACAGAAGGAGCATCCTCCTAGGGTGCTCAAAAGGGGTGATGCCAAAACTAAGAGACGTGCGCGGGCACTCCTTTCACGAATGAAGAAGAGCGTTCCTGATGCTCGTATGATTTTGCGTTATAGTAACCCGTGGGAGCTTTTGGTTGCGGTTATGCTTTCTGCTCAATGTACTGATAAAAGAGTTAATCAGGTAACCGCTTCCTTGTTCAAAAAGTATCGAACCCTCGAAGATTATGCGAATGCCTCGATTCGGGTATTTGAGCGAGACATTAAGTCAACGGGATTTTATCGAATGAAGGCAAAACATATTATTGCTACCGCAATACTGATTCGCGATACCCACGGAGGAGTCGTTCCTCGCCGGATGGAGGATCTCATTCGGCTACCTGGAGTTGCTCGTAAAACCGCAAATGTGGTTTTGGGTAATGCGTATGGAATTGTTGAGGGGATTGCTGTCGACACGCACGTACGTCGCCTTGCGCGTGTATTTGAATTAACGGATGAGCATAATCCTGATAAAATAGAGAAAGACTTGATGGCGCTTTTCCCCCGCACCGCATGGTTTCCACTCACCTATTATTTCATTGAATTTGGTCGTCGTTTTTGCCCCGCGCGGGCACACGATCATGCGTCGTGTCGGGATCGTCTGGGTTTAGCATAGTAACGCTTTTTATTATGAGATTATCTTATATTACGATTCCACTTTTTGTGCTCGCGATTGCGCTTCTCGGGAATACCTTCACAGTGCCGGGGCTTGTGTGGTTTGACTCCTTAGTCTTGCCAGCATATACCCCTCCGTCTTGGGTGTTCGGATTTGCGTGGAGTATTATTTATATCCTCGCGACCATCGGAGCAATTTTATTATGGAAAAGTACACCACGAGATCCACTATGGCAGCATTTGGGGCTCCTGCTTGTGTTTAATGGATTTTTGAACATTTTTTGGACTGAATTGTTTTTTTACCACCATCTCATTCTCCAGTCATTGATTGAAATGGTCGCGCTTAACCTAATTACCCTGATTATTATCCTTTTGGGATGGAAGCGATCTCGCACCGCGTCTCTTTTGTTCGTTCCTTATTTCTTGTGGGTATCATTTGCAACCTATCTGACGTACGGCATTCTTATGCTTAATTAAGACTAAGGTTTATGCAGAAGCGCTCCTTGTCTCGTATATCAGAGTTTCAAGACGCGGTTTATCAACATGACCGAATGTATCGCCGTAGGTTTCCGTGGCGAGAAACACGAGACCCGTATCATATTTGGGTTTCGGAGATGATGCTTCAACAGACACAAGCAGATCGGGTAGTAAAAAAATACGATGAATTTTTGCACACGTTTCCTACGGTCGATACGCTTGCGCGTGCTTCGCAGAAGCATGTCCTAAAACGCTGGCAAGGACTTGGGTACAATCGGCGTGCCATGTTATTGCATCGTGCAAGCAAGGTAGTTTCTCGTACCTACAAAGGGTTGTTACCGAGCTCAATTGAGGAGCTTGAAGCACTGCCAGGGATTGGCCCTTATACGGCTCGCGCAATTTTAACTTTTGCGTTTAATATTCCCGTGGTACTGATCGAGACCAATATCCGTACCGCGTTTATCCATCATTTTTTTTCGAAGACAAAGAAAAAAATTAATGACCGAGAAATTCTTCCATACATTGAAGTAGCTATTGATACAAAAAAACCAGCTTATTGGTATGGAGCACTTATGGATTATGGGGCGATGATTAAACGAACAAGGGTTAATCCAGGGAGACGAAGCACGCACCATGTGAAGCAGTCTTCTTTTTTGGGTTCTAATCGGCAGTTGCGTGGAAAAATTCTTCGTATAACCTTACGGTCAAAACAAACGCTTGATGATCTTATTCATGAGTGTTCCGCTTTTTCTTCGAAGCAAGTTGAAGATACGGTATCGAGGCTATCTCATGAGGGTATGATTCGACAGCAGGGAAGATATTTTTTAGTATAAATAAATCGTTATGAAAAAACATTCGAAAATAGGCAAACGTCCAGGAGCTCCAACATATCGAACCTCTTCGCAATTCAAGAGTTCGGCCTGGTTAAAGAACCAACATGCGCGTGCGCACAATCCGCATGTTTTTCGGCAGAAACGGCCTGGGGGCTAGTGAGTGTCTTTGATTCTCGCGCTGTAATAGATACCGAAGGTTATGAGAATGATCCCGAGAATTGAAAACAGGTATGAAAACGGCAGGAAGATAAGTATGAGGCTTCCAATGACGGGAGCGACCACAAATGCAAGTGGTCTGGCAATACGAAAGAACGCAATTAAGTCAGAGTCGTGCTGTGTTACTTGTTTGAAGAAGTAGCTTTCGGACATAATCTCAATGGCGCTTGCGCCAATACGGGTGACAAATAGAAGCACAGACCACAAGAGAAAATCCTTTGAAGGAATGAGTGATAATGTAATACTAAAAATTCCGGCGATAATAAAACCGATGATCAGAAGTTCTTTTTCCCCTAGTTTTTTGTCGGCGATTTTTCCAAGGGGAATTTCTAAAAGTACAAATGGAAGGAGCATAATTGCAAACATGATACCGATTTCTTTCCATGAAAAAAGTAGGTGCTCGTAGAGATAAATAGGGAGATAAATGACCATCCATGCGTAGAAGAAGTGTAGGAAAAAATTGACGAAGAAAATGTGATGGCAATTAGAATTTTTCCAAAAGAGTTTTGTGGTCTCTATGATTGCGATTCGATCATAGGATTCTTTTTTAAATTTTCTAAAGGTGGTAAATACAATAATAAAAAGGGGTATAAGGAAAAGCGCCGAAAGTAGGTATATCTTCCAAAAATCTCCATTAGTAAGAATTAACCCAACGATAAGAGGGGCGATGACAAACGCGGTATTGATGACAGTCAAAAAGATTCCGCGAGTATTACCAGTTGTGGCATCTTCAGAGAGGCTTTCAAGGAAAAGATCGAGATTATAGAGGAGGAGTGGAGCAATGACGAGATGTGCAATAAAAAGGGGGATGATAATAAGAAATTGTGTACTAAATGCTAATCCTAAAAGAACTCCTATTTCAAGCACCGTAAGGATCAACATGAGTCGATAATTACCGATTCTTTTAAGGATGCGGGCAATGTTGAGAAAAGTAACGATCATACCTATTGATCCGGCGGTATAAAGCAGCCCCACTACTTTTTCGGTAGTAAAAGTATCAAGAAATGTTGAGTTGATGTAGACAACAAGAACGTAGTGGAGTGAGAGGAGGAGTGTGACAAAATAGATTGCACGAAAGAGCCCGCGATTTTTAGAGATCTTGTGGTGAGTCCTGGTGAGATAGTACATATGCTATACTCCCAATAATACCGGAATTACAATCGGATGTTTATTTGTCTTTTGGAAAAGAAATTTCCCAACCGCGTCAGTCACTACACCTCGTATGTAATCAAAGTTAAGCGGGTTCATTCCTACCGCGGAATCTTCAACAGTCTTTTTAATAATGATACGTGTCTGATGTAGAAGCTCTTGTGATTCACGTAAGTATACAAAGCCTCGGGAAATGATGTCGGGAGATTTTCGGAGTTTTCCTGTTTTGGTATTGATAGTCGCAATAATGACAAACATGCCGTCTTTTGCGAGAAGTTGGCGGTCTCGTATGACGACATCCTGCATTCCTCCAACCGCAAACCCATCAACCATCACAATACCGTTTCCAGCTTTTTCTTTTCTGACCATAATTTTTTGGCCCTGATCAGTGATCTCGATGATAGATCCATTGTCTGGGACTATCGTGTGGGATTCAGGCATACCTAGTGTGTGCGCAAGTTCTGCGTGCAAGCGGAGACGATAATGATTTCCGTGAACGGGGATGAAGAATTTTGGTTTGATTTTTTTATGGAGCCATTCCAATTCTCCTCGATTTCCGTGACCAGTTGAGTGGATATACACTTCTGATGTTCGGTAATGAATGATTTTTGCACCCTGCCGAGCGATGTTGTCTTTCAATTTTTCTACCGTTTTTTCATTACCAGGGATAATAGATGAGGAGAGTAAGACCGTATCCTGTTTTGTGAGGCGAAGCATTTTGTGGGATTTTGTTGCAATACGCATTAATGCTGCGAATTCTTCTCCTTGAGCTCCTGTGGCGAGAATGACAATTCTCTCAGGAGGATAATCAGATGCTTCCTGTGCGCTGATAATCGTCCCTTTTTTGGTTTTAAACATTCCTGCCTGTGATGCGATCTCAAGATTTACCTTCATGCTCCTGCCCTCGATAACAATTTTTTTCTTTGAATTTTCGGCAATCTCGATGATTTTCATTAGTCGTTGGAGCTGTGATGCAAAGGTGCCAATAATGAGACGGCCTTTGATGTTTTTTATGATCTCCTCAAGATTTTTATGCACTTCTTCTTCGGGGGTTGAAAATCCAGGATTTTCAACATTTGTTGAATCGGCAAGTAAGAGAAGCACTTTCTCTTTTTCAAAGATGGCATATGCGTTTTCTTCGTCCTCGTGTGGAACTCCGTCGGTGTGGCGAAGTTTATAATCTCCCGGGGTAACAATTGAACCAAACGGGGTTTCAATAATAATTCCCATTGAGTCAGGTATAGTATGGGTAACTGCAAAAAATCGAACAAAAAGATTTCCAATAGGAATGCGAGCGTCTTTTTCAATCGTATGAATTTCCAATTGTTTCAAATGAGGGAATTCTGCCTGTCGTTTTTTTAACATGATTGCCGTCAGGTTGCGGGTATAGATTGGAGGAAATCCGATCCGATCAATGATATAGGGCACTCCACCAATATGATCAAGGTGTCCGTGGGTAATAAATACTGCTTTGATCTTTTCTTTTCTTTCTTCAAGGTAGGTAGTGTTGGGAAGGATATAGTCGATACCAGGAGTTTCTTCTTCTTTAAACTGGAATCCCATATCAATCACGATAATTTCATCTCGGTATTCTATGGCGGTCATATTTTTGCCGATTTCTTCAACTCCTCCAAGGGGAATAATCCGGATATTCTCTCCAGCAGGTGGAATTGGAGTTGATTTTCTGGGTTCGAGATTTCGCTTGGAGGGAGCGAAGGGTTGTTGTCGTGGTCGCATCGAGCGATTTGTGCGACGGCGTCGCGTTGGGGAGCTACGACGATCTCCCGTTGCATGTCTTCGGTTTGTCTGCTGATGATGGGTGTGTGGTGTCATGGTAATTATTTTTTTAACAAAATCTAATAGATACTATTTTATTTTTTTGATTATTTTACAAAGATCTTCCAAACCTTCTCGGTATTGGTATACCATTCGTGAACATTGAGGAATCGTTCAGAGGGAATAGTAAGGTGTCCGAGAGAAATGTTTTGGGTTCCTGGTGAGACAAGATAGATGAAATGGGGAACGTAGAGGAAGACCGCGGGCGTATCATTCTGTATTTCTTCGTTGAATTCTTGGTATTTACGCGCGCGCGCTTCTGGATCAAAGGTGATACGGGCGTCTTCCAGGAGTTTGTCCGTGGTGATGTTGGCGTAGAGCGCGATATTAAGACCCGGATCATTTCGTTGTGAAGAATGCCAGAATGCGAAAAAATCAAGGTCTCTTCCAATGATTTCTCCAAAAAGGAGGGCGTCGTACCGCCGAGGTCTGATGACATTCTGATTGAGGTCGCTGGTATCAAAAACTTTTATCTCGACTGAAGCCCCGATAGCATCCCATGCTTCCTTGAGTATCGTGGCAACTGCTTTTAATTCAGGAACATTTGACGTTGAGAGCGAGAAGGACAGACGTAGCACTTCGCCACCTTTCTCCTTTTCGCGTATACCAGTCTCTGGATTAAGTTCCCACCCATTATCCTCGAGTAGTTCAATTGCTTTTTCTGGATCGTACGCATGGTCACCGTTTTCTTCACCGTTAAGAAGCGCGAGAATACCCGGTGGTATTGGTTGGTTTAATGGTTCGCCAAATCCTTTAAGCACTTCTTCCACAATATGTTCTCGGTCTACGGAAACCTCAAGCGCTTCCCGTACTGATTGGTCCGCAAAGAGAGGAGCTTGATTTTGATTGAAAAATACTCCAAAGATACGCGGAAGCGGGACGGTGATACCAACCGTATTTAGATTTTCTTCAATGAGGGTGACCGCATGTTCAGGGAGAATACTATTAATATGTGCTATTTTTTTATTCTGATATGCCTCAATCAATGCTTGCTCGTTAGTGTAGAAAGAGATATTCAGATTGCTGATATAGGGAGCCCCAAGCGCGTAGTCTTTAAATGAAGCGAGGGAGTAGGTATCTGGGACGCCAGACGCGTTTCTGCGAATTTTTTTTATTTTGTATGGACCTGATCCGATGGGTTCAATATTGTATTGGCTAAACTGAAATTCTTCAGCGCCGGCATTTTGCCAGATATGCTTGGGGAGAATACCGAGAGTGGCATTCTCGAGAAAAGGTGCGTAAGGTTGTGAGAGAAGAATGCGGACCACACGATCAGATATCTTCTCAGCAACGACCCCTTCCCAGTTAGCGCGTTTGGGGCTTCGGAGTGCCTGGTCTTGGGCGCGAGTGATCGTAAAGACGACATCATCAGCGGTTACTCGGCGTCCGTCATGAAAAACCACGTCATCGCGAAGGATAAAGGTATACGAGAGATGATCTTCCGCAATAGTTACTGATTCTGCAATATCCGGAATGAGTCCTCCTTCAGGTGTCGCTTTCATTAATCCTGAATAAATAAGTTGGGTGAGGTCTCGATCCGCGTCTGAAAGAGCAAGGAGTGGGTTAATAAAGCGCGGAGATCCAATGACGCCCTCAGTAACAGTTCCGCCTTTGACTGGAACCGCGACGCTGAAAAAGGTATTCACTTGTCCAACCAGCGCGAGCGCGCTTATTGAAAGACCTAAGAAAAACATGCCAAAAATAAGGCGTTCAGTAAACGAGAATGAAGCCACAATAGTGTTGATTTGTTTTGATTTTGGGATTGAATAGTGTTTCCCAAAAAGCTGCGCAATCTTTGCTTTCACAGTAGTCGAGGTGTATCGCGGTGAAAATGGAGCCTGCTCCGTATCACGGCGGTTTTTGTTATATGATTAATTTTGATTTTTCTTTTGGAGGTTTTTAGAGAATAAGTGCGAGAAAAGCCGATAGTGCGAAAAGTACGCCAAGAATAATAGTGACATTAAATAATGTTTTTTCAAGCCCTCGTCTGGTTGCGGGAGCTCCGCTACCATCACTTCCGCCAAATGCGCCACCGGCACCGGTTCCTGTCTGCTGCAACAATATGGTCGTAATAATAAGAAGTGAGAGGATAATTTGTACGTACGGAAGTATCCCGCGAACAATCTCCATTGGAGGAATAATAGCACGGGAATAAGATAATGCAAATCTTGACATATTTTCTATACTTTTATCCTCTAAAATCTCATTTCCAGAAATGTGGTAGCGTGGAATGCGCCACCATTGTTTTGTGCTCAATACCTATCTCTAGCCCAAATGAGGAGGTTTTTATGGATACAATCGTATTGACATTTTCAATTTACTTAGTACAATACCACACACAACGTAGCATTATCAGCCTTAAAAAGTTTAGCGTATGGCTATCAAAAGAAAAAAGACAGTGATGAAAAAGAAGAAATCAGCACCTTCTAAGAAAAGTGGGATATCTCATGCCCAACCCGCACGAAAAGGAGTTATTCCTCTTGGAGACCGGATTCTTATTGAAGAAATAAAAAAGGAAGAGAGTGAGAAGCGTGTTGCGGGTATTATCATTCCTGCAACCGTAAAAGAGGATCGCGAAACAAAGCGAGGGCGAGTGGTCGCGGTTGGCGAAGGGAAGGTGGTTGATGGTACTCGTGTTCCCGTAGAAGTTATGCGTGGAGACACAGTGCTCTTTCAGTGGGGAGACCAGTTGGTGATTGATGATAAAGAGTATTATATTGTCAGCGAATCAAGTATTTTAGCAGTCATTAGGTAACATTTTGATGTTTTAAGATATGAGTAAACAAATCTATTACAATGAAGAAGCTCGGAAAGCGCTTAAGCGGGGTATTGATGCGGTAGCGCATGCCGTAAAGGTAACCATCGGACCTCGTGGGCGTAATGTGGTACTAGATAAAGGCTATGGTGCCCCTACAATTACCAATGATGGCGTTTCTATCGCAAAAGATATCTCGCTCAAGGATAAGTTTGAAAATATGGGGGCTGAGATTATTAAGGAGGTTGCAAATAAGACGAACGATACTGCAGGAGACGGAACAACGACCTCAGTAATCTTAACGCAAGCGATGGTTGTAGAAGGATTGCGACACACAACCATGGGAGTTAATGCCATGGGAATTCGTCTTGGTATCGAAAAAGCAGCTTTGGCAGTAGTTGATGCTTTGAAGAAAATTGCAAAGCCAATGAAAGGCAAAGATGAGATAAAACATGTTGCCACTATTTCTGCGGAATCAGAGTCTATCGGATCAATTATTGCAGAGACGATTGAGAAGGTTGGTAAAGATGGAGTTGTGACGGTTGAAGAATCGCAGTCATTTGGCGTTGAGTCTGAGGTAGTAGAAGGACTTGAATTTGATAAAGGATATGTCTCACCGTATATGATTACCGATGGTGAGCGCATGGAGGCTGTATATAAAGATGTAGCGATCCTTATTACCGATAAAAAAGTTTCAGTAATTAAGGAAGTACTTCCTCTTCTTGAGAAACTTGCGCAAAGTGGAAAGAAAGAATTGGTAATTATTGCGGAGGATGTTGATGGAGAAGCACTAACGACCTTTGTGCTCAATAAGCTTCGAGGCGCATTCCATGTATTAGCTGTTAAAGCTCCAGGATATGGTGATCGCAAGAAAGAATTGCTTCAGGATATTGCGGTAACCGTTGGCGCAAAAGTGGTATCTGAGGACCTTGGATTAAAACTAGAGACCGCTGACGTGGATGTGCTTGGAAAAGCAATGAAGATTGTCTCAAGTAAAGATAATACCGTTATCGTCGGCGGTAAGGGACAAAAAGCCGCGATTGATGAGCGGGTTAAACAGTTAAAGAAGCAAAAAGAGCAAAGTGACTCGAAATTTGATCGTGAAAAATTTGAAGAGCGAATCGCAAAACTTTCAGGTGGTGTCGCCGTGATTCGAGTTGGGGCTGCGACTGAAACTGAAATGAAATATCTTAAATTGAAAATTGAGGATGCAGTAAACGCAACCAAAGCCGCGATCGAAGAAGGCATTGTTCCTGGTGGCGGTAGTGCTTTGATTCGTGCAGCACACAAGGTTTCAAGTGCATCAGGAGCTTCTCGAAGTCGAGAAGAAGAGGTTGGGTTTGAAATTGTGCTTAAAGCACTCGAAGCCCCACTACGCCAAATTGCCGTGAATGCTGGCAAGGATGATGGCTCAGTGATTGTCGAAAAGGTGAAAGAGCTCGGAGATAATGGTGGCTATGATGCAAACAAGGATGTATTAGTCGATGATATGCTTAAAGAAGGTATTATTGATCCGGTAAAAGTAACTCGCAGTTCTGTTGAAAACGCTGCTTCTGCTGCCGCAATGCTACTTACTACCGAGGTCGCTATTACGGATGAACCAAAAGAAGAGAAGGATACCCCACCGGTTCCAGGTGGCGGTATGGGTATGGACTACTAATAATTTACTTTGGTTAGAATGTGGAAAATAAAAACCCCTAGCTGAGAAACTCAGTTAGGGGTTTTGCTTACCACTCACTACTATTCAAGTGAGTATGTTCGATTGGTAGGTGCCAGGAAAGGGATTTCATTGATACGCACTGCCCGAGCCTTTGCGTACCCCCGTTGTGCCAGCTCTTCCGCTGAATTTTCAGCGTAAGTGATGATTCGGATACGGGATGGGTCTGAGGTGAGCGGTTGTATCGTAGCGGCAAAAAAGTATCCGTTGGTACGAAACCCGTGATCTCTTGTTGCTCTGGCAGTGAGCGTAACTGCTTCAAGGGAGTGGTTTTTCGATCCTGCGAGATCAGAGAAACTTCTCTCCAGGTGAATCAGTCCGTCGAGAATTTTTGCTTGATCAGAGGCAAATTCCGAACTGATGATAGCGGTTCGGTTTATTTGGGGCTCCAGTGCTCTGTGATGTTCTTTTCTGAACACCATTGCTCCAATGGTGAGTACACATACGGTATAAGGCACGAGAAAAGATCTTGTCATAAAAATTCCTTTCGTCTAGTCTGGATTGTACCGAGATCTCCATCTTTGTCAAACAAAAAAGTTCGTGGTAAAATATACCCGCTTATTAGCCTAATCATTTGCTATTTCTATGAGCATAGTTTTATACATTGTTTTAGGTGTTGCGGTGGTCGGAGTATTTTGGATCATTGCGGCATATAACGGATTTGTGCGATTAGTTAATCGTTCAAAAGAAGCATGGGCAGATATTGATGTTCAGCTTAAGCGCCGATATGACCTCATTCCCAATCTGGTGAATACAGTTAAAGGGTATGCAGCACATGAAGCAGGGACATTCGAGAAGGTCACTGAAGCACGCACGCGCGCAATGCAGGCAGGAAATGTACATGATAAAGAACAAGCGGAGAATATGCTCACGGGAGCGTTGAAATCACTATTTGCGGTTGCGGAAAGCTACCCAGATCTTAAGGCAAATCAGAATTTTTTGGAGCTCCAGCGCGAGCTTTCTGACACTGAAAATAAGATCCAAGCTGCCCGCCGTTTTTACAATGGCAATGTGAGAGACCTCAATACTAAGATTGAGACTTTCCCCTCAAATATTGTTGCTGGAATGTTTCGCTTTGATAAACGTGACTTTTTCGAACTTGAAGAAGGTGGGGAAGCACGTGAAGCAGTTCAGGTTAACTTCTAAGCTTCTCTTCGGTGGTAGAGACTTTATATGGCAACTTTATACACCCACCAAGATCAAAATATTCGGAAAACATGGGTACTCATGACGCTTTTCCTCGTGAGCGTGATTGGGATTGGGTGGGCATTTAGCTTTGTGCTCGACAATGTATTCATTCTTTATGTCGCCGTGGCGGTGAGTATCCTCATGAACATATGGAGTTATTGGTATTCGGACAAGATTGTCTTAGCAATTGCCGGAGGAAAGCAGGTAAGTCGCGAGGCATATCCTGATCTTTGGAATATCACGGAGAATCTCGCAATTACTGCTGGTCTGCCAATGCCCAAGCTCTATCTTATTCATGATGACGCACCTAACGCGTTTGCAACCGGAAGAGACAAAACGCATGCGGCAGTCGCGGTTACAACAGGGCTTCTCTCAATGCTTGATCGTAGCGAGATTGAGGGGGTGATTGCGCACGAACTCGCCCATATTGGTAATCGAGACATTTTATTAACCACTATCGTGGTAATTTTGGTCGGGTTTGTAACCTTGCTGTCAGATTTCTTCCTACGCATGACTTTTTATGGACATGGCGGTGGACGTGATCGTGACGGGAGAGTACAGATGATTCTACTGCTTATTGGCATTGTGCTCGCGATTGTGGCTCCACTCGTAGCGATGGTTATACAACTTGCGATTTCAAGAAAACGTGAATTCTTGGCTGATGCGAGCGGCGCGCTATTAACTCGCTATCCCGAAGGTTTAGCACGCGCGCTTGAGAAGATCTTTTCATATACTCAAGACTTGAAGCGCGCGAATCATGCAACCGCGCATCTCTATATTGCGAACCCTTTTAATTCGCAAAAAAGTCGCCGAGGATTTTTTACGAAACTTTTTATGACGCATCCTCCGGTTGAAGAGCGGATTGCCGCGCTTCGCGGCAGGAGAGAGGTATAAGAGTTATCACGGAGGGTTCGCATAGTGGTCGAGTGCGCTCGCTTGGAGAGCGAGTAAGGGTTACACCTTCGAGGGTTCGAATCCCTCACCCTCCGCAAATCGTAACTTCGCGTTCTGACAGTGCGGTCGCGCGCCGTGATGGGCGCACGGCGCGCGACAATTTTCCTCGCCGCTTCGCGGCGAAATGGCTCGGCGGGGTGAATTCAAAAAGAGCGGATTTGTCACGAACCCGAGGGTTCGTTCCGATTTTTTGGACGAACGACTTTATTTCATGTAGATTGTCCGACTTCGCCAAAAAATCGGCCTGTTTCGTCTAAAATCCATGCCTGCAGGGGTTCGACTTTTGAACGCGGCGAACAAAGCAACCTACGCCAACAAGGAAGCGCCGAAAGTCGCGCCCTCCCGCCTCAAATCCGAGGACTATCATTTTGAACAGGACGGCTTGATATATCACGATACCTATTTTGGCGGGCGCGACTTTATCGGCGGAGAAATCGTATATGAAAGCGAAAAGCCGGTCTGGGGTGCAAATTATTTCGGCTTCGTGCTAGACGAAAATATTAGCGAGAAAGATGTATACGATTTTTTGCGTAGTGCGCTTATGCAGGAATATGACGATGTTATTCCCGTGCGCGCACTGGGTGGGAGGGGCAAGCACAATACCAATTTTGTATCTTGCCATTCATTCTTGATAAAATGGTATGGCAAGATTCTTTTTTTGGAGCCGCATTTTTTCGCCGAAACGCATTCAAGCGAGGGCGCGGCGGGAGGAGGGGGATGGGGGGAGGAATCCCGCCGCGCCCGAGCTTCCCGCCGGAGCGAAGCGGAGGCGGGTCAGTTCCCTTCAAAAAAGGTTCGTGCAAAGTGTAATATTTCACCGCAATGATTCACGAAGGACAGCCTTGAGGCTGTCCGAGTGAAGCATCATTGCGAGACGGGCAAGGAGATGAGAAAGACGGAGCGAATACCGAGCCAGCAGGCGAGGTCGCGAGTCGGGGTCGCAGAAATTTCCGAGTGACGACGAGGAAATTATCAGTGACCGAATCCCTGCCGGCAGGCAAGCTTCACCCTCCGCAAAATAATGAAGCGAAATATATTTTGCGAGACGTTAGTCTTAAACAATTCGTTCTTGACCCCAAAGACGCTAAGCGCGGGGGTTGAGGAAATGATCGAAAGTAAATCACAGGTTATTAATAATCAACAAATTTATGAATAACATGATCACCATTCAGACAACCGTCAAAGCTCCTATTGAAAAGGTGTGGGAGTGTTGGACAAAGCCCGATCACATTTCCATGTGGGCGGCGAGTGGCGATTGGGAAGCAATCGCTAAAAGCAATGACTTACGCGTTGGCGGTACGTTTAACACGCGCATGCAAGCAAAAGACGGCAGTGCCGGCTTTGATTTTATTGGCGAGTACACCGCTGTTGTTCCTCATGAGCGTATCGAGTACACCATGGATGATGGTCGTAAGGTAAAGGTGGTGTTTGAGACAGAGTCAAAAGGAGTAAAAATTGTTGAAAGTTTTGAAGCTGAGAAAGAGAATTCAGAAAAGGTACAAAGAGATGGTTGGCAAGGGATACTTGATAGTTTTAAGACGTATGCTGAAAAGGCAATTAAAAAATAAGTAACAATATATGAATCTTAAGGATCGTATCGCTACTGAAGCACAACAAGCAATAGATGATCATGTGTTTCCTGGGTGTGTAATTGGTATTGTATACAAGGATGGAACCGGCTCTATACTGCCATTTGGGCATTTCACCTATCAGCAATCATCCTCACGTGTAAAAGAGGACAGTATGTATGATGTTGCGTCAATTACCAAATCGATCCCTACCGGAAGTATTGCCCTTCAGTTGATTGACCAAGGAAAGTTGCATGTCACTGACAAACTCATTGAGTATGTCCCTGAGTTTAGAAATAGTGATCGAGAACGAGTTTTAATTAAACACCTGCTCACGTACACACTAGATGGCTATGGTCTGGCCTCATTAAAAGAGAAGAGTGCAGATCAACTCTTTGAGATATTACTTACACACGATTTTGAAAAACGTCCAGGAACGGTATTTAAATATTCAAATATTCCCGCAGCATTACTTGGCTTGGTGGTTGAGCGGATTACTGGAAGAACACTTGATCAAGTTGCGGATGAGTGTTTTTTCAATCCGCTCGGTATGGAACGTACGACGTTTTATCCGGAAAATTATTTAATTGATGATATTGTCCCAACTGAACGTGATGATTGGCGTGGTCTGGTGCACGGTGTTGTGCATGATGAAAGCGCGTATATTTTTAAGAGAAGTGGCAAAATTGTTGGGCACGCGGGTTTATTCTCCACCGCTCCTGATTTATTAAAGTTTCTCGAGATGCTTCTGCACAAGGGTGTTTTTAATGGAAGGAGGTATCTTTCAGAAACAATAATTACCCGCATGACAGAGAATCAAATCCCCTTGCTTGATGATACTACGGGACTTGGCTGGGAACTTAATCAGCCTCGATATATGGGGGAATATGCGGGATCGAACACTTTTGGAAAGACCGGTTTTACCGGTACACTTTGTGTGGTAGATATTTCGAGAGGGGTTGCGTACACCATCCTTTCTAATCGGATCTTCCCACAACGACCTCCCAATTCTCACTCTATTAATAGGTTTAGGAAAATTATCGGGGAAATTGTTCTGAAGCCGTAATTTTTTAATTGTGGATTCTTTTTTTCTCTGATAAGGTGTACATATGAAAAACACATCACGAGATACGATATGGCAGAAGATTCAGCATGGCGTGTTTATTATTGCTGAAGCAGGCAAAAATTTTATTCAAACCGAAGAAGAAAAGACGGTTGTTGCTTGATGAGATCAGTGTTGATCTCCGGAAGATTGGCTCAGGTGATATTCCCGATTTTGTGATGCTTGACTATTCTTACGGGTGAATTATTTTTTGCTTTTTCTGAGGCGAGGTGATAAAGTCTTCGATGGGAGATCTGACAGTATTAACTAGTACAGTAGAAGTGATCAACAAAAGGAGCATGGATGTCGTCGAGAAAAAAATCAACACGGACAAGAGCTAATCGCCGTGACAGACGAAAAGCGAAAGCATCAGGAAATTTTCGTCGTCCAGGAAGAAGCAATCCTCGAAAGGTTGGCCACGGTGGAAGCGGCATGAAAACAAGAGGGAAGCCAGATTAACCTCAATAATCGTGCTTTATCAAAAACCCGTACAACAACATGTGCGGGTTTTTTTATTACTATCAATCCGAAATTTATTTAAACCATGTTTTTGCTACCATGTCCGGTGTGTAGAAATCTTATTTTGAACTTGTTACTATAACTGCATGGTAGTCAAAGAGCTTAAGGAATCCTGCACTGCGCTACTTATTGGAGGTATTTTACTACTCTTTTTATGGGGTGTTATGATGACTTCGGCGCCCCCTACTCCAGAGGAATCAGAGAATATTGAGGATGTAAGAGTCTCAGGTATGCCACAGCTCCTTATACAGGAGAGCGGAAGTTTGGGGGGTCTTAATAATTTGATTTTCAATCAAGAAGAGGAGCGTTACGTACCTGTTAAGGATCATCTTATTTCATACGTCCTCTATGGAAGCGGTATTCGGGCGCGGCGAAGTGATGCAGTCGGTGGAACCTTGGCAATACCAAGCGCGCTTGCGCCAATTGGTGAGCATGTATTTGCTATGATCCCTTCATATCATACGCTACTTAAGTTAGATCGGGATCTCTCTGTCCGTACTCAAGAAAATTTCGGACCATTTACCTATGCAGGGTCATTCACTCGATTTATGCGCGCGCATAACAATCACCTGTTTTTCTTTTATGATGATCCGAATGAAGGCACGATATTATTCGCGTACGATCGGGATCTTAATCGAGTTGGATCTTTGTCCATCCCTCTTCACCCTTCAGGGGGTTATGCGTACAATCTCAATCAATTTTTGATTGTTGAAAATACGCTTTATGTAATCGCAGGGGCTGATGCATTTCCCGCAGTCCGTTGTGCTAGCGAAGCACGTATGTCAGAAGAGGAGCTTGAATTTGAGATAGTATCCGGGTGTAGCAATGCGCACACAATTGTATTTGGCGCGATTGATATTCACGACCCAAAGCATATGCGGATTGAGATGTTTAAGCAGGTTACGGACGAATCCATTCCTGAATCTTTTATGGCTCGAATTGATTCAAAACGGAAACAGACCCTCATGGTTGAAATCGGTTCTTCAGGAGAATCCATATTCACGTTACGTTCACCAGAGTCAATGACGAAGCTACTTTCAAAAGAGTCGAGAAATGTGAGAATTCTTGCGCTTACGCAAGAAAATCCTTTTTATGCACTTGTAGAGAAGCAGGGGGGTGTTTTCCTTCTACCTATTTCACTTGAGGGAGAAACCCTTACATTTGGAGAAATGCTCAATCTCAATTTATCGACCAGGGATATATTAGGGACCCCGTTAATGAAGCGTTTCAGCAGTATGCTTTTTATCGTACTTCAGGATCAACTTCGAGTTGCCCAAGTTGTCGATACTCCAGAGCTTGTATTGACGCAGAATCTCTCAAATCTCTCTGGAGAACCGTCGTATGTTTCTGATTTCTTTTTCTGGGATTAACGTTTTTCGTATTATTCTTTTCAAAAAGGTATACTTGAGGTAATGAATGAATCATTCAAGGAGAAACGTGAAGATGACTGGAAGAAATCGCTTACGCCAGCCCAGTTCCATATTCTTCGAGAAGGGGGTACCGAACCTGCGTTTTCAGGGGTGTATCATGATATGAAAAAATCGGGAGTATATCGTTGTGCCGGCTGTGGTAGTGTGTTATTTGATTCGCGCACAAAATTTGATTCTGGTACCGGATGGCCCTCTTTCTATGATGCAGTAGAAGATAGTATTCGACTTCATGATGATAGGAAATTTTTTATGCGCCGTACCGAAGTTCGTTGTTCCGTGTGTAATGGGCACCTCGGGCATGTGTTTGATGATGGGCCGGATCCAACAGGGAAACGGTACTGTATTAATTCAGGGGCGCTTGATTTCTCTGAAGAAAGTGGCGTCCAAGATAATGGATCGATAAAGTAAGAATTTATTGGTATGGTCATGGTTATCAATGGAAGCAAATCGTAATATGTCATGGATTATTTATGCGCTTCTCGCGGCATTCTTTGCGGCATTGGTGGCGATATTCGGAAAGATCGGTGTTCAAAAGATTGACCCAACACTTGCAACAACCGTGCGCGCGGTCATTATGGCGGGTTTCTTGCTTATAGTGGCTTTTAGTCTGGGCAAGCTTAAATTTATCGCAACCATTGATAGTCGAGCGCTCTTTTTTATCGTGCTTGCGGGTATTGCGGGCGCGCTTTCGTGGATCTTTTATTTTGCGGCATTGAAATCAGGTGAACCAACTGCGGTGGTTGCGCTCGATCGATTAAGTATCGTGTTTGTCTTGATATTTTCGGTCATCTTTTTTTCCTCTAAGGTGAGCTTCGCATCAGTAAGTGGGGCGCTCTTGGTAACTATTGGAGCAATTCTTCTATCATTATGAGCTGTATTGCCAGGGGTATGGCGCCTATGGCATTATTTTCCCTATGAGTAAAGATACGCCCTCGGGCTTACGAACCTGGATTACGGTTGATCAAGCAGCAATACAGAAAAATTATCAGTCATTTCGGGATTTTATTCCGAAAGAGACAGACATTATGGCCGTCGTGAAGTCGAATGCCTACGGTCATGGGCTCGTTCCATTTGCCCGCGAAATGGAAAAATTACACGTATCCTGGCTTGGAGTTGATTCGATGGTGGAAGGACTTGCAATTCGAAAAAGTGGAGTTACGACTCCAATCCTCAACTTGGGCGCAGTCCTTGAGAGCCGATTAAAAGAAGCGTTCCTTCAAAAAATATCGGTTACGGTGTCTTCTTTTGATGGATTTCGTGCGCTAAAGCGGGCTCGACTTCCTGGTCTTTCGATACAGGTGAAAGTCGATACGGGAATGCATCGACAGGGGTTTGATGAAAAAGATCTGCCAGAGGTGCTCCGAGTGGTTTCAGAGGGTGAAGGAAAGTTTTTTACGCTCACTGGGCTTTATACGCATTTTGCTTCAGCAAAAAACCCTGCATTTCCGGAGTATACGCATATCCAAATTGAAGCTTTTAAGCGATGGAAGAAAGCATTTAACGATCAGGGTTTTTCTCCGATAGCGCACGCGGGCGCAACAGGGGGCGCGCTCCTATTTCCTGAATCACATTTCGATATGGTGCGTATCGGTATTGGTATGTACGGATTGTGGCCATCACTTCCGGTACGTCGGGCAAGAGAAGAGAATCTTGCGCTTTTTCCTGCGCTTTCCTGGTACAGTGTCGTTGTGGGTGTAAAAGAGGTCCCATGTGGAGCACGCGTAGGGTATGATTTAACGGAGACACTCACTCGCGATACACGATATGCGGTTATTCCCATAGGATATTGGCATGGGTACCCTCGAATACTTTCAAGCATTGGGGAGGTCATGATTCATAGAATGCGCGCACGAATTCTCGGTAGAATCTCTATGGATATGATGATTGTTGATATTACCGATATCCCGGATGTTTCGAATGGAGATAAGGTAACACTTATCGGAGGTGAAGCAGGATCGCGGATTTCTGCTGAAGAGCTCGCGCTTCTCGGGGATTCAATTAATTATGAATTGGTAACCCGTATTAATCCATTAATTGAAAGAATATACCAATAATGGAAGATTCATCGCATCGAAATAATCAGCATGAGGAAGTACAGATTCCTATCGGAGGTTCCCTTTTTGTGGCGGGAATTTGTATTATCGCGGCAGTTATGATTTGGTCGCTTTTTACACAGGAGGCGCCAGTGGACGATTCTTTGAATAAAGGAAATGTTGCCACCACAACCCCGATAGTTAACCAGCATCCTCTTTTCTACGAGGTGCGAGACCTTATGGTTGGGAGTACCACGATCAGTGTTGAGATTGCTGATACTGATAAGAAGCGCACACAAGGGCTTTCAGGGAGAGAGGGTCTTTCTCCTGAATCAGGGATGCTCTTTTTATTTCCTTCTCCGGGAATATACCCTTTTTGGATGCACGAGATGCAGTTTGCCCTTGATATTATCTGGATCAATACCGAAGGGGTGATTGTTTCTGCGTATGAGTCGGTGGCTCCAGATACATTTCCAGAATTTTTTACTCCCAATGCTGAAGCACTGATGGTACTTGAGGTGCCAGGTGGATTTATGGAGCGGTACGGAATTCAGATTGGGGATCTGGTGACATTTTAAAAAAATAAGACTAAATAGGTTTTATTTTCTGATTATTTTTCTCTATCACTTTACAGTGTATTTTTTTTGTTTTTGAAATGTTTATCCACAATTTTTTACCCCTCGAGAAAGATATAATTGACAGTACCAAACAGCATAACATGCTGTGTTGGGATAGCTTACCCCTAAAAAATTATTAGCGTTATTTTTAGGCATAAAAAACTATGGGTAAAGAGAAAAAAGCAGGGAAACGTGTGGTCGATATGGTAAAGGAGGTGAAAAAGAGAGATGGGAGCGTGGTCCCTTTTGACCTTACCCGTATTGTGAATGCAATTCATAAGGCAATGTTGCAGACGAATGAGGGCTCAAAGGAAGAAGCAGCACTTGTCGCTAATAAGGTATTAAGTGATTTGGTAAAAATCATCAGAAAACATAGTAATTTTATTCCAACCGTAGAAGGAATTCAGGATAGTGTTGAAAATGAACTGATTCTTTCTGAATATGTAAAGACCGCAAAATCATACATTCTTTATCGGGAGAAACGAGCTCATTTGCGAGAAAAAGGATTCCATGTGCCTGAAGAGGTTCGTTCTTTGGTTGAAAAAAGTAAAAGCTATTTCCGCGATTCCTTGGGTGAATTTGTGTATTACCGAACGTATTCACGATGGATTCCAGAAAAAGGGCGGCGAGAAACCTGGATTGAATCGGTTGATCGATACATGGATTTTATGAAAGAGAATCTTGGGAAAAAATTGAAAGCTCCAGAATACCAAGAACTTCGCGAGGCAATTTTAAAGCAGGAGATCATGCCCTCCATGCGTTTGCTACAGTTTGCGGGTCCGGCAGCCAGCAAAACAAATATTTGCGCGTACAATTGTTCCTATATCGCGCCTGCCAGTATTCAGGATTTTGCGGAGATTATGTACCTTTCAATGTGTGGAACCGGAGTTGGCTGGTCTGCAGAAAGTCAAAATATTCAAAAACTTCCTCAAGTAAAACAGCAAAGCGGGGTCAAGCTCCCAGTGCATGCAATTGGAGATAGTAAAGAAGGGTGGTGCGATGCATTAGCTCTTGGTATGCGCGCGTGGTTTAAGGGAGAGGATATCGAATTTGATTATAGCCTCCTGCGTCCAGCAGGTGCACGTCTTAAAACCATGGGAGGAAAGAGCGCGGGTCCGGCACCACTACGTTCGATTCTCGATTTTACCCGAGAGAAGATTTTATCACGGCAAGGGAAGCGTCTCCGCAACATTGATGCGCATGATATCATCTGTAAGATCGGCGAAGGAGTAGTATCTGGCGGGGTGCGTCGTAGCGCAATGATCTCACTCTCTGATTTTGATGATGAGGAAGTTCGTGATGCAAAGAAAGGGCAGTTTTATTTAACCGAGCCGCAACGAAGTCTCGCAAACAATTCTGCGGTATATGTGATGAAGCCCTCGAACCTCGAGTTTTTGGATGAATGGATTGCGCTCATGAAAAGTGGATCTGGTGAGCGGGGTATTTTTAACCGAGGATCACTCGCAAAAACCTTACCGGCGCGTCGTCTTGAGGTATTTCGCGCGCATGGATATTTTGATCGTTCAGGGGAGCATGTTGTTGGTCCAGTGGGAACAAATCCATGTGGAGAAATTATTCTTCAGTCAAAACAGTTTTGTAATCTCTCAGAAGTGGTTGCACGCGCTGAGGATACCGAAGCGACGCTTTTGCGGAAGGTGCGTCTTGCGACCATACTTGGTACCTACCAGGCAACACTTACGCATTTTCCCTACCTCTCAAAAGAATGGAAGAAAAACTGTGAGGAGGAGCGCTTACTCGGAGTCTCAATTACCGGACAGTGGGATTCAAAGGTGGTTCGAAATGCAAAAGTATTAGAGAAGATGAAGGCCGCAGCACTAGAGACTAATGAGGGCTACGCAAAGCGCTTTGGTATCAATCGTTCAACGTGTGTGACCTGTGTCAAACCATCAGGAACCGTTTCGCAAACCGTTGATTGTGCCTCAGGTATGCATCCTCGACACGCGCCATTTTATATCCGCCGTATCCGAATTTCGGCAACAGATGCGCTCTTTAAGATGCTTCGTGACCAAGGTGTTCCGTATCATCCTGAAGTAGGACAGTCTCTTGAAACGGCGAACACATTTGTACTTGAATTTCCAGTTAAAGCGCCAAAAGGAGCAGTATTTAAAGATGATGTGAGCGCGCTCGATCAACTCGAACACTGGAAGCTCGTTAAGAAGCATTATACCGAGCATAATCCGTCGGTTACCGTTTCGGTGGGAGAGGATGAGTGGATTCAGACTGCTAACTGGCTCTATAGTAATTGGGATATGATTGGCGGACTCTCGTTTCTTCCTCGATCAAATCATGTGTACCAACTTGCGCCATATGAACCGATTTCAGAGGAGCAATATGATGAGATGGTAAAACGACTTGGACACATCGATTTCTCAAAGATCGTTACGTACGAAAAAGATGATGAGACGGAAGTAAAGAAAGAGCTCGCGTGTGTGGCAGGTGTGTGTGATGTGGTATAGAAAGCAAAACTCCCCACGATAGTGGGGAGTTTTGATATGTTGGCAACTATGCCTATAAGCCGAATTCTGTACTGATGCCATAGCGGAATCAGCGATAGTCATTTATCTAGCCCTATAATTACTTATAGGGTCAAGCGGCACTCTGAAATCTTAAAAAGAGATCAGCACGGCCTTGCACTTAGGTAAGGATTTAGCCGTTTCAATTTTTACGTTACCGTAAAAACTCATCCATTGTTATGATCACAGTGGATGTCAGACTGCTTTCGCATCCTGACGTCTCTGCTCGCACCTCTATCCATAACATAGTTAATAAATTATGGATTGACGGGCGTTACCCGCTACCGTGCTCCGAGCTTTTAATGGCTCGGAAGTGTTCGGACTTTCCTCTCCAGGAGTTAAACTCCTAGAGCGACTATCCGGCATAATCACTAGTTATAATTATAGCACATTTTATTATTTTTGCAATAGTTTGTTTGCCCTTTGTACACATTGCGTCTATAACCCCTCTCACGTACAATAAATGGGCATATAAAGAGCCTTCGGTTTATGAACGACATTACCAACAAAAACATTCCTCCTGAAAGTTCTGCGGTTATTGAAATTGAGAGACAAGAGGATTCCGGAGTTTTAGCTTCAGAAGAGAGGGTTTCGGATACACAAAAGCCTCAAAAAGGAAAACTCGAAATGCTTCTTTTGTGGCTCCTTACCGCGACGACATTGCTTCTTCCGCTTATCTTTCTTCCAAGTGTACATTTTCCATTACCAGCAACCAAGAGTGTGTTTTTAGGGTTGTCAGTATTTTTCTCTCTTATTCTCTGGATCATTATCATTTTCCGGAATGGCCATATTGAGATCCCTAAAACCCCGCTGATCCCTGTTTCAATCGGTATCCTTTTTGCGTACCTTGCCTCTACGTTGTTTGCGAACCCTATTGGTGTTTCTTTTTGGGGACAGGGTTTTGAAACAGGAACCTTCCTTGCTACTTTTGCCTTTGTGGTGCTGTTTATTGTCTCTGCTTCAGTCTTAAACACGAAGGCGCGAATGTTAAACATTTTTTCTGCGCTCTTTATCGCTTTCTTTGTCGTTGCGCTTTATCAGGTCATCCACTTGCTCGGGGTATTTTTTGGTTCTGGGGAACCATTCCTCTCATGGGGTCTCTTTGTTGGATCAACTGCTAACCTTCTTGGCCGTTGGTACGATCTTGGAATTTTCTTTGGACTTGGAATCATCCTCTCCTTGATGGCGCTTGAAACACTCACACTCAATCGTCGAGTTTCAGTATTTCTCTCGGCAACACTCCTGATGAGCCTACTTTTGCTTAGTGTGATCAATTTTACTATTGCGTGGTTCGTCGTTGTTATCTTTTGCGCCATCTTTCTTATTTATCGTATTACTCTTGATACGATGCGGACCTCTGTTGAGAAAAAAGGCTTTGAGGGAAGAGGAAAAAATTATATTCGCGGACTGAAGCAACACAAGAAAGTCGTGGGGATCTTGATAATCGGGCTTATTTTTGTATTAAATCCTCCGTTGATTAATCCTCAAGAGTCAAGTCGTTTCGAGGACGGAACGCTTGCGGACATCGTTACCACGGTTACCGATACTCGTTATCTTGAAGTAAGGCCTTCTTGGGGAACAACCTTCATTATTCTAAAGGAGACACTTAAGGAGAGCGCATTTCTGGGTTCTGGGCCGAACATGTTTACAAAACAAATGAACCAGTTCAAGCCGTCCGCAGTAAATGAGTCTCTCTTTTGGGGCGTTGATTTTAATGCGGGTATTGGTTTCATTCCTACAGCGTTTATTACCACTGGATTATTTGGGGCAGTGGTATGGATCCTATTTTTACTCTTGTTTCTCAGAGCAGGGTACCGCTCTCTTTTTGCGGATATCTCGGATCCGCTTGCTCGATTTATCGTACAAGGATCCTTTTTCGGCGCGCTCTACTTATGGGTTATGGCAGTTGTGTATGCTCCGTCAATCGTTATCTTAGGAATAACGATGATTCTAACGGGATCTTTTGTTGGCGGACTTGCCATTGCAAAATTGCGACCAATACGGAAAATCATGTTAGTGTCAAATCCAAAATTTGGTTTTATTTCAATAACCCTGCTACTCTTTTTATTGTTAGGAAGCATCTTTTTCTCTTATCACACCGCATCATCATACATTTCCCTCGCGCGCTTTCAAAAAGGTGTTGGGGTTTTGAATGCCACGGGTAATATTGGACAAGCCGAAACACTGATTCGAAAAGCAAGTACGCGCAGTGATAATGATCTTTACCACCGAACGTTGGTCGACATTAATATTCTCAAGCTCAACCAATTGCTTCAGACGCAAGGACTTTCCCAAGAAGAGGTGCAAGAGCAGTTCCGTCTTTTGGTAGATGATGCGGTTGAGCAGTCGCAGTTGGGAATTGGTGTTGATCCAAACAATTATCAAAACTGGCTTTCTTTGGGACGTATTTATGAGGCAATTGTTCCATTGGGTATTGAGGGTGCCTATGAAGAAGCAATTCAGGCATACACCCAAGCCCTTGCGACAAGTCCAAGGAACCCCTCAATCCATTTATCAATTGCGCGCTTGGAACTTGCTCGTGGAAATAGGGAGGCCGCACGAGAAGCAATTGCTGAAGCAAAGCGTTTAAAATCGAATTATACTGAAGCCGCATACCTCCTTTCGCAGATTGCGGCACAAGAAGGAAAACTTGATGAAGCGCTTAGTTCAGCAGAGTCAGCATCATTCTTAGCCCCTGGAGATCCAGTAGTATGGTTTCAAGTTGGGTTTCTTCAGTACAATAAGCCAAATTATGAAAAAGCCATTGAGGCGCTTCAACGTGCAGTCTCATTAAATCCCGAATATGCGAATGCTCGGTATTTTCTCGGATTGAGTTACGCCCGTACAGGGAGGGGTGAGGACGCACTCGCGCAATTCATTGAAATCGAAAAGACAAATTTAGATAATCAGGAAGTTAAAACCATTATTAACAATTTAGAGCGCGGACTTGATCCGCTCGTGCATCTTGAAGATCTCGATACTGCTCCTGAAGATCGTGAATCACTTCCGCTTGAAGAGGTTGAGTTATAACGTTCTTCAGGAAGTATGGTACGTCGAATTTTACGGATCTTAGTGCGTGATATACGAGGGCTTCATGAAGCCGCCTACCTCCTTGGTCTTTTCGCGATTCTCTCTCAGTTGTTAGGTTTAGTGCGAGATCGGATTCTTGCGCATATTTTTGGCGCGACCCAATCACTCGATGTCTATTACGCGTCTTTTCGGATTCCTGATCTCATTTTTGCGTCGGTAGCTTCGATCGTTTCAGTGTCCGTACTGATTCCGTTTTTGGCACAGTACATTGAAGGTGATCCAAAGCGACTCCGAGCTTTTATTAATAGCATTTTTTCCTTTTTCTCTTTCCTGATTATTGGGGTAAGTATCGCAGTGTTTTTTTTAATACCCCAGATTCTTTCAGTACTTTTTCCCTCAATCGCATTGAGCGATCTTTCAGATGATTTTATTCTCTTAACAAGAATACTTCTTCTTTCGCCAATTCTACTTGGGTTATCAAATTTTTTTGGAAGTATCACTCAGGTACGCCGTGCGTTTTTTTTATACGGGTTAAGCCCCTTTCTTTATAACAGCGGAATTATTCTAGGGATTCTCCTCTTTTATCCTGCTATGGGAATTCCAGGGCTTGGGTTAGGAGTAGTTCTTGGAGCCCTACTCCACATGGGAATGCAGTTACCGATTCTATTTCGCGAGAAACTCTTTCCTCGTTTTACGTTCACTCCTAACTATCAGGACGTTTTTTCTGTGGTAAAACTATCACTGCCGAGGACGATTACGCTCTCAATACACCACGTAACGCTCCTCATTCTCATCATGTTTTCCGCGCGTATTGGAGAGGGAATTATCTCAGTGTTTAATCTATCCTCGAACCTCCAGTCGGTACTACTCTCTATTGTAGGGGTGAGTTATTCGGTAGCGGCATTTCCAACGCTCGCACGACTTTTTTCTAATGGTGATCAGGTTCAATTTTTTGAGAAGGTTTCCACTGCCGCACGACATATTATTTTTTGGTCATTACCAGGAGCCATCCTGTTTATTGTGCTTCGTGCGCAGATCGTTCGCGTCATATTAGGTTCTGGGTCGTTTGATTGGACCGCAACCCGACTGACGGCTGCGGCACTCGCGATTTTCTCAGTATCTTTAATTGCGCAAGGTCTATCCCTCCTTTTTGTACGCGGATATTACGCATCAGGAAAAACATTTCGACCGCTTCTGGTTAATCTTTGCGGAGGTGTTGTCGCTGTCGGGTCTGCGTATGGACTCTGGAGACTTTTTGAAAACGTACCTGTAGTAAGGTATTTTTTCGAGTCACTTTTGAAAGTCTCAGATCTTCCCGGAACTGCCGTACTGATGCTCCCCCTTGGGTATTCAGTGGGTATGATTGTGAATGCGCTTTTGTTTTGGATCATATTCCAACGTGATTTTAGTAAATTCTCGCATACCCTCTTTCGAACGTTCTTTCAAAGCCTTGCCGCGTCAGTGGTAATGGGTTTTGTCGCGTATCAAGTCTTGAACATTCTGGGTACGATATTTAATCTAAACACACTGTTGGGGATCTTTTTTCAAGGATTTATTGCGGGTATGGTCGGTATTATTGCTGGGATTGGTATTTTGCGCATTCTTGGTAACCCTGAGTTGGGTGAGGCAATTCGGGCTTTTCGCCAGCGTTTTTGGAAATCAGCACCCATTTACCCTGAACAAAAAGAGCTTTAATTTTTTCAGGGACTTTTCTTTTAGGTAATTTTTCATTACTATCCTCGTATATGCAGGAAATAAGGAATTTTACAATTATTGCCCATATTGACCATGGGAAATCCACACTTGCTGACCGCATGCTTGAAATTACTGAAACGGTGGCAAAACGAAAGCTTGTTGCCCAAACTTTAGACCAGATGGATCTCGAACGCGAGCGTGGTATTACGATAAAAATGCAACCCGTACGAATGCAGTATAAGGGTGCGATGCTTCATCTTATTGATACTCCTGGGCATATTGATTTCTCGTATGAAGTTTCGAGGGCGCTTAAAGCCGTTGAAGGCGCGGTACTGTTAGTTGACGCAACACAAGGGGTGCAAGCGCAGACACTTTCAGTATTAAGTATGGCGCGTGCTGAAGGCCTTGCTATTATTCCGGTAGTGAATAAGGTTGATTCACCTCTGGCTCGTGTAGACGAGGTTACCGATCAAATTGCCCGATTAATGGATATTCCTCCTCAGAGCGTGCTTGAGGTATCCGGAAAAACAGGACAAGGAGTCGAGGCACTACTCGATAAGATTGTGTCTACCGTTCCTCCTCCTCAAAAGCACGGGATCAGTGGTAATTTTCGTTCTCTTGTATTTGATTCAAATTATTCAGACCATAGAGGAGTGATTGTCTATGTCCGTGTTTTCGATGGGAGCATACGACGTGGGGATAGTGTAGTTTTTAAGGTAGCTCAAAAGAAGTTTTCCGTACTTGAGGTGGGAACATTTTCTCCTCGGGATGTACCACTTGATTCACTTTCTTCTGGTGAGGTTGGTTACATTGTAACGGGCATTAAAGAGCCGGGGGTTGCTCGTGTTGGAGATACCGTTGCTTCAGAAAAAGACACCCGAGATCCCCTTCGTGGATATCAAGAACCTAAACCAGTGGTATGGGCTTCAGTGTATCCGGAAAGCCAAGATGACTTTCTAGAACTTAAACACTCGCTATCTCGGCTGAAACTCTCAGATTCCTCGCTTTCTTTTGAAGAAGAAACATCGGGAGTATTAGGGCGCGGCTTCCGTATTGGTTTTTTAGGAATGCTTCACTTGGAGATTGTCACCGAACGACTTAAGCGTGAATTCGATCTTTCTTTGGTGGTTACCACGCCATCAATTACGTATCGAATTCTGCTCAAGAACGGAAAGGAAGAAGTGGTGTATACTCCCTCTCGTTTTCCTGATGATTCTGAAATTGAAAAGATTTTTGAACCGTGGGTATCGCTTACGATTATTACCCCATCGAAATACCTCGGCTCGCTATTACCCCTTCTGTATGAGCATGAGGCAGTAGTGGGGCATTCAGAAACGGTGGGCGAGGATCGAACATCTCTCTCGGCAAAAATACCGCTTCGTGAATTGATGCGCCACCTCTTTGATGAGATTAAGAGCGTTTCTTCTGGATATGCATCAATTTCTTATGAAATTATCGACGAAGAGGAAGCATTGGTAACACGGCTTGATGTGTGTGTCGCTGAGGAAATTGTCCCTGCGTTTTCTCGGGTAGTCGCTCGCCGGCGTCTTCAGGAAGAAGCTGAGCAAGTAGTTGAGCGTTTAGAAAAGCTCCTTCCTCGACAGCTTTTTGTTACGAAGATTCAGGCGAAGGGAGCGGGAAGAATCCTTTCATCACGGAGTATTTCTGCGCTGAAAAAAGATGTGACGGGGTATCTTTATGGTGGAGACATTACTCGAAAAATGAAGTTGCGGGAAAAACAGAAGCGAGGTAAAAAACGCATGCAGTCTCGTGGTAAAGTTCACATTCCACATGATGTATTCATGAAGATGATGCGTGGAAGGGATACGGGATCTTCCTAGTCTTAGTATAAGAAGGTTGGGGTGTAAAGGGCAATCATGCTGATAATAATCAAAACACCCACGATAATAGAAAGCCCCTTAACCATTTTTTGGTACTTTTTATTAAACATTGAATAGGAGTATACTATACTTTGACCTATGCGTGAACTGGAAAAGAGACGTCGAATTAAGGAGATTTTATATTCACGAGTTACCCTGGTAGTACTTCTGATCGCGGCACTCTTTAGCGCGGAGGCACTCTGGGGTATGATCCGTAAGGAGCGTGATGTTCGGGAGAAGCGTCTTTCGGTTGAAACTGAAGTAGAGGAGTTGAAAGATCGGATCACCTTTCTTGATGGTGAAATTGAGAAGTTTAATACTTCTCGTGGGATCGAAGAAGAGATTCGTGAGAAATTTAGAGTAGTTCGAGGTGATGAACAAGTGGCCATTATCATTGATAATGAGGGAGAAAAAACGAATGAGAGTAGCGAGCTTGCTCCCGAGCCTCGCTGGTGGAGTAGGATATTAGGATCTATCGGGGGCTTATTTGATAAATAAGCGGGTATAGTTTAGTGGTAGAATGATTGCTTCCCAAGCAATAGGCGAGAGTTCGATTCTCTCTACCCGCACAAAAATCCGAGCAAAGCCAAGGTGTACCCCCGTTGGTTCATTTGTTTTTTATCTGGTATCATATATCATGATACGAAGCAATTATTAATAACATCAAGATATTTATGAAGAAGGTTGTCATCTATACCACCCCAACATGTACCTATTGTAAGCAGACAAAAGACTTTTTTAAGGAGAACAGTATTTCCTATGAAGAATATGACGTGGCATCTGACATGGATAAAAGAAAGGAGATGGTAGAAAAGAGTGGTCAGATGGGAGTGCCGGTTATTTTTGTTGACGATCAGATGTTCGTTGGGTTTGATAAAGAAGGGTTATCGCAAGCACTTGGTCTTTAAGGTGAAAAAATAAAAGTAGTAACAAAACTCGCCAGTCACAGGCGAGTTTTGTGCTATAGTTCATGGTATAGGATGGTTTACTCCCCCTTTTGGGGCGAGGTTCAGGTTCTAATTTGATTACGGTTCAAAGTATTATGTCGAGAAAAGAATATCAAAAATTAGTGCGAGATAGTATTCCAGGCATTATCAAAGAGAATGGAGGGTCTCCAAAAATTTTAGAACTTGATGAAAAACAGTTTATTTCATTGCTCAAAGAAAAACTTACTGAGGAAGTCGGGGAATTACAAAAGGCAGAAAATAGATCAGAGATTTTGGAAGAGCTTGCGGATATCACCGAAATACTTGAGTCAGTCGGACATTACTACCACATTTTATCTGATGAGATACACGCACATAAAAAAGAGAAGAGAAAACAACGAGGAGGTTTTGAAAAACGTATTTTTCTTGAGTATGTAGATGAATGAAAGTCTTGTTTGGGTATATGAAAATTCCGCTTCAAATGGAGCTTTTATGTTATAGTCTTGGTACGCCGCTGTAGTTCAATGGATAGAACGAGGGACTCCTAAGCCCTAGATGTAGGTTCGATTCCTGCCAGTGGCATGGATACTAATAATATATTAATACATCTCAAGATCTGAGTTCCTTGAGGTTGTGATTGCATGCTAGTATAGCGATATGCGCAGAGAAGAATATCAACACTATTTTAAAGATAAAAAAGTAATTGTTATGGGGCTTGGTCTCTTAGGCCGCGGCATTGCTGATGCGCGATTTTTGGCGGAGTGTGGCGCGGAGGTCTTAGTAACTGATCTTAAAGATGAAAAGGTGCTTAAAACCTCAGTTGATCAACTGCGTAAATTTTCAAATATCACCTTCATCCTTGGAGAACACCGTCCGGAGGATTTCCGTAATTGCGATTTCGTTTTGAAAGCAGCGGGAGTGCCACTTGAGTCCCCATTTCTTGAAGAAGCACGGAAAAACCGTATCCCAATTGAGATGGATGAATCTCTCTTTGCAAAAATTGCCCAAGGAGTGACCTTGGTTGGTATTACTGGAACGCGCGGAAAGAGTACCACTACCCATTTGATTTTTGAGATGCTTAAAAAGAAATATGAAAAGAAGGTTTTTCTTGCTGGAAATATTCGAGGAAAAGCAACGTTACCGCTTTTGAGTGAGGTATCACCAGGGGATATTATAGTGCTCGAACTTTCTTCGTGGCAATTACAAGGCTTTCATGATGCAGCAGTAAGCCCGAATGTCGGAGTCTTCACAAATTTTCTTGATGATCATTTAAATTATTATCACGGAGATCGTGATCTGTATTTTAAAGATAAGGCGGCAATTTTTCGGTTTCAGAAGAAAGGGGATACCTGTGTTGTTGGAGCGCAAGTAGCACCTTTACTCGCTGAAGAATCGCTCCAGGGGAACCTTATTGTGGCAAGAAAAGAAGACGTTCCATCTTCTTGGAAGCGAGTATTGCCCGGGGAGCATAATCAGGAAAACATTGCGTGTGCAATTCATGTAGCCCGCACATTAGAAGTCTCTGATAAAGATATTCAGGAAGTAGTTGAGACTTTTAAGGGTGTGGAGGGAAGGCTTCAATTAGTTCGAGAGAGTAACGGCGTCGCTTTTTATAATGATACGACCGCCACAACACCTGATGCGACGTTCGCGGGGCTTAAAGCTTTAGGTGGTAAGAAGCCTTTGGTACTTATTATGGGCGGGACTGATAAAGGTCTCTCTTTTGATCAAGTGCTTCGTGCATTTCCTCAGTACGCACAAGGTGTAGTTTTGCTCCCCGGTACTGGCACTGAGCGCATCATCACTCATATTCAAAAACTCTCTTTTGAAAAAGGGGTACACCAAGAAGATACCTTAACGGGAGCTTTAAACAAAGCACAGACACTACTGCATGGTGAGAAACAGGGAATTATCCTCTTTAGTCCTGGCTTTGCGTCTTTTGGAATGTTTCAAAATGAGTTTGACCGCAGTGATCAATTTCTTGCGCTTGTTGAAACATTAAACTGATACTGTCCGAGGTCGGACCTCGGACAAAAAAGGTTTTTAGTGTGCTCGTAAATGCGTTATGAGGTATTTCAGATTAAGCGATTCTATCTTTTAATGTGGTTGTTACCATGCTATCCTCATCATTATGGAAGATTTACGGATAAACCCCCTGCAGGTCAAACGCGTGCATTTTATTGGTATTGGGGGTATTGGCCTGTCTGCAATTGCGCGTATGTTTTTTCTCCAAGGCGCACGAGTTACGGGTTCTGACCTTGCAGGGTCCCCAGTCACTGAATCATTGAGAGATCTCGGTATTACGGTCTCACTCGGACATCAGGCAGAAAATATACCTCATGGAACTGAGTTAGTGATCTATACTATCGCTCTCGATAAAAATGATCTCGAATTTCGTGCCGCGAAGGCAAGAGGTATTCCCATGCTCTCTTATCCTGAATCACTTCGGTGGCTCTCAAAGGATAAATACACAATTGCCGTAGCAGGTACTCATGGTAAGACCACCACCACTGCTATGATTGCCCAGGTGTTAATTGAAGCAGGGTATGATCCTACGGTCATCGTGGGTAGCTTGCTTCGTCGTGGTAGAGAGCATGCAAGCAATTTTATTGCCGGTAAAAGCAATTATTTTATTGTTGAGGCGTGCGAGTATCGGCGGTCTTTTTTAAATATTTTTCCACAAGTGCTCGTGATTACAAATATTGAAGCTGATCACCTTGATTATTATCACGATATCGATGAGGTAGTTCTCGCATTCCGTGAATTAGCAATGCGCGTGCCAAAGAATGGTTTTATTATCTGCGATAAAGAAGATAGTAATATTTTGAACGCTCTTAAAGGTGTACCAGCTTCAATTATTGATTATAACGAGTTTGAGTATAAAGGTGTACTTCAGGTATTTGGAGCACATAACAGAAGTAATGCAAATGCGGCAAAAAGTGTTGGAAGAGTACTTGAAATACCTGATTCAGCGCTTGATACTTCACTCGGTTCATTTCAGGGTGTGTGGAGACGGTTTGAGTATCGAGGAAAAACCCATGCGGGTGCGTTGGTTTATGATGATTACGCCCATCATCCAACGGAGATCAGAGCAACCATTAATGGTGCGAGAGAAGCTCACCCAGAAAAGAAAATCGTGGTAGTGTTCCAACCCCATCTCTATAGCCGAACCAAATCTCTTTTCACAGCATTTGCAGAAGCGCTTTCTCTGGCTGACCAAGTGCTACTCTTACCTATCTATGGCGCGCGTGAACAGATTGATCGTACAGTGAAAAGTGAAGATTTATTACCATTTATTACTTCTCCATCAACATATACGGAGTCTTTTGAAGAAGCGACTTCTTTGCTTAGCGGGAATAAGGGAGAGTGTGTAATTATTACCCTTGGGGCTGGTAATGTTTATGAAGTAGCAGATGCTCTTGTTGTATAAAGTGTGATATGAAGAAATCAGGTACATTTTTTGTAGTGGGGACACCTATTGGAAATCTTAAAGATATTACATTACGTGCGATTGAAGTATTAACGCAAGTACAGTTGATTCTCTGTGAAGATACTCGCGTTACAAAAAAATTACTCGCGCATTATCATATTGTCCAACCAACGGCTACTTTTCACGCGCATAGTCAGCACCGTATATTTGAACGAATCCTCTCTGATTTAGAAGAAGGAAAAGACATTGCATTAGTTTCAGATGCGGGAATGCCGGGCGTTTCTGACCCTGGAGAGCGTCTGGTCGCGTTTATTCGAGAGCGATCCCCAGAAATTTCTATTGTTTCAATCCCTGGACCGAGCGCCGTGCTGAGCGCGTTATCAGTTAGTGGCATTCCGTCATCCGAGTTTGTTTTTTTAGGTTTTCTGCCCCATAAGAAGGGAAGGAATACACGCTTAGCGGAGATCGCGGACTCAAAGCGCGTCATTGTTTTTTACGAATCAGTCCACCGAATTGAAAAGACACTTTACGCTTTAAAGGAAAGCATACCAGAACGTTACGCAGTAGTTTCTCGTGAGCTCACTAAACTACATGAGGAATCAGTGTCGGGGAGTATGGAGTACCTTTATGAATATTTCAAAAAACACCCCGATCATATACGCGGCGAATTTACTATTGTGGTCTCACCAAAAAAATAGACCCACTGTCTTTTGTTGACTATGGGTCTAAGTGATGGTGACGACCTCTTCTTCACTAATATTCTCACAATCCCCAGGGGGGAATAAGGTGAGAATTTCTTTAGATGAGGTGGTAATTACTACTCGTTTGTTCGGAAGCGTGGTGATTTTCGTCGGAGTGAATTTCATTTCATAATGCTCTCTTCTAAAAAAGTGCTTCCGTGCAATGTTTCGAAAGAACCGAAATGTTCGGGTGAGTTTTGAACCAGCCTCTTTCTCAGCATAGGCGTACCACTGAAGCGTAATCACAAGCTCGTCTTTCGGGCTAATCGAGATAACCTCGATTGGGCCATGGAGAAGTTCTCCATAGGCCGTCTGAAGACGAATTTGTTTGGCATCAAGCAGTTTCTCGTTCTTTGGGCGGTTTTTCCATGCAAAACTTGGCATTGGCAAATCACCTCCTTTCTCTTACTACTGTAGTGTGCTTACTCCAAGAAGTCAATTTTAACAGTAGAGATATTGTGGAAATCCTCCTATGGTATACTAGAGCTATTATTTTTTAAATTATGATTTCCATGCGTACTTACCGCCCCATCATTATTTTAGGTGTTCTTGTTGCATTAGTACCTTATATCGGGATTCCTTTTGAGTGGCGCAATACGCTTTTGGTTTTTCTCGGTGTCATGATTATCTTTTTTGGTTTAGTGGTTCGTCACCGTTCACCGAGTCAATATAAGCGTGTTTCAACTGACACCTATACAGAGCAAGAGAGAGACACGGTTTCAAATTCAAGAGAGGATATGTTTGAAACAAGTTCTGATCATTAATTTTAATCATCTTAAGCCCCTAAGATATTGTGTCGCGACGCAATTTTCTCATAAGTAAGAAAAAATACGGAGTTTTTTTAATAATGAGCCTCGGTGTCGTGAGCGTCTTTCTGTTTGTGTTTTTGGTAATTCCAGACCTCTCTTCAATCACCTATGGATCACCAGAAAAAGAGACAGCATCCATTTCAGTAAGAGAAGTTGTAAATACAGAACCATTAGTGAAAGAAGTGCTGCACCTCCCCACACCTCAAGAGGTAAAGGGGATTTATATGACAAGTTGGGTTGCAGGAACCCCATCTCTTCGGGATGAGCTCATTGCGCTCATTGAAGAAACCGAACTCAATAGTCTGGTTCTTGATATTAAGGATTATAGTGGAAAGATCGCGTTCAATGTATCTGACCCACTGCTTCTCTCGTACGGGGCTGTTGAAGAGAGGATTCCTGATATCAAAGAGTTAATCCGTGATTTGCACGATCGAGGTATTTACGTGATTGGAAGAATCTCTGTCTTTCAAGATCCGCATCTTGCGCACCATCGCCCCGACCTCGCGGTGTTACGAGAGAGTGATGGCAAGGTGTGGCGCGATTACAAAGGTCTCTCATGGCTTGATCCTGGGTCCCCTGAGGTTTGGAAGTATATTATTGCCCTCGCGCGTGAATCACACGAGCTCGGTTTTGATGAAATTAATTTTGATTATATTCGATTCCCTTCAGACGGAAATATGAAAGATATTTATTATCCTTGGAGTGAGGAATCAATAAATGCATTTAAGCCCGCATCAAGCACGGAGAGTATTATACGGACAGGGAAATCCGATATTATTCGCCGTTTTGGGGAATATGCAAAAAAAGAGATGCAAGGCACGGGCGCCGTGCTTTCTGCTGATTTTTTTGGTATGACTGCTACCAATATCGATGATTTAAATATTGGACAATTGCTTGAGAACGCGCTCGAAGCATTTGATTATGTCTCGCCTATGGTCTATCCATCTCATTATCCTTCAGGATTTCTTGGGTATCAAAACCCTGCTTCATTTCCTTATGAGATAGTCCATTACTCAATGGAGCGCGCGGCTGCACGGGCGAGCACTACCCCAGAGAAGATCAGGCCGTGGCTTCAGGATTTTGATTTAGGTGCAGATTATTCGGGAGCAGAGGTTCGTGCGCAAATACAGGCAACCTATGATGCGGGCCTTACAAGCTGGCTATTGTGGAATGCATCGAATCGCTACACCAGAAGCGGTCTCGAGCCATCTGAGGAAGTATTGACGCGGTGAGTGATGAGGCATACTATGATCTATAGACCATAGGGAGCGCAATTGCTACTCTCACTATGTATGGTTTCTTAACGTTCATGCGAAAGGGCGAAAGGAATGCAATGAAGAGGAGAAACACCAAAAAGAAGAAGGTGTCGCGCGGGGATGATAGCAGTGATGCAGGCGGTGACGAAATACACCAGAAAGGTTGTGTCATTGTCTGCAAGTCTCCTCTGTCTGCTGGGGAAGTATTTTCCCCGGGAAGTAGCTCGCGTCATCGTGAAAGGTTTTATCTCCACGAATGATTGATGGGCACACTCAGTAAAAGCCCTAACCGTGTTTCGATTTTGTATACACGGTTAGGGCTTTTTTGCATGTCTGATTTAACCTATACTGTATATATGGTTAAAGAAAATACGATCACCTTTTTTGCTCAAACTGATTCCCGAAATCGAAAGATTCCTTTTGGAATCAAATCTCATGATCGTACGAAGCACATGTATGTTATCGGGAAAACCGGTATGGGAAAATCAACGCTTCTCGAAAATATGGTAGTGCAGGATATTCAGAATGGAGAAGGGGTTGCGTTTATTGATCCGCATGGAAAATCTGCAGAACTGCTTCTTGATTATGTACCACGAGAGCGAATCAATGATGTACTTTATTTCGCGCCGTTTGATATGGAGCATCCAGTTTCTTTCAATGTAATGGAGGATGTGGGTGCTGATAAACGTCATTTGGTCGCTAATGGTTTGATGAGTGCGTTCAAGAAAATCTGGGTTGACGCATGGTCGGCCCGAATGGAATATATTTTAAATAATATCCTCCTTGCATTGCTTGAGTATCCCGGTTCGACACTCATTGGGGTTAATCGGATGCTTGCAGATAAAGACTATCGAAAGAAGGTGGTTGAGAATATCACTGATCCCTCGGTCCGGTCATTCTGGATTGATGAATTTGCTCGATATGGCGATCGATATATGCAAGAAGCTGGGGCCGCAATTCAAAATAAAATTGGCCAATTTATTTCGAACCCGCTTGTCCGTAATATTATCGGCCAACCGAAATCAACCTTCGATATTCGCACACTCATGGATGATCGGAAGATTTTAGTGATCAACCTTTCTAAGGGGCGCGTCGGTGAGGCAAACGCAAATCTTTTAGGGAGTATGATCATTACTAAGATCTATCTTGCGGCTATGTCTCGAGCAGATGTGCACGATAAGGTGCTTCAAACACTGCCCAACTTTTATTTATATGTTGATGAATTCCAGTCTTTTGCGAACGAATCCTTTGCGGATATTCTTTCTGAGGCCAGGAAGTACAAACTTAATTTAACGATTGCGCATCAATATATTGAACAGATGTCGGATGAGGTACGAGCTGCGGTGTTTGGTAATGTTGGAACCATGATTACGTTTCGGGTTGGCGCCTATGACGCGGAAGTGCTCGAAAAAGAATTTTCTCCGCAATTTAGCGCTCAGGATTTAGTGAATTTAGGATTTGCGCAGATTTATTTGAAACTCATGATTGATGGTATCAGCTCGCACCCATTCTCTGCGACCACACTAACTCCTATTGCGCCACCCCCGGAAAGTTTTAAAGAAAAAATTATCACACATTCTCGAGAAACTTTTGCTCGGCCGAGAGCAGAGGTTGAAAAAGAGATACGCGATTGGCATCAACCCGAATCAGTAACTACAGAACAAAGAAATCAAAAGCGAGAAGGAGGTAGTGGGGGAAATTATCACCGCGGTAAGACGGGAGTTTTGCCTCAAAAAGAAGAAGAGAAAAAAAGAGAAATCTCAAATTATCAGACCCCTCGTTCGGTAATGGTTCCGCTTGATTCATTAAAGAAGAAAAATCATCAAAAAGGTGGAGAAGGGCATTCGAAACCCTTAATGAACAAAAACCCTTCACCAAAAAATATGTCTGCATTGCGGGAGGCGCTTTCAAGGGCTATGGAAAAACATGAGGAAGATAAAAAAGAAAATCAGAAATTAAATCCCGAGAAGAAAGAAGAAGCACCAGAATCAATTCTGAAGGAGAGGGAAAAAGAAATGCGTCCTTTTGTACCCCCTCGGCGCGAGATCCCGGAAGAAGCATTAAGAAAGGTTCTTGATGTTCCAAAGCCGGAAAAGCAATGAAAAGTTTTTGTTTCTACCTCGGTATCATAGTAGGGTGTTCTATTTTCCCGTTTTCCGCGGAGGCGCTCGTGGTTACTGAAATCATGTATGATCTGCCAGCAGGAGATGCCGGGCATGAATGGATTGAAGTATACAACGATAGTGATACTGAGATTGACCTTACCCTCTGGAGGTTTTTCGAAGGAGAGCAAGGTCACTTAATAAAAAATGCTTCTGGGAATCCACCACTTCCCCCTCAAGGGATTGCCATCATTGCGGATAATGAAGCGCAATTCAGAGCAGATTGGCCGTCATTTTCTGGAAGTCTCTTTGATAGTAGTTTTTCTTTGCACAATACTGGTGAAGAGCTTTCATTTAAAGATGAAAATGGATTAGTGCATGGAAAAATCACCTATGCTTCAGAGTGGGGCGGGTCTGGCGATGGGAACTCCCTCTCTCTTTTTCAGGGGGCGTGGCATGGCAGGAGTCCTTCGCCAGGCACTTTTGATAAAACATCCGATGATACGAGCGGGACTTCCCAAGATCAAGATGGGTCACATGAATCTAGTTCTTCAGAAACTATTGATCCAGTAGCGAAGCCAAAGAAAGAATCACAAGCATCATTTGTGGTGCCCAATATTTATGCTGAAGCACACATGAATCAACGAGCAGTTGTGGGTGCGCAGAGTGAGTTTACTGCGGATGTGTTTGGGCTTCAAGGAGAACCAATTGACAATGCTCGATTTTTATGGAATTTTGGAGATGGTTCAGTTCAGGAAGGGAAGCGTGTTTACCACGCCTATGAGTATCCCGGTTCTTATGTGGTGGTGCTTTCCGTGAGCGCGGGGAAATACCATGTTACTGATCGTGGAGAGATAGTAGCAGTGTCTTCTCCAATCAATGTAAGTAATGCGGTAAGTATGGGGAATGAAGGGTTTATTGAGGTTTCTAATACAGGGGATTTTGAGATTGATATATCTCGTTGGATCCTATCTCACGAAGATCGACATTATGTGTTTCCCAAATATAGCATCATTCGGGCTCGTGCCGAGACGCGTTTTCCCTTAAAGACAACCCTTATTGCCTTAAATCAGGCATCTCCTATTGTACTCTCGTATCCAAATGGCATTACTGCATCGACATATCATTTTCCTATCTTACGCACCGCAGATCATGAAGGTACGGTGGTTCCGGATGTGGTACGAAGAGAAGTGGTATCAATAGAATCATCGAATATCCAAAGTGGGGCGAATATCGCACCTGCTTCCTTAAGCCAGAGCGCATCCGTAGCGTTTACAATTCCTGGTGAGAGCGAGTTATCAGAATTGAGCACCTCATCAGACGATGGCTCTCGTGCTGAAGCTTTGATTCAGACTGAAATTGAAACCAATGAGACGTCAGGGAATTCTCTCGCGTGGATTCTCGCATTTACCTTTATCGTGGTGATTTCGGTACTCGGCATTATTTTTATTCGACGAGAAAAACAAGATGAAGATAATGACATTACCTTATTAGATTGATATGAAGCATATTTTGATTTTTAGTACAAATTATCTACCCTCTCTCGGCGGTGCGGAGATTGCCGTAAAAGAGATTACGGATCGTATTCCTCGTGATCAATATTCATTCTCCATGATTACGGCTCGAATGTCTCGAAAAAATCCGGCACAAGAAGTTGTTGGAAACATCTCCGTATATCGGGTTGGGTTTGGTATTTGGTTTGATAAATTCCTTTTACCTTTTTTGGGAATGCGCGTTGCGCGTTCAATACATAGCAGACAGCCGATCTCTCTTTTGTGGTCAATTATGGCAAGTCAGGGAGGAATTGCGGCGGTGCGTTTTAAACGCGTATTTCCAAAAATGAAGCTCCTGCTCACCCTTCAAGAAGGTGATGAAGAGACGCATCTCAGGCGCTATGTACTCGGTATTACATTTTTATACCGTCTTTTTATTCAACCTTTCTATCATTCAGTTTTTTTTGCCGCCGATTCAATTACGGTAATTAGTAACTATTTGAAAGCGCGTGCGGAGAGAATTGGGGTCCAGGTTCCAATTATCCGGATTCCAAATGGGGTAGATGTGGCACATTTCGAAAACCATGATTCTTGTTCAAAAGAAGTGTATCAAGGCAAAAAGGAAGGTGTCCGTTATCTTGTTACCGTATCACGTCTGGTGGAAAAGAATGGAGTCGATGATTTAATTAGCGCTTTTGCGCTACTTCCGAATACGACTCGTCTGGTGATTATCGGTACTGGTAAAGAGTATAAAAGGTTGTTACAGCAAACAATGCGGTTGGGAGTTAAAGATCGCGTTGATTTCTTAGGTATGATTCAGCACGAGATACTCCCGTGTTATTTAAAAGACGCGGATGTATTTGTTCGGACATCACGCTCTGAAGGATTAGGAAACGCATTCCTTGAAGCAATGGCATCAGGTATTCCGGTAGTTGGTACTCCTGTTGGAGGTATTACTGATTTTCTTCAACATAGGGTTACTGGATTTATAGCCCGTGTCGGAGATCCGGATGACATTAAACAGAAGATCCTATCCGCGTTAGAGGAAAATGAGTCGCGTTTACAAATACTGAATAACGCCCGTGCTTTGATCGATCGAGAGTATAAATGGAGTGTTATCGTCTCTCGCTTTGAGAAAGAAGTCCTTGATAAACTCACCATGGGTCAGTAGTATTGGCAGGGGTTTAAACGTTATGGATTATAAAAATAAACGACGAATTCTTATTGCAACGGGTATCTTTCCTCCTGATATTGGAGGGCCTGCAACCTATAGTGCGTTACTAGAGAAAGAGCTTACCACTCGAGGTTTTACCGTAAACATCGCATCATTTTCTTCGGTGAGAAAATGGCCTCGCCTGATTCGGCATAGTATCTTTTTTTTACGAGTGATAAAACGGGCGTGCTCTGCTGATACTGTTTTTGCCCAGGATCCAGTGAGTGTTGGATTCCCCGCATATTGCGCGGCGCGACTGTGTAGGCGTCGATTTGTCCTCAAGGTGGTAGGAGATTATGCATGGGAGCAGTATGCGTTAGCACATCCTCATAATTTCCCTACGATTGAAGATTTTCAGCACCTTTCTCTCGGTGGTATCACACTGCTTCGTCGCACGATAGAGCGATTTGTGGCTCGACACGCAGATGCGGTTGTGGTACCAAGCATGTTTCTCAAGAAAATCATATTATCATGGGGGGTCTCAGCTGAACGGGTGCATGTGATTTACAATGCAGCCAATCTCCCAGATAGAGAGAATCATGATCCCCTCCTTTCAATCCCAGAAGGAGAACCGCTATTAATGAGTGCGGGACGAGAGGTTCCTTGGAAAGGCTTCGATCAGATTATTGACTCATTAACATTACTCGAGAAGAAATTTCCTCGCGTTAAACTTCTGCTTATTGGTGATGGGCCGGATCGGAGACGTCTTCAAGAAAAGGTAAGAGAACATAAAGTTGAACATCTGGTAGTGTTTCTAGGTAATTTAGAGAGAGAAACCCTCTTTAGGTATTTATCTTCTGCTGATATTTTTATTTTGAACACCCTCTATGAAGGTTTCCCTCATCAGATTCTTGAGGTTATGCATCTTGGTGTGCCTATTATTACGACTGATGTTGGTGGTATACGGGAATTAGTAGATGAGAGATCGGTGTGTTTTGTAAAGCCGAAAAATACCGAGGCATTGGTGAAAGCAGTAATATCAGTCCTTGGGGAATCTAGTATGAGAACGGAACGTATTGCCAACGCAAAAAAACGGGCAGCATCTTTTACAAGTCGTGATATGATTACTTCGCTTTTGCCACTCTTATGAAATTGTTAATGATATCAAGTGATCAGAAAATATTTGAGGACAATAGTCCGGTACGGCAACGTATGGAAGCGTTTAGTAGTTCAGTTGACATGCTCCATATCTTAGTGATTGCGCGTCGCCATACCACTGAAGCGCCTGTTGTGTCTGGAAAGAAGATGGTGATATATCCGATCACTATTAATTTTTGGGCTTTTAAGAAAATTTTTCTCGCGCTTCGAGAAGCGCGAGAAATCGTCCAAGCTGATATAACAGGGAGGTGGGTAGTCACTGCGCAAGACCCTTTTTTTATGGGGTTATTTGGATGGCTCATTGCGCGTAAAAAAATTCCACTTGAGCTTCAGGTGCACACTGATATTGGGAGTCCTTTTTTCGTCACAGAATCAATAATGAATCGAATAAAATTATCTCTTGCACGATTCCTCCTCCCGCGTGCGAGTCTTGTTCGTGTCGTATCAGTGCGTGTTAAAAATGCGCTCCTGCGTGATTTTAAGGTCTCTGAAGATCGTATTGTAGTATTGCCGGTATATGTGGATCCAAACCGAAGTGCTTTTCCCCAAGATGAGACCATGAAGAAACCGTATCCGATTACGATCCTCATGATGTCTCGACTTACCCCTGAAAAAGATTTTATCACCGCGCTCCGCGCATTTAAAATTGTCGCGCAAAAAAATCCAGACGCAGGGCTCCTTATCGTAGGGGATGGTCCAGACAAGAATCTCATTCAGAGGAAAGTTAATGATTTCTCACTTTTTCGAAAAGTTACTTTTTATCCGTGGAGTAGTGCGATTGGAACCTATTTTAAGCATGCTGATATTTTTCTGTTAACTTCTCGATATGAAGGATACGGAATGACTCTTATTGAAAGTGGGATGGCACGATGCCCGATTGTGACGACCGATGTTGGTATTGTTGGTGAACTTATTCAGGATCGCCAAAGTGCGCTCGTATGTCGCGTTGGAGACCATCGCTCTCTGGCACGAGCATTACAAGAGCTTATTGATGAACCTTCTCTGCGCGAAGCACTGCGCTCTCATTTTCGTGAATCTCTAACCCGACACCTTCCTGCGAACCAAGATATGTATCTTGCCCAATACAAACTCGCACTCCAGCGACTTTTTAGTGTTACCTTATGAACATTTTAGTAATTACTCAAAAAGTAGATCAAGATGATACCGTCCTTGGATTTTTTCATGGCTGGCTAAACGCATTGGGAGAAAAGTTTGACCATGTCTCGGTGATTTGTCTTGAGAAAGGATCCACCGATTTACCTCAAGATATGCCAGTGTATTCCTTAGGAAAGGAATCGGGATTTTCGCGTATTCGTTATGTATGGAATTTATTTTTTTATCTTGGAAAACTTCACCATCGTTATGATTGCGTATTAGTACACATGAATTATGAGTACGTACTTTTGGCTGGTTGGTGGTGGAGACTGTTTGGGCGGAAGATTGGATTTTGGTATAACCATACATACGGAAATATCTTTTCTCGTATTGCATTCATGATTGCGCACCGAGTTTTTCATACATCCCCCTTTGCTTTTTCAGCAGGAAGGTCAAACTCAGTATCTATGCCGGCTGGGATTGATACAAAACTTTTTTCAACTACTCAAAATCAAGTTCCTAACACTATTCTTTTTGTAGGTCGTATTGCTCCCGTGAAAGGGCTCATCACCTTAATTAAGGCTGTTCAACTTTTAGTTCAAAGGGGTGTTTCGGTTTCTCTTAACATATATGGAGAAGCGCTTTCTCGAGACAGAAAGTATCAGGAGCGTGTTCACGTAGAGGCTCAAAATTTAGTGACACGTGGAATAGTGAAATTCCATAACGGGGTAGCCTATGATCAGGTACCGCAATTATTTGCTTCACATGAGTTTTTTGTTAACCTCACTCCAAAGGGAAATTTTGATAAGACCGTGTTAGAGGCTATGGCTAGTGGTGCAATACCGGTGGTTTCAAGCACGGCATTCTCAGACCTCTTACCCCCACCCACTTTTTTTAAAGAGCATGACGCGGACGATCTTGCTCGCCAGCTCGAATATTTAATGAAGCTCTCTTTCGAGGAGAAGTCGAAGATTAGAGGGTTGTTACGCAAACGTGTCGAGAAGAAGCATGATCTCCATGTGCTCGTGTCGCGGTTAGCGGAAGAATTTGATACATTATGATGAAGAAGATTTATTATATTGCAAATGCTCGGATGCCAACCGAACGAGCTCATGGTATACAACTTGCAAAGATGTGCGAAGCATTTCTTGATATTGGTGTTCCACTAACGCTCGTCGTTCCAAAACGTAAAACAGTAGGAGAGCAGGTCGCGTCTTTTTATGGACTTGCGAGAGAAATTCCAATCGTGAAGCTCCCTATTATCGACACGTTTCTTTTTGGTCGTCTCGGTTTTATTTTTGGGACGATTTCTTTTATGGCATCGTATAGCGTATTCCTTCTTCGGAAGAAACTCTCCGGGGAGGACTTTGTGGTATATACCATTGATATGGATCAGTTTTCATTTTTGCCACTCATTATATTTAATATTCCATATGTGATTGAAGTACACGATGCAAAGCCGAAACGCTTTTTATTTCGGCTTTTATTTCGGCGTGCTCGGGCAGTGATGGTTATCAATCGTTTAATTCTGGAAAAGATCCATCGTTATTTTAATGTGCCGAAACACCATATCTTTGTGGTCCCGAACGCCATTGATCCAAATTTTATGAATAAGGCTCAGCTAAGAGATGCTTTTCGAAAGAAAGAAGGTATTCCACCTAAAGCGTTTCTTCTCTTATACGTGGGAAAATTTTACGAATGGAAAGGTTTTGAGATTTTATATCAACTCGCTCAAGACCTTGATCCTTCCGTAAACATTGGGTTGGTTGGAGGATCAAAGGAAGAACTCGAAGAGTTAATTGGAAAGCATGTCCCCGAGAATATATTTTGTTTTGGAGCTCGGCCTTATGAAGAGGTGCCGTCCTGGATCGAGGCTTCGGATGCGTTACTCGTGCTTGGAACTAAAGCAAATGAGTATTCTTATTACCATACATCCCCGATGAAATTATTTGAATATCTTGTTTCGGGTCGCCCAATTATTGCAAGTAAGACCCCGGCGATTTGTGATATTGTGAGTGAGAAGGAAGTTTTATTTTATATGCCTGATGATAAGGAAGATTTAAAGCGCGCTATCTTACGTGTTCAATCGAACCCAGCATCCTTCCATAATCGAGTAAAAGCCGCAAAGGAGTTAAGCACCTCATTTACCTGGCATTCTCGAGCGAAGAAAATTAATCAATTTATAAAGGACCGACTATCATGAGAATTGGCATTTTCCTTCATCCTTATAATGAAAAAAAACCAGCAGGATTAGGCAGGTTTATTTTCTATTTAAGCAGGCACTTGATTGAAAACGCGCCGCAACACACCTTTTACCTTTTTGTTAAAAGTGCCCCAAAGGTGAAGCCGGATATCTCTGGTTCAAACTGGTCTGTCATAGAATGCGGCCGCGGATTATTTTGGATGGATCGTGGAATTTCAAAAGCGCCAAAAGCTGATATATACCTTTTTAACACACCAATAATACCTGTTTGGAGAAGCGTGAAAAAAAGTGTGGTAATTGCGCTTGATTTTGCCTATCTTGATTTCCACTCTCCGGGCATACTACACGCGTTAAAACGATACATCCTTAAACAATACCACCGCTTCTCTCTTAAACGTTCTGATCAGATAATTGCAATCTCGCACGCGACAGAGGGGGATGTGATTCAGAGGTTTCATATTCCTCAACAAAAAATTCGTGTTATCTACCCCGGTTTTTCATCGGTGTGTGAGATAAGCCCTAAATATGTGTCGGTACCCAAACCATTTTTTCTTTTCATTGGGGTGATAAAAGAGAGGAAGAATGTACATGGAGTTATCGAGGCTTTTATAAAGCTTCTAAAAGAGGATGCGACAGTGTCTCTTGTGGTTGCGGGTAATGGAGAGGGGGATTACTATGAGCAGATTATATCGCGGGTAAAAACCGCGAATGCTCTTAATCGAATTTATTTTCTAGGTCATATTTCAGCAGCAGAAGTTTCTTATCTTTTTCAAAATGCGCGAGCGTTAGTATTCCCGAGTTTAACAGAAGGGTTTGGTTTTCCAGTACTTGAGGGTATGGAATGTGGTATTCCCGTCATTACGTCAAATAGTTCGTCTTTAGTTGAGCTCGGAGGTGATGCCGCGTATTTAGTTGATCCGCGTGATCCCGAATCAATCTATAAGGGGATGAAAGCACTGCTTTATGATGAGAATATCCATCAAAAATTGATTCTTCGCGGTTACGAGCAAGTTAAAAAATTTTCTTGGAATCGTTCAGCCCGAGAATTTTTATTAGTGCTAGAAGAATTATGCGGCCAGAAATAAGAAAAAAAATTTTAGTATCCTTAACGTTGGTGTGTTCACCCATACTTCTCTTGCTTCTACACTTTAGAAACACCCGAAAGTCTGAAAATCCGCGAATACTAGTTATTCCGCAACTGACCCGTATTGGTGATCTCATTTCTGTCACACCGATATTTCGGGAAATCAAAAGAAAGTTCCCTCACGCGTATGTTGCTGTATTAGTGAGTAAGAAAAACATGGGAGTAGTAATTGAAAATCCTCACATTGACGAAATCATTCATTATCAAAGCATTAGGTTATTTGCTGTTTTGAGAGCAATCTATCAGGGGCATTTTGATATAAGCATTAATGCGGGCGCAACGAGCGAAGGAACCGCTATATCCCTCTGGGGCCAAATCCCAGAGCGGATCAAGCTTACCTATTCAGGTCGTCCATTGTTTGAGGTGCTCACTGATTGGATGAACACGCACTCCATGCGATACACGCATCAAACGTATCTCCCATCATTTTTTCTGCAACTTCTACATCCTCTTGGGATTAAGGCAGAGAATACCGATCCTGAAGTTTTCGTGACTCATCGTGGCAGAAAAGTGCGCGATAATTTTCTGGTCGAGAAAGGTATTCAGGGTGGGAAATATATCGGAATAAGTATTACGGCGGGAAATAAAATAAAAGAGTGGGGTGATGATCGGTTTAAGGAGTTAATAAAAAAAATTCTTAACCGTTTTCCCTACTACATTTTTCTGATTGGAGGAGCGGGGGATCGGGAACGGATAATGAGCTTTCGGGAAAGATTTTCTCGAGAAGAAGCCGAACGGATCGTTCCTGTCTGCGGTATTCCGCTTGAAATACTTTCTGCCTTTTTTGAGAAACTCTCATTGTTTATTGCGGTTGATACTGGTTTAATTCATATGGCACACGCGCTTGATGTACCACTTATTGATATTCTTGGACCGGTTGATTCAGAAGAGCTTTCCCCTAAGAGTAGGAAGAGCAGGTTACTGCTTCCGCTCAATACCAGACCGAGTGTCTTTGCTTTTAAGCGTCCCGGATCTGCGGAAGATGCTCGGCGCGCCCTTTCTTCTATTAGTGTGGATCAGGTCGAGTCTGCATGTGAAGACCTTTTGTCGGAGAATTGAATCAACGAGGGTGAGAGGGTATAGTTCCATAAAGGGATATTTTATTTTTTATGATGACAGCAAAAAAACTTAATCTTGGTTGCGGGACTGATATTCGATCAGGCTGGGTAAATCTTGACAAGTATGACCTTCCTGGTGTTGAGGTCGTACATGACCTTGAGGTACTCCCGCTTCCTTTTTCTGATCATTCTTTTGACGAGATTCTTTGTCAGGATATTTTGGAGCACGTGGCGTATCCAGTACTCCTTAAAGAGCTTTATCGGATTCTAAAGAAGGAAGGTGTTCTTAAGATTCGTGTGCCTCATTTTACCTCGAAAAATAATTTTATTGATCCAACACACCAAAAGATGTTCAGTGTTCGAACTTTTTATTTTTTTGTTACTGATCATGGGTTTAAGAAATACCATCGAAAGTATTACTTTGATTTCTCTTTTAGAAAGATTACGTCATTGCGCATCACCTTTGAGGGGAGTTCTCGCTTTTTTTTCTATAATCGATTTATCGAGTGGGTAGTTAATAGGAGCGAGGATACCCAGTATCTCTATGAAGCGACCGGCTTTTCCCGTATTTTTCCTGCAGAAAATATAGAAATTACTTTAATCAAATAAAATGTATTATGAACATTGCGTTAATTGTACGAAGGCTTGATACTCGCGGAGGTACCCAACGCCAAGCTCTTGCGCTTGCTCACACCCTAAAGGAGCGGGGAAACAATGTCGTAGTATACACCTTTCGATATCAACCATCAGAGACCTTCTCAGAATCGCTTAAAGGTATACGAGTTGTCGCACTAGATCAGAAAGAAGGTAAGGATTATTCGCACTCGATACCTTTTCTTCCGAAGTTTTTTTCAGATTATCTCAATGATAACCGATGTGCTCGTGCGCTTGCGCGATGTATTGATGTCGACACACACGTGCTTAACCCTCATGATCAAGTAAGTTATCGTGTCGCGGTGTATTTCAAAAAAAAGGTGAAACAAATTCCATCTGTGTGGATGATGAATGATATGCCCACTAAGTATGCGTCTATGATACGTGAACGAGAAGTATACGGATATCATCGAACTTCGCTATTAAAACGAATCATATATAAGTTTTTTGATTTCTTTGAGATCCGATGTTTTATCAAGCCACAAGATGCCATTGTTGTGTTAGATCATCGAGATAAAAAGTGGGCTCAAGAATTTTTCAAAAAAGATGCTTTTGTGGTACGAAGTGGTCTTGATCACAATCGTTTTACTTATCGAGAACGCACCCTGTCTTCAAATAAAAGGATTAATATTCTTACGACAAGCATTTTTCTTCCGCATCGGAGATTTGAAGACACGCTTCGTGCTATTCGGATGCTTTTAAACACAAAAGAGTACGACATACAGTTCTCAATTGTTGGAGGATTTCATAATAAGGGATATGTAGAGTTTATTCGAAAAGTGATAAAGGAAGAGAAGCTTCAGCATAACGTGTCTCTCCTCGGAGCAGTCTCTGATGAGAAATTACAGGCTCTCTATAGAGATGCAGATATTTTTGTATTTGTGAGCCATATGCAGAGTTGGGGTATTGCGGTTTTTGAAGCGCTCGCATCAGGGATCCCAACAGTCGTATCAGAAACCACTGGAGCATCGGAAATTCTTAAGAATGGTCTTCATGCGATAACAGTTCCTCCGAAAAATCCACGCAGGATTGCGGACGCGCTTAATACACTCATTACTGATCCAGATCTTTATCAGAGTTTAAGCAGAGAAGGTCGAGCTTTAGTACTCAGTGAGATCTCATGGGAGCAATATAGCAAGAAGATGGAGGCTATTATGGAACATGTTATGAGATAGTTTATCTGTTTGCGAAAGTAGGGTAGTATGTTGAAATTATGAAGACCGTTGTAATTACCAGTTTTCACCCCCATATTTCAAGGAATATTTTAAGCACGGAAGCATTTCGTATTTTAGTCCAAAATCCAAAGCTTCGAATTGTGCTCGCGGTTCCTGATTATAAGGTGGATTTTTTTACTAAAGAATACGCTACCAACGAGCGCATTTCAGTATTTGGTATTGAACCCTATCAGGCTTCTCGAACGCTACGCGGGCGATTTTTTAAGCGCCTAGGGGTATTTCTTTTTGATACCCAAACCGCTCGAAACAGAAAAAAATATGAATACTATTTTCATGGTAAATATATTATTTATTATTTTTCTCGACTACTTGGTATAATTGGCCACTCTTTTATTTTTCGTCGATTGGTACGTTTTCTTGATCTGTGGTGCGCTCCAAAAACAAGTGCTTCACGCATGCTTTCTGAAATTAAACCGGACATGCTCTTTTCAACTGATCTTCAAAATGAAAATGATGTGAGCATCATGCACGCGGCACGCAAGGGAAAAATTCCTATTTTAGGAATGTTACGTTCATGGGATAATCCAACTCAGCGTATTCTACGAGTTTTACCAGAAAAAATGATTGTAGGGTCAAACGTGCTTGAAGAAGAAGTTCGCTTGCTGTATCGATACCCACCAGCACAAATCGTTATTACGGGAAATCCGCATTATGACCGATATCTTAAGGGTCCCACGATGAGTAAGGATAAATTTCTAAAGTCTCTCAATCTTCCCCTCGATAAAAAACTTATTTTATATGCGCCAGTTAGTGATGCGCTCATCTACCATAATGATATTGATGAATATGTGCTCTCCCTACTTGGAGATGTTGACGCATCAGTATTAGTTCGTTTTCCTCCAGAAAAGCCGGTTCGTCTCTCGGGTGATTTTAAACAACCTCAGAACATGGTCTATGATCGTCCGGGCGTATCTTTTAATGCTCGTCGGGTTGGTGATCGTGAGATTCGTCGCGAGGATGATAGTCGCCTTATTGATTCTTTGTATCATGCGGATGTGGTGGTAACTGGCCCGACGAGCATTACCATTGATGCTGCATTAATTGATCGTCCGGTAATCGCGGTTCATTTTTATCCTACGCCACGTGAGTTTTTCCGTTCTGTATACCGTTACGAGGATAATCAGATCGTTAAAGTTCGAGAAACGGGAGGTATTCATGTGAGCGTTACAAAAGAAGATTTTTTAAAAACTCTTGCTTCTTATTTAGAAAATCCAAGACGTGATGCAAAAGGAAGAGAGAAAATACGATCAATGTGGTTTTCGCATGCAGATGGAAGTGCTGGCAGGCGTGTGGCGGACGCGGTACTTGATTTTCTAACGGTATGAAAACAATTCTAATTCCAATCACAACAAATTTCTTTTCTCGAACGTTTCTTCAAACTGACGCTCTATCCGAATTATTGAAAGATCCAGAAATTCGTATTGTCTGCTTATCCCCGAAGAATAGGAGATATTATTACGAAAAAACATTCGGGCATGACCGATTACTTTTTGATGAACTTCCAGACACCAGTGCAAAGACCATTGAGTCAGTATTTAGATTTTTGGAAGTGTGGAGTATTAAAAGTAAAACACAGAAACTGATTATCGATGCGGAATTTCACCGCAAGGGAAGTAAAGCCTCTTTCTTCTTACGCCTCATTACTTTTATGTTAAAAAAATCCTTATGGTTTTTGGGAGCTTTCCGTTGGTGGCGACAGGGGATCCGTTTTTGCTACAGCGTATTTTCGAGCACTGATTACCATGCTTTGTTTGGAGTCTATCATCCGGAATTAGTATTTGCTCCTACGATGCTTCCTGCTGATGCGCACATACTTCGAGAGGCAAAAAAATTCGGTATTAAGACTGCTGGGGTAGTACTAAGCTGGGATAATCTTTATAGTAAAACATTTTTTCGTGTACATCCTGATCGAGTCATGGTTGCGTCAAAGACATTGGAAGATCTTGCGGTAGAGAAAGCTGATTATCCGCGGAATAAGCTAGAGGTGATCGGTATTCCCCAGTACGATCGTTACGCGAATAAAAAACCCTCACTTTCTCGTGATGAGTTTATTCGCAAACTCGGCGGCGATCCTTCAAAAAAATTAATACTTTACGCGCTGTCAGGAAAAAAAGGCATATCTATCGAACATGGTATTATTGAATTGCTGTATCGCATAGTAAAGGAGAACATGCTTAAAGAGCCTGTTGAGGTGCTCATACGCCCTTATCCTCGCTATGATTTTTCTGAAGAAAAATTATCGAAGTGGCGACATGAATATGGGTTTCGAGCCGAATCATCACTCGCACATATTGACGGTAAAGCAGATGAATGGGAATTTGATGATGTATCACTTGATTTTTTGCAGAATAGTCTTGCTCATGCGGATGTGATTATTACCATGTATTCTACTTTTTTTATTGAGGGAGCGATTCACGATAAGCCGTTAGTCGCGATAGGGTTTGATGGTTTAGAAGATGAAAATTATTGGAATTCAAGTCGGCGTTTTTTTGAGTGGGATCATTTGAAGTCATTATTGCCGTGTGATGGGATTACCTTCGCCCGTAGCTTCCAAGGTTTAGCCGAATCAATTAATAGCTCGCTCATGGATCCGAAATTAAAACGGGAAGGAAGAAAATGTATCGTAAATCAGCAGGCAACGTTTAACGATGGAAAATCAGGCATTCGTCTGGGAAAGTCACTTTATACCTTGATGAAATAATATTGTTTCGTTATGCATAAAAAAACAATCGCCATTACGTTAGGATCTGCGGCCGCGTTTCGGAACCTCTTTTTCTTCCCAGGGAGCGTGTTCGAACAGCTTCGAGTATATGCGAAAAAAAATAATATTCGAATTCTTGTCTGCATTACGCCAAAAGACTATGAAAAGTATCAGCCAATTATTAACCCTGATGGGGAATATGTGTGCTATGAGAAAATTTCAGTCGCTCCTGCGCGCAGATCTCTTGAGCGCGTATTCTACTTTTTCTATTCCTACTTAGTGTATACCGGAACGACGAAAGTGTTAGCTACCATGGCGATTCGTCCTGATGAGCCCCCAGCCGGAGGAAAGTCGTATTTAGTATTCTTGAAGTGGACAATTTCTCGTTTTTTTGGATGGAGTCGTTTTTTGAAACGAAATGTTATCCCTTTTTTATTTCACAAAATTTTTATTGAGAGACCCTTCAGAGATACAATCGAATCATACCAACCTGATCTTATGGTGAGTACCCATATCTATGGATGGTTTGATACTCAGTTTCTTCGAGAAGCAAAAGCGCAAGGCATTAAGACCATCGGCATGCCTGCTGGGTGGGATCATCTCGATAAGTATTTTCTACCATTTCACCCTGATACCCTTTTAGTTCCAAGTAAAGAACTCTCAAATGCCGCAGTAAAATACCAAGCATACGCGAAATTTGAAATACAAATTGTAGGGTACGCGCATTTTGATTTTATTCTAAACCCAGAAATTCAAAAAACACGAGACGAGGTGTTGCGTTTCTTGAATTTTCCACCCCATGCCAAGTATCTTCTCTATGTGTCTGGAAGCGCGTATTGCCCGGATGAACCCGATATTATAGAGACATTGCTTCAATGGTTTGAGGAGAAGCAGGTTGGTGATGAGGACGTTTACCTGGTTATCCGCCCTTACTTAGGAGGGAGAGGGAAAGACCGTGAATTTGATGAGAAAAAGTTTAATCGTTTTAAGACGCACCCAAGAGTTTATTTTTTTGATAAACCACTTTGGAATGATGTTGAAAATAGTGCCTCATTTATTAATATTATGCGATACGCGGATGTGGTGCTTGGTATGTATACCACAATTGTGCTTGAGGCAAGCGTATTTGATCGACCGCTTATTGCCGCCGGATTTGACGGTTATACTACACGCCCCATGAAGCGCTCAATTCGTCGGTTTGAGTATCTTGAGCATTTTAAGGATGTTCTGAAGACAGGAGCACTTCCAACCGCTTATAATTTTTCGGAGTTACAAGAGTTGCTCAAACTCACGTTAGCTGATCCTCATAGTCGGTCACATGAACGCGAGAAATTGCGACATTCACTCGCAGGGGTCCTTGACGGGGCATCTTCTCGTCGTATAGTAGATGCATTAATTAACGCGCTCTGATATGAAAATTTCGATAGTTACTCCACTGTTTAACGAAGAGGAAAGTGTAGCTCCTTTCTTAAGGGAGTTACGAAGCGTACTAAAGAAGACGGGTCTGGCGTATCAAGTGGTTGCGATCGATGATGGTTCAACTGATAAAACCTATGATGAAATGTCTGCTTTCTCCTCTCGTTTTCCTGAGTTATTGATTATTAGATTCAGTCGTAATTTCGGGCAAACCGCGGCATTATCAGCGGGATTAAAGCACGCAGAGGGAGAGGTAATAATTACGATTGATAGTGATCTTGAAAATGATCCTCACGATATCAATAAGTTGGTCGACAAGATCAAAGAGGGGTTTGATGTTGTTTCCGGTTGGCGCAAAAGTCGATGGGAAGGTCACACTTTTTCTCGAAAGATTCCTTCTTTAGTTGCTAACTGGCTGATTTCAAAAATTGGAGGAGTACCGCTTCACGATTACGGCTGCACACTAAAAGCATATCGTCGTAGCGTAATTGAGGGGCTTTCTTTGTATGGCGACATGCACCGTTTTATTCCTATTTATGTACACGGGAGGGGTGCACGTATTACCGAGATTCCGGTAGCACATCGGTCGAGGCGCTTCGGAAAAAGCAAATACGGCATATCGAGAACATTCCGTGTACTCCTAGATCTTTTCTTTATTAAATTCTTTACGGGTTACCTCAATCGGCCGATCCACTTTTTTGGTGGTATCGGACTTATTTGTTTACTCCTTGGTACTATTGCTGGAGTATGGTCAATTGCTTTAAAAATTTTGGCGTTGCGAACTTTTGTCTCCACCCCACTTCCTACCTTTGCGGCTCTTTTTCTCATTATTGGAGTACAACTTATCATTATGGGTATCTTGGCAGAAATGATGATGCGTACCTATTATGAATCACAACAGAAAACCCCTTACGTGATTCGAGAAAAAATTTCTCAGGGTCGTATCGTAGAATCATAATTATGTGTGGCATTGCAGGATTTGTTGGAAGTGGAAATCAAGCTGATCTTAACTTGATGCTAAAGCGTATTGCGCATCGGGGTCCTGATAGTGAGGGAAAATTCACCCGGGGGAATGTGTTCTTTGGCCACCGGCGTTTATCGATCATTGATTTGAGTAGCGCGGGAAACCAACCTATGTGGAATGAGGAGGGAAATATCGCGCTTATTTTTAATGGTGAGATCTATAATTTTCAGGAATTACGGAAAGAGCTTCTTGCTACTCGGCGGCATACGTTTCAGAGTAATACTGACACCGAGGTGATCATCCATCTTTATGAAGATCTTGGAGTTCAGTGTTTTAAGAAGCTCTCAGGGATGTTTGCATTAGCGATTTATGATTTTCGATCTAATCGTTTAATATTGGCTCGAGATCGAATTGGCAAGAAACCTCTTTATTGGTCGCGACAAGGAGATACGATCATTTTTGCGTCAGAACTTAAATCAATACTTGCGCACCAGTTAATCCCTAAAGCGATTGATCCAATGATGCTCAATCAGTATCTTCAATATGACTATGTGCCGACCCCATATACGATGGTTCAAGGAGTGAGGAAGCTTTTAGCCGGAAACTACCTTCTCTGGGATGGGAAGAAACACAGCCTCCATTCATTTTGGGAGCAATCATTTCTACCTAAGCACTCTGAAGAGTCAATCGAGGCAACACTTTCTCAGCTTAACAAGCACCTCACCAAGAGTGTTTCAGAGAGGCTGGTTGCTGATGTACCGGTGGGAGTCTTTCTAAGTGGTGGGTTGGATAGCGCGGTTATGGCATACTATGCGTCTATCTTACAACCTTCTTCAGTACGGACATTTTCTGTTGGATTTCGAGAGAAGACTTTTGATGAATCAAGTTATGCACGCATGGTAGCAGAATATTTAAATACCGATCATACCGAGCGTTATGTGACTGTTCAGGATATGCTCGATGCAACACTTAGTATTACCGATTTTCTCGATGACCCTATTGCTGATACCTCAATTATTCCAACGTATTTATTATCTAAGTTTGCCCGTGAGTCAGTCACGGTTGTACAGAGTGGTGATGGCGGAGATGAGCTCTTCGCGGGGTACCCTACTTTTTTTGCGGAGTTTTTTGCACGTTTCTATGAGAAGGTCCCCCGCGCAATCCATCATCATGTAGTTCGTCGAATAACTCAGTTATTCCTCTCTCCGCACGATAAGTACTTTAGTCTCGAATTCAAAGTTAAAAAGTTCTTAGAAGGATTTGAAGATATGAGACATCGTCGACATGCTATCTGGCTCGGTAGCCACTCAAGGGATAGTAGATCAAACCTATTATCTGAATCGTTATGGAGTGAGGTTGGAGGAGAAAATGAATTTGCGTTAGTTGATGCTTTTTTTGAACGTTTTAGGAATGAGGATTCGCTCAGTCAACTTCTTGCTTTCTATCAGCGATTTTATTTGATGGATCAGGTTTTGGTAAAGGTGGATCGCGCAAGTATGGCGCACGGATTAGAAGTTCGATCTCCTTTTCTTTCCTATGAACTCGTTGATTATGTCAACCGCATGCCTTCAGATCTAAAGTATCGGATGTTTACCTCAAAGTGGATTTTGAAGAGGTTGATGCATGGGAAGCTTCCACCTCAAATTATCAATCGAAAGAAACAAGGGTTTGCAACACCGCTTTCTCTATGGTTTAAAAATGAACTCAAGGGATTTATCTCAGAGGTTCTACTTTCCTCAGGGGTGAAGCAGGACGGTTTCTTTAACACGGTATACATTGAACGCTTAATTCATGAGCATGTCTCCGGGAAAGAAAACCATACCAAAAGGATCTGGTCTTTATTGGTATTCGAACTTTGGAAGAACCGGTGGCTTAAGCGTTAAGTGGTATATGTGATATGATGCTTTTTGTTTATTATTGTAACTTTCTTAAACCATGTTTTCTCTATTAAAGGATCGGTCGTGGCGTTTGGCCATCATCACTATTTTGGGATTATCGTTTCTCCTGCTTGAAATAGTAATTTTGGTATTATATCGCGAGACATGGTTTGACGAACTACTCTATCTATTTAAAGGAAGGGCGGCAATTGGAGGTTCTCTTGTTCCTTTCCAGGATATGATCATTGCTCATCCACCGCTTGCGTTCCTTCTTCATGGAATTACCCAGTATATTTGGGGCCCAAGCATCCTGCTCGGAAGGATCGTATCCTCAATTATTTTTTTTGGTATCTTATGGATTATGTATGTGATCGCAGATCGCTATGCGGGTGCTCTTGCTGGAGTAGGGGCGCTCTTTTTGATGGTGAGCAATGTTTTTCTAGTAGGGAACTATGTATCAGCTGTTCCGTTTGGGCTTTCGGTTATTTTTATTTTATTGAGTATCTGGGTTGAGTTATTAAAAATATCTTCTCAAAGAAAAACACTCTTATCAGCTTTCCTTATTGGGCTTGCGGTATTAACACGAATTAACCTATTACCTGCTGCAATTATGTATGTTCTATTTCTTGCGGTAACTCGTCGTGGTTGGAGGGAAATAGGGTCTTTCAGTATTGTGTTTGTGGTAATACTCTTTTTAGGATTCACCCCTTTTCTTTTGTTGGATTTTTCACTTGCGATAAGTGTTATTCTGGCGCCATTTGTGAGTATCGGACTTCTTTCATCACTTCCATCATCGGTGAAAGCCGATGGATTTTCCTTTTCAGAATTTTTACCAACCATCGTTTCCTTTGTTCGGGAATATGATTTAACACTGCTCCTGTTCTTTGCGGTGACAAGTCTCCTCTTATTTTCGGTTTGGAATACGCGGGATCGTTTTCTTAAGACTGAGCCAGTATACGTACTCTTGCTCATGATAGGGACTGGGCTTTTTATACCACACTATTTTTATTGGAAAATTAGCGGAAGCTTAGTTTACGCGAATTATTTCTTCCCATTTTTGATCCTCGCGATTGTGATTGGAATATTCCGATTTTTTCCAGAGAAAAAAGTTTTAATTGTCTTTCTGGTTGGGGTGATTAGTCTGAATTTCTTAGGAAATATGTTTCGGACCGATATCATTTCTCACCCAAATGATGAGACTGATCTCGAACGAATTAATCGTGGAGCAATGCTTCTAAAGAAACATACCAATCCCGAGGATTTAATCATCGCTTTCGATAATTCAATTTTCCACGTGTTTGCTGCGGATCGGGTCACCAAAGGTCCCTTGCTTAACAGAAATTTTATGTTTGTGGGTTTGCCGGATACATCATTAGTAAATCGGATTCTCCATTATAATCCTGAAATACTCCTCACGTGGATCGACAACGCGGATTATGTTGTACTTCATGAAGAAAAATGGCCGTGGACATTTCGTAGAACATTTCGATCAGTAGATGGTTATGACAGTGAAGCATTTATCCATCAAGTTGAGCGGCTGTTAAATGATCGGTATGTTTTGGAAGATCGTGCGTTTAATGTATATCCACGGAAATATACTGAGGGAAATGATGGAGGTACCCTTCTTTTATACCGTCGCATTAAGTGATCCTCTAAGGTTATAGTTAATATATGCGAATTTTAATCATTGCACCGACACCTTTTTTTTCACATCGAGGATGTCATATAAGAATTTTTGAAGAAGCACGAGCACTGCTTGAACGGGGTCATTCGGTTGAAGTAGTAACGTACCATATCGGTGAAGATCTTCCGGATATTTCTATAAAGAGGATCCCTAATTTTTTTTGGTATCAGGAAAAAGGAACACATGTAACGTGGCATAAACTTTATTTTGATTTTTTTCTTCTCCTGCGCGCTTTTTATTCTCTGTTGCGTTTTCGTCCTCATGTCTTACATTGTCATCTCCACGAGGGAGCGCTTATCGGTATTATTTTACGTCTAATTACGCGAAAACCGATGGTTTTTGATAGCCAAGGGAGCCTTGTAGCAGAGCTTAAAGAGTTAAAGGCGATCAACCAAAATTCATTTTCGTACCGATTATTCTTGTGGATTGAAAAGTTTATTTATTGGCTGAGCCCCATTATCTTAGTAAGTAATGAGGCTAATAGAGTAGAATTGATAACTTCATTTAAGGTACCAGAGAGGAAGGTAAAATTATTGGAGGACGGCATTTCAATTGCCGATTGCAAGGTTTCGAAATCTACCGCTCAGCGTTTTCGAAAGGAAATTCGTGTTCCCCCCAGCAAAAAGGTTATTATTTTTGTTGGGGGGTTATATCAAAAAAAAGGAGTAGGGGATATTATTGAGTTAGCGTATGAACTAGCCAAGAAGCGTGATGATCTCTTCTGGATTATTCGAGGGTTTCCTTATGTCACATGGTACCAAGAAGAGGTAAACAAGAAGCATCTTCAAAGCGTAGTCCATGTTGGTGGAAAAATACCGTATACTGATCTATGGAGCCTGTTTTCAATTGCCCACTTTGCAATTAGTCTAAAACCTCCAACTGTAGAGGGGAGCGGTAAGCTCTTGCATTATGCGCAGGCAGGTCTTCCCGTAATTTGCTATGATCAGTTATCCAATCGGTCGATATTAGGCGAGCACGCATTCTATCTTTCTTTTAATTCGTCCATGGAAGAGAATGCGTCGCATGTAAGTGATTATCTAGATCTTGAACCAGAAATACATAAGGAGAGCGTTAAGGCAATGCAGGAAATGGTGTTGCATACCTATGAGTGGAAACAAATTATTAAAGAATTAGAACATATCTATGGAGGTCTTATCTAAATGCACAATTTGTGGAAGCTCTCGCGTTCGCGAAGTAGGTCGCGGCGGCGATCTCTCCTTCTCTCATGATGAAATTTTCGTGTTTTCAGTATGCCTCAAGTGTCATGTGTTTTTTCTTTCAACAAGACCCCGAGAAGATGAAGCGTATAAGTTTTATGGGGTTGAGTATGACCCATACACCGCATCATACACAAAACTGTCTGAACTCTTTATTCGCTTACGTACCTTGCGAGAACTCGATAGTATCGTTCGTTTCTTGCCTCCTAGGGACAAGAAGCGGCTGCTTGAAATTGGCTCATCGTGGGGGAAATACCTTCTACTTGCTCGTAATGAACGGAACTTTGAAGTCGTAGGAGTCGAGATGTCTAACGCAATGTGCCAAAAAGGGCGCGAAGAACACGGACTTCTTATCTATCCGGGAGATCTGCGCAATCAAGATTTTTCTCCTTCAGAATTTGATGTGGTAGTTATGAACCATGTGTTAGAGCATCTTTATCATCCGAAGGAAACGATAGCAATGATAGCCAAAATTTTAAATAAAAGAGGAGTGCTTCTTTTGCGAACTCCGGTTGTTGGGACTCTTGAGCAGAAAATTTTTGGAAAGTATTGGCATGCGTATGAATTTCCTCGGCACGTTACACTCTTTAGTGAGAAAAACCTAGTTGATTTGCTTGAACAACAGGGATTTGAAATTAAAAAAATCAGATATGAGGGCGTGCCAAATAATTTAATTCTTTCCTTTAAGAATTTTTTTCAAATGAAGCTTGGTAGTGGGGTTATTGCAAATTTATTTTCAATCAAGAATCCATTGATGCTCGCACTCTTTTCCCCATTATCTTTTCTGCTTGGTTTTTTTCATCAGAGCGGAAGAATTATGATCATTGCTCAAAAACATAAATGAGAAAAAAATTTTTCATACTTTTAAAAATCGGAATAAGTTTCTCTCTTATTTATCTTGTCATCACGAGAATTGATGGGGTTGAGGTGCTCTCTACGCTGCGCTCTGTTCACCCGGGCATTCTCTTACTCGCATTCCTTATTTTTGTAGTTGCCCACTATCTTAATACCTTTAAGTGGCAGATTTTACTTAAGGTGCTTTCGATCTCTGAGGATATGGGGAAGTTATTTGAACTCCACCTTATTGGCATCTTTTATACCATGTTTCTACCTGGGGGTCAGCTTACCGGAGAAGCAGTCAAGGCATACCGAACAAAAAATCATCTGGGACAGACTGAAAAAATAGTAGCCTCTATTCTCGTTGATCGTGTTACCGGATTGTTTCCCTTTTTAGTACTTGGGGTGGTCGGAGCATCTTTTTCGTCCGCGCTTCTTCATACAGAAGGTCGAGGCGGAATCTTTGTTGTTTTTTGGATATCAATAGTGGTTCTTTCATTAGCGGGTATTTTATTTCATAAGAGTTTTCTTCCTATGGTGAGCCGATTACAGAAACTGGCAGCTCGTCTAAATACCCCTCGCTTCATACGAGGAACCATACATAAAGTTTTGGAAGTAATAAGTGCTTATGCGGGAAAATCATCCGCGCTTTTGGCGGGTCTTTTGTTTGGTTTTTTGTTTCAAATATTAAATATCCTCGTAGTATATTTTCTGGCGTATTCAATTGGGACTCCAATCTCAATTTTTGATATTATGTGGGTCTACTCATTAGTAAGCGTTATTCTTATTTTACCAGTGAGTATTATGGGTTTGGGGCAGCGAGAAGTGAGTTTCATTTTTTTGCTAGGTTTGGTAGGTGTCTCTGGAGTAGTCGCGACAAGTCTTTCAGTGCTTATCTTTATATTCGCACTCGCACTCGGCGTTCTAGGTGGTATTATTGAGGGGTATCATTGGTGGATTCGCGATAGAGTCCCTCCCGTTAAAAATGTTTAGTATTATTTAATTTTTTATGAAGAAACTCAATCTTGGTTGTGGTGATTTTAAAAAAGAAGGATTCGTTAACCTTGATATCAATCCACATACCCATCCCGACATTGTGTGGGACCTCGACACGTATCCGTACCCATTCGAAGACAAAACGTTCGATCTTATTGAGGCTGACCACGTGCTTGAACATGTGAAAGACCCTTTTCGCACGATGCACGAACTTCATCGAATTTTGGGGAATGACAAAGAGTTAATTGTGCGGGTACCACACTTCTCGCGAGGATTTACGCACGCAGACCATAAGCGTGGGTTTGATGTGGGATTCCCGTTTTATTTCCAGCGGGATTTCCAGGGAGGGTATAGTGGTGTTGAATTTAAGAGTAGTAGCGTAAAGCTTACTTGGTTTTCTCAGCCATACCTCAAGAGGAGTGTGTTAGGACCTATCTCATTTTATGTTGGGTGGACGTGTGGAAAGATATTTGATTTTTTTGCCCAACTTTCTCCCTTCTTTTGTTCACGAGTGTGGTGTTTTTGGGTTGGCGGTTTTGAACAGGTTGAATTCCGTTTTCGAGCAATTCACACTTCGGAGGGACGCTAGAAATTATTTTCTCTTGGTGTGAGAAAATATCTGGACCATTTCATTTTCATAAATTAGTTTTATTGAATCTGTTTCTTTAATATTTCCTCCAAGGAGTCGCTCTCGTGGGCCGAGATAGAGGTAGTCAAGATGGAAAGAATTTTCAATTGGTAGAGCAGTTTCAGTGTATTCCTGATATTGCTCAAGAAGCTTCGTGTGGTCTTCGTCTGAAATATACGGGGGAAGGAATCCTTTATTTGTAAAAATACTTCCTGGTTGCTTTGCACGAAGCATGTCCCCATATAGGTAACTCAATCCTTCAAATTCATAGCTTGCTGGAGGATAAGTTTCTTCTGTGGCAAAGAAATGAGCAAAGACATCCGAGGTAATCATAAATAGGTGCGAGATCTCCATAAATCGTTTTGTAATTTCTTCATTTGGAGCGATAGAGGTAAGCCCGTTTGGCGCATAGAGATTGTTGAAAGTGAGGTTAGCAAGATAGGTATTTGAAAGAAATGATGGTGTACCAACGACACTTCCTGGCTGGGTGTTTTCATTAAGCCACTTAAAACTCTCAGATTCATATTGTGGAATCATGGCACGGGCCTTGCTCTCCTCGATAAAATTTTCTTGCGCCATCATTCCTTTGATAAAAAGCAAACCAATAGCGATCCAAAGAAGGAAGATGAGGTATTCGCGGTGTGATATGTTAAACAGGTATCGAAACCCCCAGAGTATGTAAAGGAGGGTGATAAATCCTGCAATACCAAAAACTCCAAACATGACCACCGTGCTTTCGGTGGTAATCCCAATAATCGAAAGTGGAATAACCAGGGTGAGAGTGATCAAGGCGCTTTTTTTCTCCGATGGTACTTTACATTTGTGCTGGAGGAAGTAGTACGCAAGTACGAAGAATGAAAGTGTTAATACTACTTGTTGTGGTTTTATCCAGTGATCTGGCTGAGGATTAAATCCAGTAATAATTTGGAAATTATAAATAACAAATACTGGAAGGAGTAAGCTGGCAAACCACACACCATTATTGCTTTTTGTATTTCGATAAAGGAACAAAAAGAGAATTGCAAGTACCGCATGTTGAACATAAAAGAATAAAACTCGAGGGTACCACAATGGTTTATGAGTATGCTCTGGTCCAAGCCTTAGTGCGAGATCTGAATATGAGGGAAGTGCTTGAACCGCAAAAAAAGAAATCCAGTATGGAATAGAAATCAAAAGTCCCAGCCCGATGATAATCGCGGTGTTTTTTACAACGCTCCATTTTTTTGAAAACGCGGCAATCCCGAGCAAAAATACGAGTGCGATTCCAAGGTACGCCACATAATAAAAATAGGTATAAAAAAGAATCCCAAAGGAAATCCCCGCAAGGTAACAAGTGATTCTTTCATTGCGTTGTATAGTTCGATAGATGAGGTAGAGCGCAAGAATGAAAAAGGGGAGGGTCAGGAGCGGGTCCTCGAATCGATCAAGTGGAAGGTGTTTTGGTGCAAGGATTAGCTTTGTTAAGAACCATGATTGGTAGTATTCTGAAAAGAGTGGAAAAAAAGCGAGATAGCGGGGTAAGATAATAGAGAACATTGCAAAAAAAATCGCACCTGTCTTCTGTCTCGTAATTTCAAAAAAGAGCAGATAAAGAAAAAAGAAGGTTGCTATTGGAAAGAGGGCGTCACCTAGCATATTTGCGATCTGTATGTCCCCAACGAATCGAGCAAAATAACCCGCAATCAGATGGGGTATTGGTGGAAGAAAGTTTGGAGAATCTTGGTATTCCCAAACATTGACATCACCCGCAGGCTCTCCATTAATAAATACTTCATTGACCCGTGCGGTGGTAAAGTGTCGTTCATCAAGGTTAACAAGCGTAGGATAGTATTCGATCCCTCTTTTCGAGAAGCTCTCAAAAAGGATGAAATGGGCAGTTCCATGGAGCAAGAAAATGGCAATGAGTAGGAGAAGCGCAATATGATGCCGGAATATAAATGAAGCTAATCTTGACATCTAATTAGTTTTTACGTATAAAAAATACCATGGTAGACGGTTATACTATACTCGGGATATGAATTTCTCCAAACGGCAAGAGCCGTTCTCTTTTTCGCGTGCGTTTGTGCAAGGGGAACTCCACCTCGGTATTTGGAGTTTCTTTAAAAAATTTGTCGGTGTTGGAAATTCTTTCTTCGTCTTAAGCTCCCTTACTCTATATCAATACGGAGTCTATCAGCTCCTACTCTCTTTTTATGCAATTGTGTCTGATTTCTTCCACGATTTGTTTGCGAGCGTAACTTCAAATGATATTGCTCGTTTTATTGGAGAGAGAAAAGAAGCACATGCAAAACGACTCTTTCTTGAATATGCCCGATTTCGTCTTTTTATGGCTGCAATTCCTTTGGTAGGGACTTTTTTTATTGCATCTTCCGTTTCGCACCTTTATGGACCTGAAGCTATTCTTTGGGTTCAAATACTCGGTATTTTATTTATGGTAGATGCCATACTCGCGCTTGCAATGATTCTTTTAAAACTCCGACTTGAATTTCGCATTGTCGCAACACGTCCAGCTTTTCAGAAATTTATCCAACTCGCTGTCTTAGCGTATTTCTTTTTCTTTTCTTCTATTGGGATCAAAGAGGTCTTGCTGGCACAGCTTCTTGCGCCGCTCATCACCTTGGTTTTTCTTATCCCCGCCATTATTCGCGTTTATCACCCATGGAGAAGTTTGCGTGGATTATCAGAAGGTATTTTTGTTTCGGTGGTGCGATCTTACGGAAAGTGGGAGATCCCGCAATCACTACTTCGCGACCTGGTAGCCAAAGTCCGACCTTGGATTATTAAGTTTTTTCTCACTACGGAAGCAGTCGGAATTTTTGGCGTTGCGAATACCGCAGTTTCTTTATTGAAGGATTTAATACCGATGCGTACCCTCTCTACTCTTGTGCCACGGAAAGTTTCTGATCGGGGGTACCTCAATTTTCTTTTTGCGTATGGAACAAAATATTATCTTCTTCTCGGAGCAGGTCTGGTCGTGATTGGGGGGGTTGGTTTTCCTATCGCTATTAAATTCCTTTTCCCGCATTTTTCATCCGCAATTCCGCTCTTCTATATACTGCTTCCAACGGTACTCTTCTTCGCGTTTATAAAAATCATCAGTATCTTTTTGGTTGTTGAAAGACGCCAACGGTTTATCTTCTACTTCTCTCTTTTTCAAAGTGTCATCACGCTCGCATTTCTCGTAGGTGCAGTAAGTAAATTTGGGCTCATGGGTATTGCGCTAGCTGAAGTCTTCGCGCTTGGTATTGCAATTTTGGTTAAATACCGTTATCTCTTGCGGCAGAAATTTATTAAGCCCTTTTCTTTTGGCACGCTGTTTACTTTCACCCAAGAGGATCGACGTATTTTATCAATACTGCATTTGAATATTTTTGCCTTTTTAAAGAAAAAATAATACTATTGGAGCTTATGAATAATCGCGAACTTCAGGAATTCTATAATCGTGTCTATAAGAAAGGAGAGCGCAAACATTACAGTAAATTCTTGCTGACAAAAGAAGGCCTTACCCAAGAGAAGAGAGCTATTTTAAATACAACGTCATGGAATAGGAAACGAGTACTTGATATTGGATGTGGTACCGGTGAACTTGCTTACCATATTGCTCAAAAAGCAAAATATGTGTGCGGAATTGACTACGCGCCAAGTGCGATAAAAATTGCTCAGAAACATTACCAGAGAGATAATTTAACCTACTTGCAAAGTGATGTTGAATCTCTCGATGAGGCTTTTGATGTTATCGTGATGGCTGGAGTGCTAGAGCATATTGACGAACCTTTTCTATTGCTCAAGAAATTGTCACATTTACTTGCTCCCAAGGGTTCCATAATCGTGACTTGTCCAAACTGGTCGAATATGAGGGGGTATATTTTGCTCGCCCTCGCAATGCTTTTTGACGCTCGTATTACACTAGCAGATATTCATTATTTTACACCGGTTGAGTTTGAAGCTTGGGCAAGGAAGCTTCGAATGAAGCTCTCATGGAATAGTATTGAACAGGAGTGGGGCCACGGAGAGAAAATGATTGCTGATTTTAAGAAACGTCTTCCTAAGGTGCTTCAAGATACGCAGGTAAAGATTTCTCCTCAGAAGATTTCTCGATTTATCGCGTGGCTTTCAAAACATTACGCGTTAGAAACCAATCAAAAAGCTTCAGGCGCAGTTGGTATTTATCATCTTAAAAGGTAATAGGGAGCACATGCGAAACTTGACAGATAAAACTATTTACGATATTTTGACTCCATTGCAGAGATCTATGGAAAGAGGAGAAACAAGCGTTTTTGATTTTAGAGATTTATTCGTCTTTGAAATGGCCAATAACCATCAAGGGAGTCTTGAGCATGGAAAAAAGATTATTCGTGAAATGGGGGTTATTGCGAAGAAAAAAAATATACGCGGAGCTATTAAATTTCAATTTCGAGATCTAGACACATTCATCCATCCTGAATTTCGTCGAGATAAAGAAGCTAAACATATTTCCCGTTTTCTCTCCACCCGTTTGACTGAAAGTGACTTTGAGACCTTAGTGAAATATGCCCGACGACAAGGACTTATGACGATGGCGACCCCTTTTGATGAAGTCTCAGTCGATATGATTGATCGTTTAGGAATCCAGATTATTAAAGTCGCAAGTTGCTCAGCTCATGATTGGCCACTACTCGAGAGGATCGCTCAAACAGATCGTCCGATTATTGTCTCCGTGGGTGGACTTACGCTCAAGGAAGTCGATCGTGTGGTCAGCTTCTTCGAACATCGAGGCGCACACTTCGCCCTCATGCACTGCGTGGCGGTGTATCCAACTCCTGATAAAGATTTAAATCTCAATCAAATTACGCTTATGCTAGAGCGATACCCGCATATTACTATTGGATTTTCAACGCATGAATCCCCTGATAACACGACAGCTATCGCTCTTGCGTATGCGCGCGGAGCGCGTATCTTTGAAAAACACGTTGGAGTAGCAACTGATACCATTAAACTTAATGCGTACTCTGCAGATCCGACTCAGGTAAGTCATTGGATTGATGCATATCGTAAGGCGAGGGTGTCATGTGGAGATGATGTAGAAAGGACGATTGGAACACAAGAGAAAAAAGATCTCCAAACGCTTTTACGTGGAGTGTATGTGAAGCGAAAGCTAAAAGCCGGATCAATTATTTCCAGAAACGATGTATTTTTTGCAATGCCATATCAAAGTGGCCAAATGAAGAGCGGTCGATTTAAAGAAGGTTTTACTGCTGATCGGGATTATAAGAAAAATGAACCTCTCAATGCATACATTGAACCTCAGCGTCCTTATAAAAGAGACATTGTCTATGGAGCAATCCGTGAAGCGAAAGCGATGCTCGCCAAAGCGCGTATTCCGCTCAATCATGAATTTTCAGTTGAAATCTCGCACCATTTTGGGCTTGATAAATTTCAGGAGACAGGTTGCATGATCATCGAATGTATTAATCGGGAATATGCAAAGAAGCTCATTATTCAATTTCCCGGACAGAAGAATCCAGTACATTATCATAAGGAAAAAGATGAGACCTTCCAAGTTCTCTTTGGTTCACTTGAAGTAGTGGTGGAAGGGAAAAAGCGTACGCTCTTTCCTGGAGACACGCTATGGGTTCCACGTGGAGTGTGGCACGGCTTCCATACTAATACCGGCGTCGTGTTCGAGGAGATCTCTACGGTCGCAAAGGGTAATGATTCTTATTATGTAGACAAGCAAATTGCAAGTATTCCACGAGAAACACGAAAAACCTACCTTCAAAACTGGGGAAGACATCAGTTTGATGAAGAGTGATTCGGTTTAAAAAGTAGGGATGAAAGATATAAGATCAGAAAATATCAAGACGTTGGTTTTTGATTTTGATGGAACTCTTACTAAAGGCGGAGAATCTCTAAAGAAAGAATCATGGGTTGAGCTTGGAAAAGATGACCTCTCTTTTCAAAAAGCCCTACTTCACGCCCATAATTTTTTTGCTGGAAGTAAGAGTCGATTTGAGATTATACGATACGCGTTGGGAGAATCTTCCCATTATTCAAAAAAGAATATTGAGGCATTGGTGGAGGGTTATGCATTTCAGTACGATCAGATTGTACAGCGTAGACTTCTAGCGAGTGGACTCATTGAAGGAACGATAAAAGGACTTGAGGTGCTTAGAAATCGATTTTCACTCTATATTAACACAAGCACCCCCGAAATCGCGGTGAAAGAGAGTTTAAAAAACTTAAATATCAGGCACCATTTTTCTGGTGTTTTCGGAAAACCTAGCTCGAAGTCTCAAAACTTAAAAAAAATAATAAAGAAAGAGAATGTGTTAGTCGAGAATGTGCTTTTTATTGGTGATAGCGAACATGATAGAGAAGTGGCGACAGATCTCGGGGTTACTTTTATTGGTGTTGCGAATAAGGAAAACCGGTGGAAGCATACTGATTTTCCCCTTATTCATTCAGTCTTTGATTTGATCGTTTTGACCCAGTAGATTTTTTGTGTAATAAATAGAGACACCATGAAAATATACGCAATCATTCCCGCGCGCGGTGGGTCAAAAGGGGTCCCAGGAAAGAACACCCGCCTTTTAGCGGGAAAACCACTGATCGCATGGACCATTGAAGCCGCAAAAAAGGTACCCCATATTGATAAAGTAATCGTGAATACCGATGACGAGGCTATTGCGCGCGTGTCGCGTGAATATGGTGCTGAAGTGTTTGATCGACCAAAAGAACTAGCAGAAGATCTAACTTTAGATCTTCCTGTATTTGAGCATCATCTCAACACACTAAAGGAGCAGAATGATTGTCCTGACGTAATAGTTGATCTCCGCGCTACTGCCCCTTTGCGTAGGAGCGAACGTATTCGAGAGGGTATTGAGCTCTTACTTAAGCATGGTCCAGAAAAAGCAGATTCAGTACGAGCGGTGTCAAAAGCATCGAAACATCCTTACAAGATGTGGAGGTTTCAGGATAGCTATATTGAACCACTACTTTCAGAAGACCATACAGGAATCAAGGAGCCATATAATGTGGCTCGACAAATGCTCCCGTTGGTATATCAGAATAACGGATGTATGAATGCGTTTTGGCCACATATTGTACTTGAAAAGAATTCCATGACTGGCGCCTGTATCGCCGGATACCCAATGGAGGATTGGGAATCAGTCAATATTGATACTGAATTCGATTTTCTTCTTGCTGAGTATCTGATGAAAAAACATCAGCATTATTTTAATTAAACAAATACATGTCTATGAAAGTAAAAATTATCGGAGCGGGATCAATTGGAAATCACTTAGCGCAGGCAGCTCGTCGAATGAACTGGGAAGTCGTGGTGGTTGACCGTGATAAAAAGGCACTTAATCGAATGAAGGACGAGATCTATCCTTCTCGGTATGGGGCATGGGATCCGGAGATTTCACTTTTTGAAAGTATTAATGAGCCGAAAGGTGATTTTGATGTCATTATGGTTGGTACTCCTCCTGATGTGAGGATGAGGGTTGCCCTCGAAGCCTTAAAGGAAGAACCGCGAATTCTTCAATTAGAAAAACCTATTGCTACTCCATTTGATACTTCTTTAAAGAAATTTGCGTCTAGATATCAGAAGCAAAAGAAGACGATAGCATTAGTTGGCTATGACCATGCAGTTGCCGAATCAATTCAGTATATTGTTACCTTGCTTCAGGAAAAGGTGATCGGAAATGCGGTAACCCTCGATGTTGAGTTCCGAGAGCATTGGGAGGGTATCTTTAAAGCGCACCCATGGCTTCTCGGACCACAAGATACCTACCTCGGTTTTTGGAAGCGAGGAGGCGGTGCGAGTGGAGAACATTCACACGCGCTTCATCTATGGCAATATCTTGCACGGGTTGCAGGATTGGGAGAATGGAAATATGTTGCACCACTACTTAAACTTGAAAGACGTGGTAAAGCCGAATATGATTCAGTCGCTTCTTTTTCAATTGAAACACAAAAAGGTGCGGTAGGTCGGGTAGTGCAAGATGTGGTAACTAAGCCAACCAGAAAGTGGATTCGGATTCAGGGCACCGCTGGATTCATCGAATGGATTTGTGGTGGACACCCTGACGGTGATCTGGTGCGAGTCTCTCGTGAATTTAATGAAGTAAAGGAAGAAGTCTTTAAGAAGAAACGCCCAGATGATTTCTATCGAGAGATGCTCCATATTCAAGATATTTTAGAAGGTAAGGTGAAGAGAAATAAATCACCCATTTCCTTTGAAAGTGGTTTCTCCGTTATGAAGTTGATTGACACTGTTTGGAAAAAGAATAGGGAAAAGAAAATTTTACTTTCTTGATAGGGTTTCCTTGAATTATTGCTATTCAAAACACATCTCATTTAACGTTTTTTACTGTCACTTTTCGCGTGATAGTATGGTTATATCCTCATTGATATTGAACTGAGGAATTTTAATGAAAACTATTTTTATCTCATTACTTTCAGGAGTAGAAGCAAAGGGTGTTTTGCGTAGCAACATTGTCTCACGCCTTCTTGAGGATCATACTGTTCGCGTAGTGCTCCTCTTAAAAAGCAAAGAACGAGTAGATTTCTACCAACAAGAGTATCACCACCCAAACCTTATCTACGAAGTGATTGAATCATACCCATTTTCATGGTTCAATCGATTTTTTGAATATGCAAAACATTACCTTGTCCGAACGCGAACGCTCAATTTATATAAACGTCTTCGCTATGAAGATTCGCATAATACGTTATTGTTTCTTGTGAGTCATCTGGTGAGTATTGTGTTTGCGAACAAATTTTTTCGATCAATATCTCGCTTCCTCGACCTCCATATGGCGCAAGACACTATTTTTGATTCATTTTTTAGGAAGTATCATCCCGATGTAGTTTTCCTCGCCAATCTCTTTGATGAAGTAGAGATCAGTATATTACGCAAAGCTCGCCATGAGAAGGTACCCACTATTGGATTTATTAATTCATGGGACAAGGTTACCTCAAAAGGATTTGTACGTCTGCTCCCTGATCTTCTTATCGTCACAAATATGCTTGTTCAAAAAGATGCAATTCAGCATGTTGATATGCCTGCCGAAAAGATTATCATCTCTGGAGTTCCGAATTATGATCCATACATTGATCATAAAGCACTCCTTTCTCGTGAACAATTTTTCAATACAATCAAAATTTCTCCGAAGAAAAAACTTATAGTATTTGGCCCCATCGGAAAAAGTATTTCAAACTCTGATTGGGATGCAATAGATATGGTGCAAGAAATCATAAATACTCATTTTAGCAATGAGGCGGCGCTACTGGTCCGATTTCAACCGAATGATTTTGGTGGTGACGAGGAAGAGTTTGCAAAACGTCCGGATTTACACTTTGATATACCTGGGGTACGTTTTTCTACTACGCGTGGTATGGATTGGGACATGACCACTCGTGAGCTTGATCACTTACGAAACACTCTTTTTCATATGTCACTCTTGGTATCGTATGCTTCAAGTTTAAGTATTGATGCCGCTTGTTTTGACAAACCAATTATCAATATTGGTTTTGAAGTTAAAGAAAATGAACCAGCACTCAAACAACCAACGCGCCGATTTGCTACGGAACATTACACTCACGCATTGAATACCGGTGCAATCACACTCGTCAAAAGTCGTGATAAGCTCATCACTACAATACGGGAATATCTAAAGCATCCAGAAAAAGATCATGAAGCTCGTACTCGTTTAGTACAAGAGCAGTGTTATCTCCTTGATGGAAAAGCAGGCAAGCGAATTGTTGAAGCGATACGTCAGGTTAGTAAGTAATGTTATAGTATGACTATGAAAAAGAGAAAAATCTGTGTTATTAATGGGAAACGTGGCGGGTTTAATGCGCTACTACCCACGATGCGCGCGTTTAATGAAGATCCAGTATGTGAACTCCAAGTTGTGCTTACTGATATGCACCTCTCAAAAACATTCGGACATACTATCGATTACGCAAAAAAATTAATAAAAGTATCAAAAATAGTACCAATTGGGCAGGTGGGAAGTAGTGCTCGTGAGCGAACCGAGGCACTCGGACGGGGACTTACTGGTATGGCGGAAGCGCTTGAATCATTAGCACCAGATATAGTGCTTTTGCTTGGTGATCGATCAGAAACTTTAATTGCAACTTTCGCGGCACTGCAACTTAAAATTCCAGTAGCCCATATTCAAGGAGGAGAGATTTCGGGGAATATTGATGGAATCCAACGTCATGCAATCACGAAGCTTTCCCATCTTCATTTTACAGAGACCAAGAAAGCTGCCAAACGTGTAGAGATGCTTGGTGAAGAGTCGTGGCGTATCCACTATACCGGCGCTCCCTATATTGATTTTATTAAACAGAAATGGTACACCCCAGAACATGAAGTACGAGAAAAATTTAACCTAAAAGAAGATGAGCAATTTTTCTTAGTACTCATGCATCCGGTAACTACCGAACCAGAGAAATCATACGCGCATATGAAAGAAACATTATCAGCGATAGCTGAAACAGGAATTAGGGCGATCATTGCATATCCCTGTTCAGATCAAGGATATCAGGGGGTGATTGATGCCATTGAAGCACATAAAGACAACCCACAGTTTTCAATTCACCAAAATATTCCTGCCCACGATTTTATTGGACTCGAGGCCTGTACTACGGCACTTATCGGCAACTCAAGCGCGGGGATTTACGAGGCGCCGTATGTATACACACCAGCGGTAAACATTGGTAAGCGACAAGAAGGACGAGAACGTGAGTCGAATATTATTGAGGTAATGAACGTAGAAAAGAAGGCAATCATTGAGGCCATTCATACCGCAATGACTGATCAAGATTTTCGTGAGAAACTTATGCACCCGGAGGGTATCTATGGGGACGGAAGGGCATATGAGCGCATAGTGAAAACAATCAAAGAAATCCAATTAGGAGAGACTCTCTTTGAAAAAAAGACAGTCTTTGAACGATGATACTAAACGGTATCAGAAACTAGTTTACTTACGATGTATTTTGTAGTACACTTGAACGTACCGTATAAGGAGATAACCAGTAACAGATGGCGCTTTCCCAGAGTTAGTACTATATTGGTTGCTTATTCATAATAACTAACATTTAATCGAATGAATCTTCCACAAAAAATAGAGATCTCTAAAATCATTATTGACCAGGCAATTACAAAATACCCCCGTATTTTTGCGGCATGTTCATTTGGCAAGGACTCTCGAGTTATTGTTGATCTTGTCATGCAGGTCAACCCCAAGTTCAATTTCGTAGGTATTGACACTGGTTATGAATTTCCAGAAACACTGGCTTATGCTGATACACTCACAAAAGAAACCAGTATGAATTTTCGGTGGGTATGTCCAACAAAAGAAGCGAAAGAGAAGATTGACAGAGAATACGGTGATTCATTTATTAAAAATGATCAATATAAGTGTTGTGAAATGAAAATTCCTGCAATTGAATCGGTCATGGGTGAGTATGACGCGTGGATTACCGGACTTCGCAGAGACGAGACTGAATTCCGAAAAGATATTCGTATTTTTGAATTCGGTACTATTACTAAAGTGAACCCTATTGCATTCTGGAGCAAAGAAGATGTGTGGCAGTATATAAAAGATAATAAGCTCTCATATCACCCTCTCTACGATCAAGGATACCCTTCACTTGGTTGCAAACCATGCACCACGCAAGGGCGAATGCAAGATGGTGGTGGAAGACAGGGGAAGTTTGAACGCGCCGGTCGTTTTTCAGGAACAGCAAACGTAGGAAAGGAGTGTGGTTTACACACTATGTAATTATCTCGTTTTTTCTCTCTATTTTTTTCTATGAAGATTCTTATTTTGGGAGGCGATGGATACCTTGGTTGGCCAACAGCAATGCATTTTGCTCGACAAGGGCATCAGGTGGCAATTGTCGATAATTTAGCAAAACGAGTATGGGAAGCAGAGATGGGAGTGTCGCCGCTTTTTCATATCCCCACTCTGCAACGTCGAGTGCGTTTATGGAATGAAAAAAATCCAAAACAGAAAATCAGTATTTATATTGGCGACATCGCGCATAACCACCGTTTTGTTTACCATGTTTTTGAAGAATTTCTCCCTGAAGCAATTGTGCATTATGCAGAACAACCTTCAGCACCGTACTCAATGCATAATCGTCTGAATGCAGTTACGACACAAATAAACAATGTGGCGGGCAACCTTAATGTACTCTTTGCCATGAAGAGTTATACTCCTGATGCGCATTTGGTAAAGCTTGGAACGATGGGGGAGTATGGTACGCCAAATATTGATATTGAAGAAGGATGGCTTGAAGTTGAGCACAATGGAAGACATGATCGAATGCTTTTTCCTAAAAAACCAGGGTCGTTTTATCACCTCTCAAAAGTTCACGATAGTAATAATATTGAATTTGCTTGTCGCATTTGGAATATGCGTGCAACTGACTTAAACCAAGGAGTGGTTTATGGTATTGATACTCGCGAGACAGAGGAGCATTCAGAATTCCTAACCAGTTTTCACTATGATGAAGTGTTTGGGACCGTACTCAATCGGTTTGTGGTGCAAGCAGTTGCTGGAGTTCCATTGACTGTATATGGAAAAGGAGGGCAGAAACGCGGATTTCTAAACATCCGTGATACTATCGCGTGTATTGATATCGCAGTGAATAATCCCGCGGATCCAGGAGAGTTCCGTGTATTTAACCAGTTTACTGAACAATTCAGCGTTCAGGATTTGGCCGAGAAAGTAGCGAAAGCGGGGGAGTCAAGAGGGGTTTCAGTAAAGATTGACCATATTGAAAACCCTCGTGTTGAATTAGAAGATCACTATTATAATGCAAAAAATACCTCGCTATTATCATTAGGGTTAAAACCAATTTTACTCACTGAAGAATTTGTTGCGCGTATGATCGATCGAGTACAACAGTCTGTAGAGGATATTGATACCCAGACCATACACCCTAAAATAGTGTGGCACCAAAAAAGAGGGAATAAAAAATAATTGCATTATCTATGACCCGTATTGTTGTAACCGGTGGTGCTGGATTTATTGGATCCCATCTTATTGAAGAACTGATTAGCCAAGGGCATCAAGTAACTTCTTTCGATATTGTTCAACCCGAACACGCTCATATTGGTGCGGAATATCTAAGTGTTGACGTGCGGGATAGTAGCGAGGTACTGAGTGTGCTCCAGAGGATACGTCCCGATGCGGTCGTGCATCTTGCGGCACTACCGTCAGTACAGACTTCTATTCAAAAACCACTCGATGCGCTACATACCAATATCCGGGGAACCTATACGATGCTTGAGTCTGCCCGTTCCTCTGGTGTCAAGCGTTTCGTTTTTGCTTCGTCAGCCGCAGTGTATGGATTTACCGGAGAAGAATATGCAGGTAAGCCACTACATGAGGAGTTACCTCTCAAGCCAAAAAACCCCTATGGTCTTGCAAAACACGTTGGAGAGCAATTAATGGCTATGTGGGCGAGAGATAATTTTTGGGACCCAATTGACACAGTATCTCTGCGTTTTTTTAATGTATATGGTCCGCGCCAGAGACGTGATTCTGCATACGCGACATGTATCGAACGATTCCTAGCTTTCTTAGAAGAAAAGAAACCGCTTACCATTGTCTCTCCTGGAACACAACGTCGAGATATGATTTTTGTTAAAGACTTGGTTCAAGGAATTGCCCGAGCGGCACTTACCGATCAAAAGTTCAATGGCCAAGCAATAAATTTAGGAAGCGGAAAAAACTATTCCATTCGAGAGATAGCCCAGATTATAGGAGGAAAAGATTACCCAACAGTTACTATTGAGGCGCGTCCCGGGGATGTGAAAGAGGTGCTTGCTGATATTAGTTGTGCCCAAGCGCTTCTTGATTGGAGCCCTCAAGTAAGTTTCGAAGAAGGAGTTAAAATGCTTCAGGCATAATGGTATGAATAAAAAAGTTCTTGCTACGGTTACTGCTCGTGGGGAATCAAAACGAATTCCTAAAAAGAGTATCGTGCCAATCCTCGGCAGACCCTCAATGGTGTGGGTTATTGAGGCATTACAAAAATCAAAAAGAGTAAACCGTATTATTGTTGACACTGACAGTGAAGAAATAGCGGAGATCGGAAGAGGTGCGGGAGCAGAGATTCCATTTTTACGACCCAAAGAACTCGCTCGTGACTCTAGCACACATCTCGAAGTGCTTAAGCATGAATTAGAATTTTTAAAGAAAAAAGAGAGGTATTGGCCTGATGCGGTGGTACTTGTACAACCAACAAACCCTCTAGTGGAGCCGGAGGATATTGATCGGGCAGTCGAATTGTTATTAAAAGATAATTTAGATTCCGTAGAAACAATCTTTGAAGTCCCGACCATCTTTCATCCCTACCGTGTGCGTACAATAGATACACAAGGATTCACCCGCTTCTTTATGCCAAACGAGAGGAAGGTGGCGATACAATCAGGAATATGGCCGAAAATATATGCAGTAGATGCGGTGTATTGTTTTAAGCCAGAAACGCTCTATACTTATGGCACAATCCAGGGAGAAAGGAGTAAATCAGTTATTGTGCCACGCGAACAGACGAGCGACATCGATGAACCAATTGATGTGCTTACCACAGAGGCAGTACTTAAACACCGTCACCAACGCAAAAACTAGCTATATATCTAATTTTATGGTACTATTTTTCTCATGAATTCACGCAAAAAAGTTCAGTTGGGAAATAGGGTTATTGGAGAAGGAGAGCCTGTCTATATTATCTTTGAAGGAGGACTTACCAATTGGGGTGATGTGAACCTTGCAAAAAAACAAGTGGATGCTGCAATGGCTGCTGGTGCTGATTGCATTAAATTTCAGGCACAGACCACAGAAGCATTAGTTTCTAAAAAGGTAGACCCTTATTGGTATCGACGGCTCAAATACAAAGAACTCTCATATGATGAATTACGGGAGCTTCGAGATTATTGCGCGATACGAAATATTGATTTTCTGGTTACTGCCCACACTGATTTTGATTTAGATTTTTTGGATAAAGAACTCGATATACCATTTTTGAAAATTGGTTCGGGTGAATCAATGAATTTCGAATTCTTGAAAAATGTCGGTGCTCGCAAAAAACCTGTAGTGATCTCACTTGGCTTACATTTAGATGATGAAGAAGTAAGGCAAACCATTCAGACTCTTGAAGATGCAGGTACTACTGAAATAGTTATTTTACATTGCAATACCGTATATCCCACACCACCAGCAATCAACCATCTTCGTCAGATCACGCATTTGCAAAAAATGTTTTCATACCCCATTGGATACTCCGATCATACGGTTGGGCTTCATATCCCGATCGCATCAGTATCACTCGGAGTTTGTGTAATTGAAAAGCATATCTCATTCGACACTCATGACAAGCGATCTTTTGATTGCCCTGGATCAGTCACGCCAGAGACCGCTAAAGACTTTGTTCAACATATCCGAGAACTTGAACTCGCTCTTTCCGATCCAGGAGAAAAACGAAAAGAAAAAATTAAACAAGCTCGACAATGGGCCGCGCAATCAATTGTTGCGAAACACGCACTTACTCAAGGGCATAAAATAAGTCACGTAGATCTTTCTTTCAAAAGACCAGGAGTCGGTCTTTCTTCTGACCAAGCCAATATGCTTATCGGCAAGAAGCTAATCAGAGCTATTGAAGCCGATGAGCTCATTGAAGAAAAAGACGTGGCATAAAGGCGCTATTTCTTCTCGAAGGAATTTTTTCTCTTTTCTATTTTGTGGTATCGTGGGTGCATGAATATGAACCAATTATTGCGCTACTTCATCATTTTTGGAGTCTTCGCGCTGTTTCTTTTTATTCCAATTATTGTTACCCGGTCAACCCTGTTTCCTTTTATTAGTGGTAAGGGGTTCTTTTTCCGAATCATTGTTGAGATCATTTTTGGCGCATGGCTCATTCTTGCCATTCGAGACGTATCATATCGACCTCGCATATCCTCACTCCTCTATGCACTAGGAGGCTTCTTGGGGGTAATGGGGCTTGCAACTATTTTTGCGGAGAACCCATTTAAAAGTTTTTGGTCAAATTTTGAACGAATGGAGGGGTATATTACACTGCTTCACCTCGGTGCCTATTTTATTGTAGTAAGCGCTCTTATAAATACGGAACGTCTATGGAGGTATCTTTTTCATGGATTACTCGGTACCAGTATTTTTGTAGGCTGTTACAGCATTCTCCAACTCTATGGAGAAATAACCATTAATCAAGGTGGAGTCCGTGTTGATGCCACCTTGGGTAATGCCGCGTATTTAGGTGGTTATACTATTTTTACTATTTTCCTCGGGTCTTTAATGTGGATTAAAAATCGCACAAGAGTTATCCCTATTGCGGTAAGTTGGTTAACAGGTCTCTTCTTTTTTATAGTGTACTATTTAATAAGAATCAGTGACGCGGATACGGTTGCAGAAACACCAGGAAAGATAATGTTGCTATTCTCATTCTTAATTTTAGGTTTGTGTGTCTTCCTTTTGATTCGTTACTCTAGGTCATTTCTGCCACACCGTATTCTTTCAGGAGCGTTATACGCGGGGCTTGTTCTGCTAAATCTATTCGTGCTCTACAATACCGCGACACGTGGTGCGATACTCGGTTTGATTGTCGGGGTAATTATGGTGCTCTTTCTGTTGGCATTTTTCGGGAAGACATCAAATTCTCGTGTTCAGAAGGGGGCATTAGTTGCTTTGATTTCCACAGCCGTTTTATTAGGTGGATTCTTTCTTGTTAAGGATGCTGATTTCTTGAAAGGAAAAGGTCCAATTTCTCGTATTGCGTCTATTTCGCTTGACGATGCCGCGCCACGATTTATGGTGTGGAATATCGCATGGCAAGGTATTAAAGAAAGACCGATTTTTGGTTGGGGGCAAGAGAATTTTAATTTTGTCTTCAACACCCATTACGATCCACGGATGTTTGGACAGGAAGCGTGGTTTGATCGAACACACAATATTCTTTTTGATTGGTTCATTGCTGGAGGGGTATTGGGGCTTGTATCTTACCTAAGTCTTTTTGCGACCGGATTGTATCTTCTCTGGAGACGTTCTTCAGAGGGCGAAGAAGAAATTACTTTTAATGAAAAGGTAGTTCTTACGGGGCTTATTAGCGCCTACTTCTTCAGCAATCTGTTTGTGTTCGATAATACGGTAAGTTATGTTTTCTTCTTTGGATTACTCGCATATATTCACAGCAAGCGATCGAGAAGACTTCAGTATGAATGGAAAATTGCTTCTTCACCACTTAATCAGCAGATCGCAACTTCCGGAATAATCATTCTCACCTTATTCTCTCTTTATTTCTTCAATGCAAAAGGGATTCTCGCGGCGCGGGGTATTATTGACGCCTTTCAGAATTATGATAATGATCTTTCAAAAAACACGGAGATATTTAGAAAGACGATCGCGTATGATTCATTTGCTACCTCTGAAGTGCGCGAACACCTCGCCCGGACCTCGGGGGATATCCAGTCTATTCCTTTCGATGAGGATCAAAAACAAGAGCTCTATGAGCTTGCAAAATCAGAAATGAGAAAACAGGTTGAGGAACATCCCCGGGATGCGCGCTTCCACGTCTTTATGGGGTCACTGCTCAACTCTTATGGGGAAGCTACTGCCGCTATTTCTTACCTTGAAGATGCTCATGAATTGTCACCACGTAAACAAGATATTTTATTTGAATTGGGTTCAAGTTATCTTAATCTTGGTAATCCCAATAAAGCACTTGAATTCTTTAAAGAAGCATACGATCTAGATCCAACTTTTAGCGAGGTGCGGATCATTTATGCAACGGGTTTAATCTATGCGGGGAATGTAAATGAAGCAAAAAGAATTCTTGCAGAGAGTGGACAGAGTGAAGCATTTGATCAGCGTCTTATTCGTGCGTATCTTGCGACAAACAATATCAATGAAGTTATTTCGATATATGAGCGAGAATTAGTGCATCGTCCAAATGACATCCAGCTTCGAATTTCACTCGCCGTATCGCTCGCTAATGTCGGTCGGAGCGCAGAGGCAATCAAGCGTATTGAAGAAGCGATTGAAATCGACCCTGCGTTAGAGGAGCAAGGTAATGTATTGATCCAGCAGATTCGAGCAGGGAATAGTTTCTAGCAAGTAGCGCTTGACAAATTTTTCTGGATGATTATGATGTATAGTGTGAGTTGTGAAGAGTAAACTCTAAACAAAAGAAATGTCTGCAAAAATACCCCTTCGGGGGTCTTTTTGTTTGAGTAATGGGGTGAGAGAGGTTTTAGAAAATTACCGAGATAATAATTAGTAAAGCGGTATCTCGGATGTTCGAGATAATGAAAGACTAGTTTTTTACCTTAAATTCTTAACGAGGAATGTCTGTATTTCTCATCCCTATATCCCACACATATCGATACTATTGTGTTCATTTTATAGATTAAAAGAATAGTTATCAGAAGGGGAGTATTTTCTTGATAAAATTTCTAGCAATGAATGCTGATGGGTAGGATATTTTTGTTGAGATAAAGTATTCTTATAAATTCCCTGTTTTGAGAGAAATCTTACCTAGAGAACAAACTAAAAAATTCTTTGTATAGGAATTCTCTTACTCAATATTTTCTCTGTATCTTTTAAAACCCCCGAGAAGTATTTATCCGAGATACACCGTAAATTAAAGGTATCTCGGATTAACTGGTTAGCTAAATCGGGCTCTCCCGAGTAGCAGAAACATTCTGAAGTGAGAGATTGGATATGACCTCATTAAATACCAGGTGAGGTATTTTTATAAAGATTTTTTTGAATGGTCAGCAACAACAATCCACCTTTAATGAGTTCGCGTTAAATAATCAAGACCTTCGCAACACCTCTTCTGGTGTTTGAAAGTTAAGTCC